>NZ_JBDTEM010000040.1:0-2407 GCF_039922535.1 Rhodoferax sp. | reverse complement strand
GTGCACGAACAGCTGGGCCACTTTGCCCAGGGCTGGGCCCGGTTTCTGGCCATGCTGCCGCTGCTGAGCGTGTACGCGCTCACCGCCTACGCGCTGGGCGATGCCTTCAATGCGGCTCCGCCACTGGGCGACGCGGTCTTTGAGGCCCGATCCCTGGCTGAGACCGTGGCCATGCTGCTGCTGTTTGGCAGTGGTTGCGTAGGCATGGGGCTGTTCTTTCTGTGGTTGCGCGGGCACTTGGCCCTGCAAGATACCGCCGAATACTACAACCGTGAGCCCAATGTCTACGCGCTGTTGGCCGATGAAGGCCAGACTGAGCGCCTGCGCGCCGTGCCGCGCGGCGCAGACCTGCTGCGCTGGGTCACCCCGCGCCGCCTGCCGGTCATGGCCTTGCTGGGCATGCTGCTGTTGCGCGCGGCCATGGCCTGGGCCCCCGAAGTCACCGCCAGCGCTCCGGTGGCGTTGGCGGTGGTGGCGTTGGCTCTCGTGTGGTGGATGGGCGTTTTTGGCGCGTTGGGCCTGGTCGAGCAGGCCCAGGCCCGGCCCTGGATTCTGGTGGGGGTGCTGCTGGTGGGTGTGCTGAATTACTTCGGGCTGTCAGATAACCACGCCTTGCCCTGGACGCTGCCCGATGTCACCACGCTGGCCGTGCAGCGCCTGCAAAGCGCTGGCTTGCTGGCGGTGCTGGTGCTGTTGGCGGTACTGGCCTGGTTGCTGGTCACCTGGAAGGTGCCCACCGACCGCCCACAGACCCTGCTGCACCGTTGGGGCCGCTTGGCAGGTTCGGTGTTGCTGTGGCTGCTGGCCGTGGGCGCGCTGCGCCTGTTTGACCTGTGGATGCCGCCTCCGGCGGCGCGGGTCGATGCCGCGACGCGCCCCACGGTGCAGGCGGCGCTGAAAGACTGGGTGAAGGGGCTGCCACCGGGCACACCGCGCGTGTTTTTGGTGGCCAGCGAGGGCGGCGGTATCCGCAGCGCCTACTGGACGGCCCAGGTGTTGCGGCGCCTGGAGGAGCGGTTTCCCGATTTCCACCAGGCCAGTTTCGCCTTCTCGGGCGTGTCGGGTGGGGCGGTGGGCATGGCCGCCTACAGCGCCTGTTTGCGCGGGGGCAAGCAGGGGTTGGAAGACTGCCTGAAAAAAGGCTTCCAGCAGCAGGATGCCTTGTCGCCCCTGTTGGCGGCGGGCCTGTTTGAAGACGGCTTGGCCCGCCTGCTGCCCACCTCGGGTGGCGACAAGGGGCCGTGCGACCACCCCGGTTGCGGCAGCATGAGCCGGGCGCTGGGTTTTGAGCGTGAATGGCTGCGTGCCTTCCCCGCGCTGGCCCAGCCCATCCAAAGCGTGCCCAAAGGCCAGCCACATTTGCTGCTCAACAGCACCTGGGTGGAAAGCGGTGAACTGGCCGTGGCCAGCAGCCTGCGCCTGGACAACACCAGCTTCCCCGCCGCCCGCGACGTGCAAACCCACCTGGGCGCGCCGCTGAATCTGATGGCCGCCGCCCACGTGGCCGCGCGCTTTCCGTTCATCAACCCGCTGGCGCTGGTGCAGCCTGCCTCGGGTGATGGTGAACAAGGCCACCTGGCCGACGGCGGCTACTTCGACAACAGCGGCGTGACCAGCTTGGGCCATCTGTGGTTCGCCATGCAGCAGGCCTTCAAGGATGCGGGCCGCACGCCACCCGAGCCGCTGCTGGTGCTGATCCGCAACGGCCAAAAGAAGCCCGGCTGCGACAACCCGCCCGATACCGGCCCCGCGCCGGCCTGCATCGTCCCCAAAAGCTATCCGTTCAGCCTGCCCGCCGACCTGGCCGTACCCGTGTTGAGCCAGAGCTGGGGTCTGTACGCCGACCTGCTCGGCCCCGCCGTGGCGGTGCTGAACGTCTCGGGCATCGGAGCCCATGGCCGCCTGCCGCCCGCCGAAATGCGCCAGGCCCTGGGCCATACCGAGCTGGTTGGCCCGGCTGCCAGGGTGCTGGTGATCGACCAGCTCACCGATGCGTCGCTGGTGCCGCTAGGCTGGTACTTGTCGCCCCCCGCCCGCCGCGCCCTGGACCTGCAGGCGAAGGGCGTGGCCGATGCGCTAGAGGCAGTGTACGAAAAAAATTAGTCAAATAGGCCGCTGGCGCATATTGTGCCTGCGCAGCCAGCTATTAAACCGATAGCGATCGGAAACTGTCCAACGACTGCCGCTGCTGCCCCTGCGCGTCAAAGTTGTCGGCTGCCAGCCACTGCTTGAAGGCCGCCCGCAGCAGCGGCCATTCGGTGTCGAGGATGGAAAACCAGGCGGTATCGCGGTTGCGGGCCTTGTACACCACCGCCTGGCGGAAGATGCCCTCAAACTGGAAACCCAGCCGCTTGGCCGCCACCCTGGACGGCGCGTTCAGGCTGTCGCACTTCCACTCAAAGCGCCG
>NZ_JBDTEM010000039.1:0-2903 GCF_039922535.1 Rhodoferax sp. | reverse complement strand
CTGCTGCGCGTCCTGGTGCATGCCCACGTGGGGCGGCGCGGTGGCATGGCTGCCGTGGTGGTGGGGCCCGAGAACGCGGTGATGGCGCGCTACCAGGAGGAGGCCGAGCGGGTGGATTTGGGTTTTCGCCTACTGGCGTTCTGGGGGCTGTTCATGGTCACCATGGCCAGCCTGCTGTGGTGGACGCAGACCGAGCCCTCGGCCACCCGGCCCGGAGCGGTGGAGCGCGACCGCTTGTACCTGTACACCGCACTGGCCGAACTGTTTTTTCTGCTCCGCCTGGGCAACCAGCTGGTGGAGCAGCCGCCCTTGCCCTGGGCCTGGTGGAATGCGCTCATCGTGTTGTCCTTGGGCGGCTGGATCTGGTGCATGGCCTGCGCACTGTGCCTGGTGGCCGGGTGGGGGCGGCGGCTGGACGCGCCCGCGGTGCCGTGGCTGGGTGCGGCGCTGGTGCTCAGCGGTGCCTTGGCCGGATATGCCGCCACCGGCTGGCACACCACCTGGGCCATGACGCTGTGGTACGGCCTGCTGGCGGTGCTGATGCTGCCGTTTGGCATGCTGTACGGGGTCACGGCGTTCCAGTCCCGCCTCCAGCCCTACCGGGTCGCCATGGCCATGGCGCTGGGGGTCAATGTGGCCATGGGCATACGCGACTGGGTGGTGTTCCATTTTGATGACCGTTATGGCCAGACGGCGCTGCTGGCCTATTCGAACCGCTTGTTTGGCCTGATCTTGACGCTGATCGCCATCAGCCGCTTCCACACCGCGCGGGTGGAGGTGCGCGACCTGATCGACCACATGGCCCAGCGCATTACCGACAAGGAAACCGCCGTGCAGTTGCTCTACCAGCACAACGAGCAGTTGGTGCGCGCACAAGAGCGTGCCGGCGAGCGCACCCGCATCCTGCGCGATATGCACGACGGTGTGGGCGCACACCTCAGCACCGCCATTCGCCAGCTGCAGTCGGGCAAGGCCAGCCAGGCCGAGGTGCTCTACACCTTGCGCGATTCGCTGGACCACCTGAAGCTGTCGATGGACGCTCTGCACCTGCCGCCGGGCGACATCACCGCGCTGCTGGCCAACTTGCGCTACCGCCTGGCACCTCGTTTTGCGGTGCTCGATATCGCACTGGAATGGGATGTGGACGAGTTGCCGCCGCTGGCCCGCCTGGACAGCGCGGCCCTGCGGCAGTTGCAGTTCATGCTGTTCGAGGCCTTCTCCAACGTATTGCAGCACGCCCAGGCCAGTGTGCTGCGCATACAGGCCAAGCCCCTGTGCGAAGGTGGTATTTGCCTGCGGATCAGCGACAACGGCCGCGGCTTTGACACCACCCAGCCGCCCCGCAATGGCCTGCTGGCCCTGCACGAGCGGGCCCGCGCCTTGGGCGTGGTGCTGGCACTGCACAGTGTGCCGGGGTGCACCGAGGTGGCTATCGACATTCTGTGATTTGATAGTTTATATCAATTGATTAGGTTTTATCAATTGTTAATGGCAATGGATTCGCCGTAAGATTGCCCCTGTTCACAACGACTTAACCCCACAGGAGCCCACGATGTCCATCGCTAGCCAACGCCCAGAAATCAAAACCCTCGCCAACCTCGAATCCGCTTTCGCAGGCGAGTCCATGGCCCATATCAAATACCGCTACTTCGCCAAGCTGGCGCGGGAAGCCGGCGACGAAGCCACCGCCAAGGTGTTTGAAGCCACCGCCGACCAGGAAGTCATGCACGCCTTTGGCCACCTCGATTTGCTCTACCCCAAGGCCACGATGACCCCGGCCAAGGCGCTGCAAATCGCTATCGACGGTGAAACCTACGAATACACCGAGATGTACCCCGGCTTCCGCGCCACCGCCGAAGCCGAGGGCAATGCCGCTGCCGTGGCCGAGATGGACGAGCAGATCGAGGAATCCAAGGTCCACGCCGCCCAGTTTGTCGCCACCCTGGCCAAGGCGCAAAAACGCTTCGCCGCCCTGGCCAAGGTGGAAGAGCGCCACGCCAACCACTACCAGGCCCACTTAGGCAGCCTGACTGTCACGGCATAATCACTACGCTTTTCATAGCTGCTGGCGCAGGTGCTATCTGCGCCAGAGGCACTTTTTATATAAAACCGAGAACCCCACCATGAAAACTTATATCTGTATCGTTTGCGGCTTCATCTACGACGAGGCCGTTGGCCGCCCCGAAGACGGCATTGCCGCTGGCACCCTGTGGGCGGATGTGCCCGCCAGCTGGGAGTGCCCCGACTGCGGCGTGGCCAAGGCCGACTTCGAACCTGTCGAAATTTAATGGACCAGCCGCTGCTCATCATCGGCGCGGGCCTAGCCGGTTGGCAGGCGGTGCGCGAGTTCCGTAAGCTCGACACCGCCACGCCCATCACCCTGGTCACAGCGGACGCAGGCGACTTCTACGCCAAGCCCACGCTGTCTAACGCGTTTGGCCAGAAGCGCGGTCCGGCGCAGTTGGTGACCACCCCGGCAGCCACCATCGCACAGACGCTCAACGTCACCCTGCTGCCGCACACCCAGGTCACCGCCATCGACACAGCCGCCCAGGTGGTGCACACCGCCACTGGCCCGTTGCCCTACCGCGATCTGGTGCTGGCCACCGGTGCGCAGCCCATCCGCGTGCCGCTGGCCGGTGCAGCGGCAGACCAGGTGCTGTCGGTCAATTCGCTGGCTGACTTTGGTGTGTTCCACCAGCGCTTGACGGCCCTGGGCGAAGGGGCTCGCGTGGCCATCATGGGTGCAGGCCTGATCGGCTGTGAATTTGCCAACGACCTGGCCGGTGCGGGCTACGCCGTGGCGGTGGTCGATCCGTCCGACCGTCCCCTGGCGGCCTTGCTGCCGCCCACCGCCAGCGCCCAGCTGCAGGCGGCGCTGACCGGTTTGTCGGTGCAGTGGC
>NZ_JBDTEM010000038.1:0-2313 GCF_039922535.1 Rhodoferax sp. | reverse complement strand
GTCCTTACACTTCGCGCCTGTTTTGATATTTGCAGGACTGGTGCAAGTCCACATGTCACTGCGTTAATTTGGCTGGAGGCCGGCATGAAGTTTCGTTTCCCTATCGTCATCATTGATGAAGATTTCCGCTCTGAGAACACCTCTGGCCTAGGCATCCGCGCCCTTGCCCAGGCGATTGAGACGGAGGGGTTTGAAGTGCTGGGCGTGACAAGTTATGGCGACTTGTCAAAGTTTGCCCAACAGCAAAGCCGCGCCAGCGCTTTTATCCTGTCGATTGACGACGAAGAGTTTTCGTCTGGTCCGGACCAGGATCCGGTGGTGCTCAACTTGCGCCATTTCATCGAAGAAGTGCGGCGCAAAAATCTGGATGTGCCGATCTACATCTACGGCGAAACCAAGACCTCGCAGCACATTCCCAACGACATTTTGCGCGAGCTGCACGGCTTCATCCACATGTTCGAGGACACGCCCGAGTTCGTGGCCCGCCACATCATCCGCGAGGCCAAGAGCTACCTGGAAGGCGTGCAGCCGCCGTTTTTCAAGGCGCTGCTGGACTACGCCGAAGACGGCTCGTACAGCTGGCACTGCCCCGGCCACTCGGGTGGCGTGGCTTTTCTGAAGAGCCCGGTGGGCCAGATGTACCACCAGTTTTATGGCGAAAACATGCTGCGCGCCGACGTGTGCAACGCAGTGGAAGAGCTAGGCCAGTTACTCGACCACAACGGGGCCATTGGCGAGAGCGAGCGCAATGCCGCACGCATCTTCAACGCCGACCACTGCTTCTTTGTGACCAACGGCACCAGCACCAGCAACAAAATGGTGTGGCACCACACCGTGGCCCCAGGCGACGTGGTGGTGGTAGACCGCAACTGCCACAAGTCGAATCTGCACGCCATCATCATGACCGGCGCGATCCCGGTGTTTTTGAAGCCCACGCGCAACCACTTCGGCATCATCGGCCCTATCCCTAAGAGTGAGTTCGAGCCCGCCGCCATCAAGGCCAAGATCCGCGCCAACCCGCTGCTGCAGCACGTGGATGCCGACACCATCAAGCCGCGCATCCTGACGCTGACGCAATCCACCTACGACGGCGTGCTCTACAACACCGAAACCATCAAGAACATGCTCGATGGCTACGTGGAAAACCTGCACTTCGACGAAGCCTGGCTGCCGCACGCCGCCTTCCACCCGTTTTATGGCAGCTATCACTCGATGGGCAAAAAGCGCATCCGCCCCAAGCATGCGGTGGTGTACGCGACCCAGTCCATCCACAAGCTGCTGGCTGGTATCAGCCAGGCCAGCCATGTGCTGATCCAGGACTCGCAAAACGTCAAGTTGGACCGGCATCTGTTCAACGAGGCGTACCTGATGCACACCAGCACCAGCCCGCAGTACAGCATCATCGCCAGCTGCGATGTGGCCGCCGCCATGATGGAGCCACCCGGCGGCACTGCGCTGGTCGAGGAAAGCATTGCCGAAGCACTCGACTTCCGCCGCGCCATGCGCAAGGTAGACGACGAGTACGGCGCCGACTGGTGGTTCAAGGTCTGGGGACCCGACAAACTGGTGGAGGAGGGCATTGGCCGCGCCACCGACTGGATCATCAAGGGCGAATCCAAAACCAACGCCAAGGCCAACTGGCACGGCTTTGGCAAGATGGCCACCGGCTTCAATATGCTGGACCCGATCAAGTCCACCATCGTCACGCCCGGCATGGATTTGAACGGCAAGTTCGCCAAAACCGGCATCCCCGCCAGCATCGTCACCAAGTTTCTGGCCGAGCACGGCGTGGTGGTCGAAAAGACCGGCCTGTACAGCTTCTTCATCATGTTCACCATCGGCATCACCAAGGGCCGCTGGAACAGCATGTTGACCGCGCTGCAGCAGTTCAAGGACGACTACGACAAGAACCAGCCCATGTGGCGCATCCTGCCCGAGTTCTGCCAGAAGCACCGGCGCTACGAAAAGATGGGCCTGGCCGACCTGTGCCAGCATCTGCACACGCTGTACGCCAAGTACGACATCGCCCGTCTCACCACCGACATGTACCTGAGCGACCTGACCCCGGCCATGAAGCCCAGCGATGCCTACGCCCACATCGCCCTGCGCAAGACCGAACGCGTGGCCATCGACGACCTGGAAGGCCGCATCACTGTGGGCCTGGTCACGCCGTACCCACCGGGCATTCCGCTGCTGATTCCGGGCGAAGTGTTCAACAAGAAGATCGTTGACTACCTCAAATTTTCACGCGAGTTCAATTCAAAGTGCCCAGGGTTCGAAACCGATATCCATGGTCTGGTGGAGGAGCGCGGC
>NZ_JBDTEM010000037.1:0-5506 GCF_039922535.1 Rhodoferax sp. | reverse complement strand
CAAAAGCCTCCATCAGCGGCAGCGGGTGGCGGCCGCCAGATTGAGCCGGCTCCAGGTGCACGGCGCTGAGGTTTTTATTCAGGTGCGCATACACCGCGCCAGGGATATGCGCGGCGCGGTACTGCTGTTCGCCTGCGTCCGGCTGTACCAGGTCAAAGCTGCAGTCAAACACCATAAAAGGCTGACCGCTGTGCTGCAGGGCCTGCAGTTGCGCTACGGAAATGAGCGTGGTGTACATGGAGCGATTCCTTTCAGTGTTCTTCTGCCGGGGCGTTGGGGGCGGCGCGGGCGCGCAGCACCGTGGCGGCAATGCCGCTGGCCATGATCAGCGCCATGCCAAACCAGCCCATGGGGGTGATGCGGTCGCCAAACAGTACCAGGCTGTAGATGGCGGCAAACACGATACCTGAATACTGCAGGCTAGCCACGGTGAGCATGGCACCCTGGGTTTTGGCCCCGGAGTAGGCCCGCGTCATGAACAACTGGCCCAGCGCAGCCAGCACGCCAATCGGCAGCAGCCAGGCGGCATGGCCCCATTCCCAAGCGGATGCGCCCACCAGCAGCGTCGCCACGCCGCCCACCACGGCCGAGCCCAGCGCAAAATAAAACACTGTGCGGGCCTCGGGCTCGCCAATGCGGCCCAGCGCCATCACCTGCATATAGGCAAAGGCCGAGCCCAGGCCCGACAGCAGGCCGATCAGGCCGCCAAACATCTCGTTCGGGTCCAGGCTGGGGCGCAGCACCATCACCACGCCGACAAAACCGGCCATTACCGTCAGCACCAGCGGGCCTTGTTGCAAAGGACCTGCGCCGCTGCCGGGCCGCCAGGCGATCAGCGCGCCGCCGACCAGAAAGGCCGCAATCCAGATACTGCTCATGTAGTTCAGCGTCATGGCGGTGGCCAGCGGCAGGTGGGCAATGGCGTAGAACCAACCGCCCATGGAGGCCACGCCGATGGTGCTGCGCCAGGCGTGCATGCCGGGGTAGGCGGTTTTCAGGCTGACGCCCTGGGCCCGGGCCAGCGTGGCCAGAAAAGCCATGCCGATCAGGCCCCGGTAAAACACCAGTTCGGCGGAGTTGAAATAGGCCGAGGCAATCTTCACGCAGACCCCCATGGTGGCAAATACAAAGGCCGCCAAAACCATCCACAAGGCCTGCATGGGTACGCTTTCTAGAAATTTATAAAAAATAGGCCGTTGGCGCAGGTAGTACCTTCGCTGGCAGCTATTTATTCTATAGCGTGGCGCCGTCCATGGCACGGCGATACCACTCGTGGAAGTGCTGCATGCCGTCTTCCATGGGGCTCTGGTAGGGGCCGACTTCGTTGTCGCCGCGCTGCCACAGGGCCTTGCGGCCCGCGTCCATGCGCAGGGCGATTTCGTCATCTTCCACGCAAGTTTCCATATAGGCGGCCTGCTGGGCTTCGACGAAATCGCGCTCAAAGCAGGCGATTTCTTCGGGGTAGTAGAACTCCACCATGTTCAGCGTCTGGTTCGGGCTGATGGGGTGCAGGGTAGACACGGTGAGCACGTGCGGATACCACTCGACCATTACGTTGGGGTAGTAGGTGAGCCAGATCGCGCCGTGCTTGGGAGCCGCGCCCTGGTTGTAGGCCTTGAGCGCGTCCTGCCAGCGCTGGTAGGCCGGGCTGCCCGCCGCGCCCAGGCGTTGCGCCAAACCTACGGTTTGCACCGAATAGTTGTCCTTGAACTCCCACTGCAGGTCGTCGCAGGTCACAAAACCGCCCAGGCCGGGGTGGAAGGGGCCGACGTGGTAGTCCTCCAGATAGACCTCGATGAAGGTCTTCCAGTTGTAGTCGCACACATGCAGCTCCACATGGTCGAGTACGTGGCCGGTAAAGTCCAGATCAGCCAGCGGGCCCATGCCGGCCAGGTCGGCCTTTACGTCGCGGCTGCCTTCAAATAACAAGCCGTTCCACTCTTGCAGCGGGTACTGGTTCAGGTTCAGGCACGGGTCCTGGGCGAAATGCGGCGCGCCCAGCAGCGTGCCGGTGGGCGCGTGGGCACCGCCGCTGTACGTCCAGCGGTGCAAAGGGCAGACGATATTGCCGCCCGCGCTGCCAGGCTGGGTGGTGTTCAGCGAACCCCGGCCCTTGAGCATCACCGCCTGGCGGTGGCGGCAGACGTTGGACACCAGCTCCACGCCGCGCGGCGTGCGGGTCAGCACCCGGCCCTCGCCCTCTTGCGGCAGGGCGTAGTAGTCGCCCACCTCGGGTACGGCCAGTGTGTGGCCGACATAGCGTGGCCCCCGCTGGAAAATAGTGGCGACTTCACGCTGGAACAGCGCGTCATCAAAGTAGCTTGAAACTGGTAGTTGGCTTGCGGCCTGCTGCAGTTGAAGACTTAAATCAGACATAGGTTGTCCTGACAAGACTCCCCCTATGAAGGGGCAGGGTAGGCGCGAGAATCTCGCGCGGGAAAAGGCTCCGGCAGGGTTGGAAGGGGTTCCAGCCGATGGCGAAAAGAGGGGCGATTGTACCCGGCGGGCTGGTTTTGGCGGGCCCGCACCGTCACGGCATGCATGCCCGTAAAATCGGCGCTCTCTTTACATTCCTTCCTCTCGCTCCACACATGCCCAAGGCCGCAGCCAAACTTGACAAGACCGCTTCCTCCGAGGCCTTGCCCACCAGCTATGAAGCTGCCCAGATTGAGCTGGAACAGCTGGTTGGCCAGTTGGAGTCCGGCCAGATGCCGCTGGAGCAACTGCTGGGCGGCTACCAGCGTGGGGCCCAATTGCTGCAGTTTTGCCGCGACAAGCTGGACGCGGTGGAGCAGCAGATCAAGGTGCTGGACCAGGGTGTCCTCAAACCCTGGGCGCAAGAATGAGCGCGTCAAGCTTTGATTTGCAGGCCTGGAGCACCCAGGCCCTGGCGGTTGTCGAGAAGGCGCTGAGCGACTGGGTGGCCGCCGGTGGCGTGGTCGATGCCGAGCACCCCGCGCCCGCCGCCCTGCGTGAAGGCATGCGCTACGCGGTGCTGGACGGCGGCAAGCGCCTGCGTCCCTTGCTGGTGCTGGCTGCGCGCGAAGCCGTGGCCACCGGTGAAGACGCTGCCGTGACCGCCGGGCTGGACGATGCCGCCCTGCGCGCCGCCTGCGCCGCCGAGCTGATCCACGCCTATTCCCAGGTGCACGACGACATGCCGTGCATGGACAACGACATCCTGCGCCGCGGCAAGCCCACGGTGCACGTGCAGTTTGGTGAAGCCCAGGCCCTGCTGGCGGGCGATGCCCTGCAGGCGCTGGCGTTTGAAATACTCACCCCCGAAGCTGCCGCCGCCCCCGCCAGCGTGCAGGCCACGCTGTGCCGTTTGCTGGCCCAGGCTGCGGGTTACCAGGGCATGGCGGGCGGGCAGGCGATCGACCTGGCCAGCATCGGCATGGCCCTGACCGAAGAAGAGCTGCGCTGCATGCACCGCCTGAAAACCGGTGCCCTGCTGCAAGGCAGCGTGGTGATGGGCGCGGCCTGTACCGCCCGCCCACTGGCCCCGGCCACCCTGAACGCCTTGCACACCTACGGTGCGGCGCTGGGCCTGGCCTTCCAGGTGGTGGACGACATCCTGGACGTGACCGCCGACTCGGCCACGCTGGGCAAAACCGCCGGCAAAGATGCCGCCCAGGACAAACCCACTTACGTCTCTCTGCTGGGCCTCGACCGCTCGCTGGCCTATGCCCAGGAACTGCTGGCCCAGGCACTGGATGCGCTGGATGCCAGCGAACTGCACAATACCCAGGCGCTGCGTGCGTTGGCCGATATGGTGGTCAACCGGTCCAGTTAGACCGTGCCCGCCCCAAGAAAAAAATTATGAACCCTGCGTCTTACCCACTGCTGGAAACTATCAACGACCCGGCCGACCTGCGCCGTTTGCCGCGCCACGACCTGAAGCCGCTGGCCGACGAGCTGCGCGCCTTCGTGATCGACAGCGTGTCCAAAACCGGTGGCCACCTCAGCTCCAACCTGGGCACGGTGGAATTGACCGTGGCTTTGCACTACGTGTTCAACACCCCCGAAGACCGGCTGGTGTGGGACGTGGGCCACCAGACCTATCCGCACAAAATCCTCACCGGGCGGCGTGACCGTATGGCCAGCCTGCGCCAGATGGGTGGCTTGTCCGGCTTTCCGACGCGGTCCGAGAGCCCGTTTGACGCGTTCGGCACGGCGCATTCCAGCACCTCGATTTCTGCCGCGCTGGGCATGGCCATGGCGGCCAAGCAAAAGGGCGACAAGCGGCACAGCATCGCCATCATCGGCGACGGCGCGATGAGCGCGGGCATGGCCTTCGAGGCGCTGAACAACGCGGGTGTGTGCGACTGCAACCTGCTGGTCATTCTGAACGACAACGATATGAGCATCAGCCCGCCCGTGGGCGCGCTGAACCGCTACCTGGCGCAGCTGATGAGCGGCCAGTTCTACGCCGCCGCCAAAAGCGTCGGTAAGCAGGTGTTGAAGGGTGCCCCCCCGTTGTTCGAGCTGGCCAAGCGCCTGGAGCAGCACGCCAAGGGCATGGTGGTGCCCGCCACGCTGTTCGAAGCCTTTGGCTTCAACTACATCGGCCCCATCGACGGCCACGACCTGGAATCGCTGATCCCGACGCTGGAAAACATCAAGCACCTGACCGGCCCGCAGTTCTTACATGTGGTCACCAAAAAAGGCCAGGGCTACAAGATGGCCGAGGCCGACCCCGTGGCCTACCACGGCCCGGGCAAGTTCGACCCCGCGGTGGGCCTGCAAAAAGCCACTGCACCGGGCAAAGCCACCTTCACCCAGGTGTTTGGCAACTGGCTGTGCGACATGGCCGCGCAAGACAGCCGCCTGGTCGGCATCACGCCCGCCATGCGCGAAGGCTCGGGCCTGGTGGAGTTTGAAAAGCGCTTTCCCCAGCGTTACTACGATGTTGGGATTGCCGAGCAGCACGCGGTGACCTTCGCCGCCGGTATGGCCTGCGAAGGCCTGAAGCCGGTGGTGGCGATTTACTCGACCTTCTTGCAGCGTGCCTACGACCAGTTGATCCACGACGTGGCCTTGCAAAACCTGCCGGTGGTGTTTGCCCTGGACCGTGCCGGTCTGGTGGGGGCCGACGGAGCCACCCACGCTGGCGCCTACGACATTCCCTTCCTGCGCTGCATCCCCAATATGGGCGTGGCCTGTCCGGCGGACGAAAACGAATGCCGTCGCCTGCTCAGCAGCGCCTTTGCCCAAGACAACCCGGTCGCCGTGCGCTACCCACGTGGTGCCGGGGCCGGTGCCGCCATGGAGCCGGGCTTGCAGCCGCTGCCGTATGGCAAGGGCGAAATTCGCCGCCACAGCAAACAGGCTTCGGGGATGGCGATTTTGGCCTTTGGCACCTTGCTGTACCCCGCACTGGCCGTGGCCGAGAAGCTGGATGCCACGGTGGTGAATATGCGCTGGGCCAAGCCACTGGACGTAGCGCTGCTGCTGCAGATCGCGGCCACCCACGCCGCTTTAGTGACGGTGGAAGACGGTGCCG
>NZ_JBDTEM010000036.1:0-1880 GCF_039922535.1 Rhodoferax sp. | reverse complement strand
ACGTCACCATCATCGACACCATGAACGGCAAGCGCCGCGACGTGGCCGGGGTGACCGAAGAATTCGGCGTGCCGCCCAGCCTGATGGTCGATTACCAAACCCTGGTGGGCGACACCGTGGACAACGTACCCGGCGTGGCCAAGGTCGGCCCCAAAACCGCCGCCAAGTGGCTGATGGAATACGGCTCGCTGGATGCGCTGATGGCCCGCGCCACCGAGATCAAGGGCGTGGCGGGCGAGAACTTGCGCAACGCCGTGGACTGGCTGCCCCAAGGCCGCCGCCTGGTCACCATCAAGACCGACTGCGAACTGACCGGCTACATCGACGGCCTGCCTGCTATGGATTCAATAGCTTTTACCGCACAAGATACGGGCGCGTTAAAGGCTTTTTATGAGAAATTTGGCTTCAAGGGCCTGGCCCGCAACCTGGAAGGCGCGGCCGCCGCAGAACCGGCACCCGCTGCTGAAAAGACACCCAAGGCCAAGCCATCCGAGCCCGGCTTGTTCGATGAGCCCGGCCCTGCCGACACGGCCGATGCCGTCCCCACCCGCACGCCCGGTTTTGAAACCATCCTGACCTGGGAGGCTTTTGACCTGTGGCTGGCCAAGCTGCAAGCCGCCGAGCTGGTGGCGCTGGACACCGAAACCAATTCGCTGGACGAAATGCTGGCCGAGATCGTCGGTATCAGCGTCTGCGTCACACCGGGCGAGGCCGCCTACATCCCGGTGGCGCACAACTACCCCGACGCGCCCGCCCAGTTGCCGCGCGACGAGGTGTTGGCCAAGCTCAAACCCTGGCTGGAAGACGCGACCAAGGCCAAGCTCGGCCAGCACATCAAATACGACCGCCACGTGTTCGCCAACCACGGCATCGAAGTGCAGGGCTACGCCCACGACACCATGCTGCAAAGCTATGTGCTGGAAGTCCACAAGCCGCACGGCCTGTCTAGCCTGGCCGAACGCCACCTGGGCCGCAGCGGCATCAGCTTTGAAGACCTGTGCGGCAAGGGCGTGCACCAGCTCACCATCAACCAGGTGGATGTGGAAAAAACCTCCGAATACGCCTGTGAAGACGCGGACATGACGCTGGAAGTGCACCGCGTGCTGTGGCCACAGTTGCAAGCCGTCAAAGAGCTGGGTTTCATCTACCAGCTAGAGATCGATAGCAGCGAAGCCCTATACCGCATCGAGCGCAACGGCGTACTCATCGACGCGGCCACCCTGGCCAGCCAAAGCCACGCCCTGGGCCAGCGCATTGTGCAGCTGGAAAATGAGGCCTACGAGATTGCGGGCCAGCCCTTTAACCTCAGCAGCCCCAAGCAATTGGGCGAAATTTTCTTCGACAAACTGGGCATGCCGGTGGTCAAGAAAACCGCTACCGGGGCCCGTAGTACCGACGAAGAAGTGCTGGAAAAGCTGGCCGAGGACTACCCCTTACCCGCCAAGCTGCTGGAGCACCGCAGCCTGTCCAAGCTCAAAGGCACTTACACCGACAAGCTGGCGCTGCTGATCTTGCCGCGCAGTGGCCGCGTGCACACCCACTACGCCCAGGCCGTGGCCGTGACCGGGCGGCTCAGCAGCAACGACCCCAATTTGCAGAACATCCCCGTGCGCACCCCCGAGGGCCGCCGTGTGCGCGAAGCCTTTGTGGCCGCGCCGGGCAACGTGATTGCCAGCGCCGACTATTCGCAGATCGAGCTGCGCATCATGGCCCACATCAGTGGCGACGTGGCCCTGCTGCGTGCCTTTACCGACGGGCTGGACGTGCACCGGGCCACGGCGGCAGAGGTGTTTGGCGTGACGGTAGAGCAGGTCACCAGCGAGCAGCGCCGCTACGCCAAGGTGATCAACTTCGGCTTGATTTACGGCATGAGCGCCTAT
>NZ_JBDTEM010000035.1:0-3561 GCF_039922535.1 Rhodoferax sp. | reverse complement strand
CTGGCCAGGGCGAGGTGCACCGCCGCCATGTCCAGCGCCGGGCTGTCGCTGGGCAGGTCCAGATCCAGCGCGTAGTCGATGCTGCCGAAGGCCAGCCGGGCCACGCCGGGGGTGGCGGCAATCGCCTGCGCTGCCAGCAGGCCGCGCGCGGTTTCGATCAGCGCCAGCACCGTGCCGTTGTGGGCGGCTTTTACATCGGCGATCTGCGCAGGCGACTCGGCCTTGGCCAGCATCACGCAGGGCAGGGCGCAGGCTCGCAGCAGTTCCAGATCATCGGCGTAGAACGGACTGTGGGCATCGTTGATGCGCAGCAGCACCCGCGCCGTATCTACGCTGGCGTGCCATTCTGCAAACGCGCGACGGGCCTGGGGCTTGTCGGTCGGTAGCACCGCGTCTTCCAGATCGACGATCACGCAATCGGCGCCACTGGCCAGGGCCTTGGCAAAGCGCTCCGGGCGGTTGCCGGGCACGAACAAATAGGTTTGGGCCATGGCCTACACCGTGCCAGCGCTGCGCAGCGCGGCGATCTGGTCGGCGCTGTAGCCCTGGCCGACCAGAATCGCCTCGGTGTGCTGGCCCAGCGCCGGCACGGCATCCATACGCGGCGCGGCGCTGTGCCAGGAACCGGGCGGTAGCAGCGCAGGAACGCGGCCAGCCGGTGTGTCCACTTCGGTCCAGCGATTCCGGGCCTGCAGCTGCGGATGGGCCCAGACCTCGGCCATGCTGTTCACCTGGGCGTTGGCGATGCTGGCTTGCTCCAGCCGGGCTACCACTTGCGTGGCCGTCAAGGTAGAGAAGGCCTGCACGATCAGCGCCGACAACTCGACACGGGCCGCGCTGCGCTTGGAATTGCTGCTGAAGCGTTCGTCACTGGCCAGGCCGGGCTGCAGCAGCACCTGCTCGCAAAAACCCTTCCACTCGCGCTCATTTTGCAGGCCCAGCATCACGGTTTTGCCGTCGCCCGCCGGGAACGGGCCGTAGGGGTAGATGGTGGCGTGGCTGGCCCCGGAGCGGGGTGGCGGCGCGGCCCCCTCAAACGTGTAGTACAGCGGGTAGCCCATCCATTCGGTCAGCGACTCCAGCATGGACACGTCGATGTGCTGGCCCTGGCCGGTTTGCTGGCGCTGCATGAGGGCGGCCAGGATGTTGGTGTAGGCGTACATGCCTGCCGAGATGTCGGCAATCGACGGCCCGGCTTTGGAGGGTGTGTCGGGTGTGCCGGTAACCGACACAAACCCGGCTTCGCTCTGGATCAGCAGGTCGTAGGCTTTCTTGTCGCGGTAGGGGCCGTCCGCGCCGTAGCCGGAGATGTCGCAGACGATGATGTTGGGCCGCACTTTGCACAGAGCCTCGTACGACAGGCCCAGCCGCGCCGCTGCACCCGGTGCCAGGTTTTGCACCACCACGTCGGCTTCTTCGGTGATCAGGCGCAGCAGGATTTTTTGCGCTTCGGGGTCTTTCACGTCCAGCGTCAGGCTCTCTTTGGAGCGGTTGGTCCAGACGAAGTGCGAGGCCAGGCCGCGCACCCTTTCGTCGTAGCCACGGGCAAAGTCGCCCACGCCGGGACGTTCAATTTTGACCACCCGGGCCCCCAGGTCGGCCAGTTGCCGGGTGGCAAAGGGCGCGGCGATGGCGTGCTCCAGGGTGACGACGGTGATGCCTTTTAAGGGTTGCATGGGGTTCTTCTTATGCGAGGGTGGCGGTGGCATCCATGGTCAGGTAACCCGCGTGGTCACGCCCCCATAGATGGATGGTTTTGCCGTCGGCCGAGGGCTCGCCGTGGACCGAGAACGGGTGGATGTCGAAGGTCGGCCGCACCGCCTTGAAGGCAAACTGCAGTACCTGCGCGTCCGGCATTTGGCGGCGCAGCAGGTCCATCAGCAGGGTGGCGATCAGCGGGCCGTGGACCACCAGGCCGGGGTAGCCCTCTACCGTGGTGACGTACTGGCGGTCATAGTGGATGCGGTGGCCGTTGAAGGTCAGGGCCGAGTAGCGGAACAGCAGCACGTCGTCGGGCACGATGGCGCGGTTCCACGCGGCGGTGGCCGGGGCCAGCACCGGTGGCGGGGCCACGTCGTCGGGCGCGGCGGCGGCGCGGTAGACGATGTTGTGGTGCTCGGTCAATGCCACCTCGCTGCTGCCGTTGCACCGCAGCTCATGGCGCACCTTGACGAAGATCAGGCTGCCGGTGCGGCCCGTTTTTTCTTGCACATCGGCAATGGTGGAGGTGCGCTCCAGCGTGTCACCGACCCGCAGCGGCTGGTGGAACACAAAGTCGCTGCCCGCCCACATGCGCCGGGGCAGCGGCACCGGGGGCATGAAGCCACCGCGCTTGGCGTGGCCGTCGGCGCCGATGTCCGACTGGCGGTGCAGCGGCAAAAAGTACAGCCAGTGCCACAGGCTGGGCAGCGGCGTACCGGGCGCGGGGCGATCGGCAGGCCAGTCCAGCGTGGCGGACAGGGCGGCGTAAGGGGTGGGTGTGGCGGTGTCGGTGACCGTCTCAGCGCGGCCAATCCAGTCGCTCAAATGTGTCTTGTCTGTCTCCATCTCTGCATCCTTGGTGTGGGGGATGTAGCGATGATCCGCATTGGTGGACTATTCACCAAGTGCAACTTTTAATATGATTGGTGCATGTCACGCATTAATTTTGATTTACAGCAGCTGCAGGCCTTTGTGGCCGTGGCCGAGCGCGGCAGCTTCCGCGCGGCCGCCGACCAGATCCACCTGTCACCCCCGGCGCTGAGCCGCCGCATCGACAAGCTAGAGACCATCCTGGGCCACCGCCTGTTCCACCGCACCACCCGCGAGGTGGAGCTGACCAGCCTGGGCCGGGTCTTTCTCGAACGCGCCCGCTCGGCGCTGGACGACCTGGAGTCGGCCCTGCTGGGCATCACCGACCTGGCCCCCAGCCGGGGCGGGCGGGTTACCGTGGCCTGCGTGCCGTCGGCGGCGCTGTATTTTTTGCCGGTGGCCTTGCGCAGCTTTCTGCAGCAGTACCCGGCCATCCGCATCCGCGTGGTGGACGAGAGCGTGAACCAGATGCTGTCTAGCGTGATCTCGGGCGAGGCCGACTTTGGCATCGGTTTCATGAGCACCCAGGTGCCCGAAGTGGCGTTCGAGCCCATCCACGACGACCCGTTTGTGTTGGCCATGCCGCGCAGCCACGCGCTGGCGGAGCGCAAAGCTATTCGATGGAGCGAACTGGGCGCCGAGCGCTTGATTTCGGTGGCCCGCAGCAGCGGCAACCGCCAGTTGCAGGACGACGCGCTGGCCAAGGCCGGGGTCAACCCCAGTTTTGCGTTTGAAGTGAGCCACGTCGCCACGCTGCTGGGCATGGTGGATGCCGGCCTGGGCCTGGCCGCCGTGCCGCGCATGGCTTTGCCGCGCCAACACGCCAGCCTGGTCGGCGTCGCTCTGCGCGACCCGCCGATTGTGCGCAAGCTGGGGCTGATGACCCGGCACGGCGCGAGCCTACGGCCTGCGGCGGCAGCGTTTCACCAGCATCTGCGCGATGCGCTGAAAAGTAGCAAGCCCCTTGAAATGCTTCAAAATCAGTAGCAG
>NZ_JBDTEM010000034.1:0-2924 GCF_039922535.1 Rhodoferax sp. | reverse complement strand
CGCCGAATTCCTTGCCGATTTCGTCCGAAATGTCGTAGATGTTGGACAGCTCGGGCGAGTCGTTCAAGATGCTCAGCAGGCCCAGAATCTGCCCCACCGGCACCAGCGGAATCGACTCCATGCGGCTGCGGGCGCGCGAAATCGGCTGGCCAGCCACCTGCACCTCGGCGGGCGTATCCGGCAAGGTGGTGGTGGTGATGCATTCATGGATCAGGCTTACCAGCCGCTGGAATTCGGGGCTTTTTGTGTCGCGCGGATACGGCAAGGGGTTTTCTAGCACCAGGCCCAGGCGGCCGGGGCGCGGGAACAGCACCACGATGCGGGTGGCCATTTCTACCGCTTCCTCGATGTTGTGCGTCACCATGAAGATCGAGCTTAAGCCCGTGTCCGGCGTGCGCCACAGGTTGATCAGCTCTTGGCGCAGGTTCTCTGCGGTCAGCACGTCCAGGGCGCTGAAGGCTTCGTCCAGGCACAGCAGACGGGGCTGCGACACGAGGGCACGGGCAATGCCGACGCGCTGGCGCATGCCGCCCGACAGTTCGCGCGGATAGGCGCGGTGGTAGTTGCCTAGGCCGATGAGGTCAATGGCACGGTCCACGGCGATGTCGCGGTCGGCGCGGCTGATGGGGCGCGCCATCAGGCCGACCGCCACGTTTTGCTCTACCGTCAACCATGGGTACAGCGCGAAGGTCTGGAATACCACCGAGGCTTGGTCGTTGATGCCGCGCAAGGTCTCACCCTTGTGCAAGACGCGGCCCGAGGTAGGTTCGATCAGCCCGGTCAGGCAGCGCAGGATGGTGGACTTGCCCGAGCCCGACTGGCCCAGCAAGGCCAACAGCTCACCCTCGTGCACGGCCACGTCAATCTGGTCCAGTACCTTGAGCTCGTGCCCGCCGCTGGTGGTGAACAGTTTGGTGACGGCGCGCAGCTCGGCAATCGGCGCTGGAGTGTTGGTTATAGAAGTGGTCATATTCATGGCAATCAATCCAGTCTGAAGCGGCGTTCTGCAAAACCATATAGCCGCCGCCAGACCAGCTTGTTCATGACGACGACGAAGAGCGACATCACGCCGATGCTGGCGATGATGAGGGCGGTGTCACCGCTTTTGGTGACCTCGGCAATGTAGGCACCCAGGCCATCGGCTTTGAGGGTGGTGTCGCCCCAGGTGGCCAGTTCGGCCACGATGCTGGCGTTCCAGGCGCCGCCGGCGGCAGTGCAGGCACCGGTGACCCAGAACGGAAAGATGGCCGGCAGGATCAGCGTGCGCCACAGCTTCCACTGGCGCAGGCCGTAGATCTTGGCGACTTCTTTCATTTCGTTCGGAATCGCCATGGCCCCGGCGATCACATTGAACAGGATGTACCACTGCGTGCCCATGGCGATCAGCAGAATGCTGCCCCAGTTCATCGGCGTGCGGGTGGCCACAAAGAAGCCGACCATGATGGGGAAGGTCATGTTGACCGGGAACGAGGCCCCGATCTGCGCTAACGGCTGGGCATAGCGCGCCACCTTTGGGTGGAAGCCGATCCACACACCGATCGGGGTCCAGACCAGCGTGGCCAACACCGTCATGGCCAGCACCCGCAGCAGGGTTAAAAACCCCAGCCAGAGGATGTGCCCAAACAGGCTCCAATTGAGTGCGCCGTGCAAGGCCGCAATGGCTGCAAACACGCCTACGATGGCCTGGTAGCCCAGCCAGGCCGCCAGGGCCCAGCCCGCCACGCGCAGTGGCCAGCCCACGGCCTCGGGCCGCGCCCGCCTGGTAGCCGGTAGGCTGCGCCGCAGCACCCGGCCCAGCCCATCTCCCAGCGGCTGCAAGACGTGCAGCGCGAGCCAGGTAAAAACATAGCTGCCGCGCAACAGGTTGTAGACCCACGAGGTGGGCATCAGGCCGGATTCGGTGAGTTCGATCTTGAACTTGTCGGCCCACACCAGCAGCGGCCGCCAGACCAGTTGGTCGCTGACCAGAATCAGCACCAGCATGGCCACCACGGCCCACAAGGCGGCCTGGTTGTCGCCTTTTTCGATGGCGGTGGCCATGTACGAGCCGAGCCCGGGCAGCTTGATGTCTTTGTTCATCACGCTGATGGCCTCGCTTTGCGCCACAAAGAACCAGCCGCCGCCAAACGACATCATCGAGTTCCAGATCAGGCTGTGTGCCGAGGCCGGCAGTTCCACCGTGCGAAAGCGCTGCCAGCGGCTCAGGCCGTAGGTGGACGCAGCTTCTTGCATGTCGGCAGGGATGGTGACCATCGAATGGTAAAAACCAAATGCCATGTTCCACACCTGGCCGGTGAAGATGGCAAAGATGGCCGCGCATTCCACGCCCAGCAGGCTGCCCGGAAACAGCGCCATGAAGCCCGCCACCGTGGCCGACAGAAAACCCAGCACCGGCACCGACTGCAGCACATCCAACGCGGGCAGGATTACCGCCCGCGCCGTGCGGTTCTTGGCGGCCAGGTAGCCCAGCGAAATCGCAAAAAACAGTGAGAAGCAAAAGGCAATCCACATGCGCAGCAGGGTGCGCCCGGCGTAGTAGGGAATCTGGCTGGTGGAGAACTCGGGCTCGGGTACATGGCTGGGGTCAAATGCGACCAGCATGCCGTGGCCAAAGTGCATCACGCTCCACAGTAGCCCAAACAGGGTCAACAGCACCAGGCTGTCCACCCAGCTAAAGCCAGACCGATTGCTGACCACTTCTAGTTGGGGGGAAGTGCTTTTCATGGTCGGTGCGGGCAGTAAAAGAGAATGCAGAGGCTGATCGATAGGGGCAGAGACAGGGTAAAGCGCGTAGGCGCGGCGTATTCTGGTATCTAAATGTGTCTGCCGTGTGAATCGCGCAAGCTGTTGTGGACATCCCACGTGCACCCCGCCTTGCAGGGGGCGGATGGGGTGCATTTTTAAGCAAAATAGGCCTCTAGCGC
>NZ_JBDTEM010000033.1:0-5638 GCF_039922535.1 Rhodoferax sp. | reverse complement strand
GATGGTTTCACCCGCTTGCGCCACGACGTGGGTGCCCGCCTCTACCTGCTGGATGCTGGTGCCGATGAGGGTTTTGATCTCTTTGGCCGCCGCCGCCGAGCGGCCGGCCAACGCCCGCACCTCGGATGCCACCACGGCAAATCCCCGGCCCTGCTCGCCCGCGCGGGCGGCTTCCACCGCAGCGTTCAGCGCCAAGATGTTGGTCTGAAAGGCGATGCCATCGATGACGCTGATGATTTCTCCGATTTGGTTGGACGACGACCGGATGTTCTCCATGGTGTGCACCACCTGGGCGATGACTTCGCCGCCTCGGGTGGCGGCCGCGGCATTGTTTTGCACAATGGCGCTGGCACCCCGTACGGTGTCGGAACTTTGCTTTACGGTGGCCGCAATCTGCTCCATGCTGGCAGCAGACTTCTGCAGGCTGGCCGCGTTGGCCTCCGTGCGTTGGGAGAGGTCGTGGGACGCAGATGCAATTTCCTTGCTGGCGGTTTGTACATTGGCGGCACCGTCGCGCACACTGCTGGCGATGTTGCGCAGACTGCTTTGCATGGCACCCATGGTCAGCATCAACTGGGCGGCTTCGTCCGAACCCCAGGGCTGGGGCGCGTTGGTGAGGTTGCCTTGGGTAATCTCTGTCAAGTGCCCGGCCACTTCGCGCAGCCCGCCCATCATGACCTTGTAGAAGGCCTGCATCAGGTACAAGGCTAGCAGCACAAATACCAGGCACAGCCCTGCGTCGAAGTAGATTTTCTGGGTGATCCTTGCGACACGGGCCTGCAGCTGGCTATCCAGGCGGGTGCGCAGTTGTTTGTCGATCGTCCGCTGCCGCTCGACTGCGGTGTTGGCCAGTGCCAAGAAGCCCGCGGCATCACCGTTGATGGCTTCGCCCAGAACCTGTTTGTCCAGCGCGGCCAAAAATGCCTCCCGCGCGCTGTCGACGCTTGGCATGTCGAATTTCGGGGCAACATCCGGGAAATTCTCCACGCCCTGCTTGAAGGAGTTTTCTACGTGCGCATCCACATAATCCACCAGGGCGAGCGTGTTGTGCAGCAGTTGGCTACGGTTGGGCGACAGCGCCTCTTTTTCCAGCAGCGCGGTGTAGCCCAGGCCGCGCAGGCGGGCCAGGTACTCAGAGTACTGGGGGCCCAGCAGAACGCCCACATTCATCAGGTGGTAGGTGTCTAGCTCAGGGTCTAACGCCAGCTGCGAATCGTCCGCGATGTGGGCGATCAGGCCAATGGCTGCGTCGATGGCGGCGGTGTGCGTGGTGAAGAGGGTGTCCGCATCGGCTGTTGGCGGTGTCTGGGCCAATCCGCCCAGCGCCTTGCGCAGGGCCTCAAAGCCAGCGGCCGTGGCCGCAGCGGGGCCAAAGGCTTTTTGCTGGGCGGCTACCGCGTCGAAGGCGCTCTGGGTTTTGGATTGGGTTTCTGCCAGGTCGGTAGCTTTGGCCATTGCAGAGCGGCGCTGGTTCTGGATGGCCGTGATCAACTCGGTGACGGGCTGGACATACACCAGACCCGCTTGTTCGCTGCGCGTGGATTCGATCTGGTTGCTTGCGTCGGTCCACAGCAACCACAGCATGATCACCAAGGGCACCAGAAACATGGTGCTGATCCAGGCCGCCTTGGCAGGAAAGCTAATGCTGCGGAACAAACGCACACCCGGTGCTAGCCAGCCGTGGTAGCTGAAAAACGAGCCAAAACCGCCACCGACATTGTTGCGATTGTCCATAGCGCAGAGCCTCTTGTTTTTAGTTAACTTACATAAAGTTACTTTATTAAAGGTATGTTAGCGCATGGATCTGTCCAAGCGCCAACATAAATTTGCTGGCTTATTACTCCATTGGACTGGTGTTGATCTGCATCAAGCCCAGCGCTGCAAAGATATGTTTTTTAGGCCGCCATGCGGATGCCAATGGCCCGCGCAACGCCCGATTAACAACAAGCGCAACCGGCTCGGTGCCTGAGCCTTTGGTAGTTGGCTTCCACGCTCTGGCCGTGGGCGCTGCTGGCGCGGCGGGGTTCTGCGGTGGTCAGCGTCAAGACCCGCTGGGCGGCACTGCCACAGACGGGGCAGGCGCAGGGGTCATCCCTTTCGGCCAGTCGGCGGATGGCTTCAAAGCCGCCACAGGCGGGGCAGACGTAGTCGTAGGTGGGCATAAGCGGAAATCTGTCTCAAGGCATGCCATTGCGGCCATGCAAACGGTAGCCGGGGCGCAGGCTCAGGCGTTCGTAGTAGGCCTGCACGGCGGGCAGGTTGGGCCGGTCGATGGGGGCCGCAAACCAGCGGTGGGTCGCCAGGCCCAGCACGATGTCGGCCAGGCTGAAGTCGGCTCCGGTGGCGTAGGCCCCGGTTTTTTGTAGTTGGCCGTCCAGCATCGCCATATGCAGGTTCCAGGTGTTGACGCTGGTGGCGATGGCTACCGGGTCGGTGTGGGTCGGGCTATGGCGCACCAGCGCCATGAAGGCGTAGCGCCAGGCGTTGTTCAGCTCGGTGGCCTGCCAATCCATCCATTGCTCTACCATAGCGCGGGCTTGCGGCGCGGTGGGGAGCAGGTCGGCACGGGCATGTTGCGCGGCCAGGTAACGGCAAATCGCGTTGGATTCCCACAGCACAAAGTCGCCATCGCGGATGACCGGCACCAGCGCGTTGGGGTTCAGCGCGCGGAACGCGTCCACCTCGGTGGGTTGGAAGCCGGAGCCCCATTGCTGGTGCTCAAAAGGAAGGTCCAGTTCGGCGCACAGCCAGAGCACCTTGCGCACGTTGATGGACGTGGATTTACCCAGTAGTTGCAGCATGGCGGTGCGGGTCAGAGACGTTTAGCGTGGCTGGTAGCCAATCACGCGCCACTGGCCGTCGGCCTCGCGCACGGTGGTGACGAGTTCTTCCACGTCTTTTTTGCCCGCAAAGTGGGCATCAAAAATCGCCGTGACGTATTCGCCGTCAGGCCGACCAGGCAAGGTGGTTTTATAGACCACGGTGGAGGCGGTGCGGCTCTCGAACGCGCCAAACGGTGCGCGCACGCCGGGAATGCTGTCCATCCACTGGCCAATTTGCACCATGTTGCGGAAGGTTTGGCTGCTGGCTTCGTAGGCTCCGCCCCAGTTACCCCGGTCCAGCATGGACAGCCAACCGGCGGCGGCGAGCTGGCCTGCGGCCTGTTTCGCCAGTTCTTCGGAGGCTGCTGCAGCGGCCGAGGCGGCGGGTGCGGCGGCCGGTTTGGCGGTCTGGGCCTGGGCGGTGTGTGCCAACAATAAGGCCGATGTGGCCACACACAGGCTGAGACAACGGGTCAAAGGGGCAAATTTAAACAAAGTCATACGTCTTCCGGTAGCGGTCAATAGAGGGAGTGTAGGCGCTGCGCTGCGGCCCAACCTCCCTCTAACGCCGCCCGCTGGCGGCCGGTTGGCGGGTTTTACATTAGTTTGCCGCTGCCAGTGCCGCTGTGCGGATGCTCTCTAAGGTGCTGCTGGGCGTGATGGCCTCGGGGTCCAGCAGGCAGTGCAGGATGGCCGGTTTACCGCTGGCCCGGGCGCGCGCTAGGGCCGGGGCAAATTCTGCGGTGGCCACCACCCTTTCGCCATGGCCGCCAAAGGCCTGGGCGTAGGCGCAGAAGTCGGGGTTGTGCAGTGCGGTGGCGCTGACGCGGCCGGGGTAGTGCCGCTCCTGGTGCATGCGGATGGTGCCCAGCATGGCGTTGTCCAGCAGCACCACCAGAATGGGCAGGCCGTATTGCACGGCGGTGGCGAATTCCTGGCCGTGCATCAAAAAGTCGCCGTCACCCGCAAACACCACCACCTCGCGCTGCGGCCACAGGCGCTTGGACCCCACGCCCGCAGGCAGGCCGTAGCCCATGGAGCCGCTGGTGGGTGCGAGCTGGCTGGCGTAGGTGGTAAACGGCCAGAAGCGGTGCACCCAGGTGGCGAAGTTGCCCGCGCCGTTGCAGAAAATGGTGTCGGCGGGCAGTACTTCGCGCAGATGCTGCATCACCGCACCCATTTGCAGCGGGCCGGGAATGTGGATGGGGGCCGGGTCGCTCCAGCGCAGGTAGTCGGCGTGGGCGGCTTCTGTCTCGACTTGCCACGCGGGTAGGGTCGCCGGGCGTAACGCACTGACGGCTTCGGCAAACGCCTGCGGCGTGGCGTGGATGGACTGGGCCGCCCGGTACAGCTTGCCGAATTCGGCGGCATCGGCAACCACATGCACCAGGCTCTGCTGCGGCGTGGGAATGGCCAGCAGCGTGTAGCCTTGCGACGGCACTTCCGACAAGCGCCCGCCCACCAGCAACACCATGTCTGCGTTGCGGATGCGCGCCAGCAGCCGCGGATTGGCCCCCAGCCCCAGGTCGCCGCCGTAGCAGCGGTGCGTGTGGTCAAACAGCATTTGGCGGCGGAACGAGCAGAACACCGGCAGCGCAAACGCCTCGGCAAACGCCCGGAACTGCTGCACCGCCAGCTCCGACCAGCGGCTGCCGCCCAGAACCACTACCGGGCGCTGCGCCGCCGCCAGCCGCTGCTGCAGTTCGGCCAGCGGCGCGGGGCCGGGGTGGGTTTCGGTGACGGCGTAGGGCAGGGCATCGGCCACCGTGGCGGCCTCGGTCAGCATGTCTTCCGGCAGGGCGATCACCACCGGGCCAGGGCGGTCCGAAGTGGCCGCGTGGAAGGCGCGCGACACCAGCTCGGGCAGGCGTGCCGGGTCGTCCACCTGCACCACCCACTTGGCCATGCTGCCAAACACCGCGCTGTAGTCCAGCTCTTGAAACGCCTCGCGCCCCAGCGCGCCGCGCGCCACCTGGCCCACAAACAGCAGCAGCGGCGTGGCGTCCTGGTGCGCGATGTGCACGCCCGCCGCCGCGTTGGTAGCACCCGGCCCGCGCGTCACAAAGCACACGCCGGGTTGCCCGGTGAGCTTGCCCTGTGCCTCGGCCATCATGGCCGCGCCGCCTTCCTGGCGGCACACGGTGACGGCGATGGGCGCGTCGTGCAGGGCATCCAGCACCGCTAAAAAGCTTTCGCCGGGCACGCAAAACAGCTGCTGCACGCCGTGCAGAACCAGTTGGTCCACCAGAATCTGGCCACCGGTACGCGTCATGGCTTTAGCTTCCGATGTCAAAGGTGACACCTTGCGCCAACGGCAGCGCGGTGGAGTAGTTGATGGTGTTGGTGGCGCGGCGCATGTAGGCCTTCCAGCTGTCCGAGCCCGATTCGCGGCCACCGCCGGTCTCCTTTTCTCCCCCAAACGCACCGCCAATCTCTGCGCCGCTGGGGCCGATGTTGACGTTGGCAATGCCGCAGTCCGAGCCGTTGCTGGCCATGAAGCGCTCGGCCTCGCGCAGGTTCAGGGTGAAGATGGACGAGGACAGGCCCGCCCCCACGGCGTTGTGCCAGTCGATCGCCTGGTCCAGCGACTGGTAGCGCAGCACGTACAGGATGGGCGCAAAGGTCTCGCGCAGCGCCGGCCCTGCGTGCTCGGCCAGTTCCACCAGGGCCGGGCGCACGTAAAAAGCATCGGCCTCGCTGTCCACCCGCCCGCCGCCGTGCACCGTGGCACCCAGGGCACGGCTTTCGGCCAGCGCCGCCTGCATGCCGTCAAACGCCGCCCGGTCGATCAGCGGCCCCACCAGCGTGCCCGGGGC
>NZ_JBDTEM010000032.1:0-3107 GCF_039922535.1 Rhodoferax sp. | reverse complement strand
TTCCCCACGATGCCCTGCGTTTCCGCCGAAAGCTTGAGGTGCAAGCTGAGAACATCGGCGGTTTCAAACAAGTTTTCCTGACTGCTAGCTGTCTCAAAGCCCTGTTCTCTGGCCCGCGCCAGCGAACCTTCTCGGCCCCAGACCAGCACTTTCATGCCGAAGGCGCGGGCGTAGGTGGTCACGATCTGGCCAATCCGGCCATAGCCCCAAATGCCCATGGTTTTACCCTTGAGCACGGTGCCCATGCCGAAGTTGGGCGGCATGGACGCGGTTTTCATACCCGACTGTTGCCAGACACCGTGCTTGAGGTTGCTGATGTACTGCGGCAGCCGCCGTGTCGAGGCCAGGATCAGCGCCCAGGTGAGCTCGGCCGGGGCGGTGGGCGATCCCACACCTTCGGCCACAGCAATACCGCGCTCGGTGCAGGCGGTGACATCCACATGGGCACCGATACGCCCGGTCTGGGCAATCATCTTCAGGCGGGGCAGCTTTTCGATCACCGCGCGGTTGAGCTGGGTGCGCTCGCGTATCAGCACGATGATGTCGGCATCTTTGAGCCGCACCGACAACTGGCCCAAGCCCTTGACGGTGTTGGTGTAGACCTTGGCAGCGTAGGGTTCCAGCTTGGTGGCACAGTCAAGTTTGCGCACAGCATCTTGGTAGTCGTCGAGGATCACAATGTTCATCCCCTGATTGTGCCTGGGTGCTGGCCGCTGCTGCCGGGCAGTGTGGCGATCTGGGCCCGCCAGCAGGGCTGATTATTTTCGCCAGAGGGCAGCTCTGGCAAGCTGGAAGCGCCTGGCGCTTATTGCAACAAGGCGCCGCTGCGGGGTGCGGATTCCAGGGCCGCCATGCGGTCGAGTTCGGCGCAGACATCGGCCATGCGGCCCGAGATGCGCATACGTCCGGCACTGGCCGCTGCCTGGGGCGTATCGATGACCCGCAGCACCCGCACCGGGCGGCGTGCTGCCACCGGGGGCGGCGTGCTGCAGCCAGGGCGGGCGGGCCAGGCGGGTGCCGTGCTCGGGTGGTTGGCGCAGTTGGCGGTCCACGCAGCGGCAGGGCGTGCAGCCGGGGTGGGGCGCAGTGCGCGCTTATGCGGTGCACTGGCGGTGAGCCAGCCCACCAAACCCTGGAATGAACCCAGCAAACCCGTAGGTGAAAACGATGCGATTCCCATAGGACCTCCCCAACAAGCGGTGTTGAATACGGACGAAACGGTGGCTAACTGCGCAGATATGCGCAAGCAGTGGTGCTGGCGGGGCGCTCCCGCATGCTGCTGCGCTTTACACGAAATTACGTTTGGCGCAGCGGTGCCATAGCGCAGCTACATCAGCAAGGTGTTGCGGATGAGCCCGACCGCCAGGCCTTCGATGGCGAAGCTTTCTTCTGGATCGACCACGATGGTCGGGTAGTCGGGATTTTCGGGCAGCAGCTCAATCAGGTTCTTGGTGCGGCGGTAGCGCTTGACGGTGACATCGTCGCCCAGCCGGGCCACCACGATCTGGCCGTTTTTGGCATCGGTGGCAGACTGCACGGCCAGCAGGTCTCCGTCGAGGATGCCGATGTCGCGCATGGACATGCCGCGCACCTTGAGCAGGTAGTCGGGCTTGTGGCGGAACATGCTGGCTTCGACATGGTAGGTTTGGTCTACATGTTCCTGCGCCAAAATCGGGGAACCTGCCGCAACCCGGCCAATCAGGGGCAGGGCGAGCTGGCTGAGTACGTTGTGCAGGCGCGACTCGTTGATGGAGCGCAAGGTGTCGCTTTTGAGGCGGATGCCGCGCGAGGTGCCACTGACCAGCTCGATGGCCCCTTTGCGGGCCAGGGCTTGCAGGTGTTCTTCGGCGGCGTTGGCCGACTTGAAGCCCAGGGTGTTGGCGATTTCGGCCCGGGTAGGGGGCGCACCGGTGCGCGCGATGGCGGATTGGATCAGCTCCAGAATCTGCTGCTGGCGGGCAGTGAGTTTGGCGGGGAACAGTGGCAGATGGGGCAGATCCATGGGGTGACTCCGGTACTTGGCAAAGTTGCTGGGCTGTTTTAATATCCAGTGACTGTATTTTTAACCAGTTTTTGAAAGTTTGCAAGCATGGCGGTGAATTCATCTTCTTTGAAGGTTGTGGTGCTGGGCACCGGCGGCACGATTGCGGGCCGCGCCAGCCGTGCGGGCGACAACCTGGGCTATACCGCAGGCGAAGTGGGCGTGTCGCAGTTGCTGGAGTCGTTGGGCGGCTTTGCTGCCGGGGTGGACCTGGTGGCCGAGCAGGTGGCGCAGGTGGACAGTAAGGACATGGGTTTCGCCCTGTGGCAGCAGTTGGCGGCGCGTTGCGATCACTGGCTGGCCCAGGCGGACGTGGCGGGCATCGTCATTACCCACGGGACCGACACGCTGGAGGAAACCGCGTACTTTTTGCAGGCAGTGCTGAACCTGGCCAAACCCGTGGTGCTGACCTGCGCCATGCGCCCGGCCACCGCCCTGGTGCCCGACGGGCCGCAAAACCTGCTGGATGCCGTGGCGGTGGCGGCCACCCCAGGCGCACATGGCGTGGTGGTGGTGTGCGCGGGCAACATCCACAGTGCGCGCGACGTGCAAAAGGTGCACAGCTACAAGGTGGATGCGTTTGCCTCGGGCGATGGCGGGTTGGTTGGGCTGGTGGAGGAGGGCCGGGTGCGCTTGTTGCGGCCCTGGCCGTCGGCCACCGATTTTTATGAAGAAAAAAAGCCTCTGGCGCAGGCGCTATCTGTGCAGGCAGCTATCAAAAGTGTAGTATTGGGTGGGCTGCCTGCCAGCGGCTGGCCGCGGGTGGAGATTGTGTTGAACTACGCCGGGGCCAGCGGCTTGCTGGTGGACGCGCTGGTGGCCCAGGGTGTGCAGGGCATCGTGGTGGCCGGCACCGGCAATGGCACGCTGCATACGGACCTGCAGGCGGCTTTGCTGCGGGCTATGGCGCAGGGGGTGCGGGTGCTGCGCTCCACGCGCTGCGTGTTTGGCCGGGTGCTGGGGACTGCGGCGGACGCGATTCCCGATGCGCAGGGCTTGTCACCGGTCAAAGCGCGGATTGCCTTGCTGCTGGCATTGTTGGCCTTGCAGGCGTAAAAAAACCGTC
>NZ_JBDTEM010000031.1:0-6885 GCF_039922535.1 Rhodoferax sp. | reverse complement strand
CAGCCGCAAACACCACGACCTTGCCTTCCTCCAGGTACTGCAAGGCCTTGGGGCGCACATAGGGCTCGACCACCTGGTCGATGGCGATGGCGGACATGACGCGGGCGGTCAGACCCGCCTTGTTCATGGCATCAGCCAGGGCCAGCGCATTCATCACGGTGGCCAGCATGCCCATGTAGTCGGCGGTGGCACGGTCCATACCCACCGAGCCGCCCGCCACGCCGCGGAAAATATTACCGCCACCAATCACCACCGCCACCTGCACGCCCAAACGGGTGATTTCGGCAACCTCTTCCACCATGCGCACGATGGTGTCGCGGTTGATGCCGAACTGGTCGTCTCCCATCAGCGCTTCCCCCGACAGCTTGAGCAAAATACGCTTGTAGGCTGGTTGGGCTTGGGTCATGGGAAAGGTCCTCGTAATGGTGGAAAAATGGCTAATGGTAGGGGCAAAATAGGTCAGTAAAGAGTCAGAAGGACTTTTGCGATGCCCCTGCGCAAGCCTCTTGCTGCACAGAGGACTTACGCATAAGTCCTGGTCAGAGAAATTACGCCGTGGCCTTGGCAGCAGCCACTTGGGCGGCCACTTCGGCAGCGAAGTCGTCGACCTTCTTCTCAATGCCTTCACCCACCACAAACATGGTGAACGCCTTCACGGTGGTACCGGTGGCCTTGAGCATTTGCTCAACCGTTTGCTTGTCGTTCTTCACGAACGACTGGTTGAACAGCGAGACTTCCTTCAGGTACTTTTGCACGCCACCTTCGATGCGCTTGGCCACGATCTCGTCGGATTGAACTGGCTTACCAGCGGCCACAGCCACCGAAGCGTCTTCGGCAGCCTTGGCGGCCGCCACCGAGCGCTCTTTGGCGATCAGGTCGGCAGGCACGTCGGCGCTGGTCAAGGCGACAGGCTTCATGGCCGCGATGTGCATGGCCGTATCTTTGGCTGCGACGTCGTCGCCTTCAAACTCAACCACCACGCCGATGCGCGTGCCGTGCAGGTAGCCTGCCAGCTTGGAGCCAGAGAAGTGCTTGAAGCGGCGGAACGTCATGTTTTCGCCGATCTTGCCGATCAGACCCTTGCGCACGTCTTCCAGCGTAGGGCCAAAACCGTCTTGCTCGTAAGCCAGCGCGCCCAGTGCCGCCACGTCGGCAGGGTTGTGCTTGGCGATCAGCGCCACGGCACCCGCGGCCAGAGCCAGGAAGCTGTCGTTTTTGGTCACGAAGTCGGTTTCGCAGTTGACTTCGAGCAGCGCGCCGGTGTTGCCTTCGAAGTAACTGGTGACCACGCCTTCGGCGGTGATGCGCGAAGCGGCCTTGCCCGCCTTGCTACCCAACTTGACGCGCAGCAGCTCTTCGGCCTTGCCCATGTCGCCTTCGGCCTCGGTCAGTGCACGTTTGCATTCCATCATGGGGGCATCGGTTTTGCCACGCAGTTCAGCGACCATGCTTGCGGTAATTGCAGCCATATATTTCTCCGTCTTCAAAACAAAATTGGTTAAAAAAAAGGGGGCTTGCGCCCCTCTTTGATCGCGGCAGACCACCGCGCCATGGGGAACGCTTAGGCTGCAGCAGCCTCGTTCACTTCCACGAATTCGTCGGCACTTTCAGCCGCAGCGACAGCCTTGACCACGTCATTGCCAGCGCTGTTGCGGCCTTCGATGATCGCGTCAGCGATGCCACGGGCGTACAGAGCGACAGCCTTGGAGGAGTCGTCGTTGCCAGGGATCACGTAGTCGATGCCTTCTGGGGAGTGGTTGGTATCTACCACACCGATCAGCGGTATGCCCAGCTTGCGCGCTTCAAGGATGGCGATCTTGTGGAAGCCCACGTCGATCACGAAGATCGCGTCAGGCAAGGTCACCATATCTTGGATACCGCCGATGTCTTTTTCCAGCTTGATCATTTCGCGGGCGAACATCAGCTGTTCTTTCTTGCTCATGGCGTCCAGGCCGGCTTCTTGCTGGATCTTCATGTCCTTCAAGCGCTTGATCGAGGTCTTGACGGTTTTGAAGTTGGTCAACATGCCGCCGAGCCAGCGCTGGTCCACGAAAGGCACGCCAGCGCGGGCTGCTTCACCGGCGACGATTTCGCGGGCTTGGCGCTTCGTGCCAACCATCAAAATGGTGCCACGGTTGGCGGTCAGTTGCTTGGCAAACTTGGCCGCTTCCTGGAACATCGGCAGCGATTTTTCCAGGTTGATGATGTGGATCTTGTTACGGTGACCGAAGATGAACGGAGCCATCTTGGGGTTCCAGAAACGGGTTTGGTGGCCAAAATGGACACCGGCTTCGAGCATTTCGCGCATGTTGACGGACATGGTATTTTCCTAAAGGTTGCGTCTAAAATTCAGTCCGTTTTGCTACTGTTGAAGCACAGAGCAACACCTTGATGGACTGGTTTGCGATTTGTTCTACCAGAACAGCCTGTACGCATTACTACGCGTTTGACCGATCAGCAAAACCCAAGGAGTCTAGCACACTCCCTCCACCTCCCATGCGCCCAGACCTCACTTCCACCCTCCAGTCCCTACAGTCCGGGCAGACCACGGCAGCCGCACAAATGGCCCAGTCGGTTGCCATCGCCCAGTCGTCCGCCTGCCGAAATGTATTTTTGCAGTCCCGCTTCGATACGGCGCAGGCCCACGCCGAGCAGGCCGGTATGTCCGGCAGCCGCCTGGGCGGGCTGGCGGTGTCTATCAAGGACCTGTTTGACGTGGCCGGCGACACCACCACTGCGGGCTCCACCGCCATGGCAGACCATATTGCCGCCTCGGCAGACAGCCCGGCCGTAGCCCGACTCCGCTCGGCAGGTGCCAGCCTCCTGGGCCGCACCAATATGACCGAGTTCGCCTTCTCGGGTGTCGGCGTGAACCCGCATTTCGGCACCCCTGCCGCCTGGGACGGGCGCTACGACCAGGTGGCCGGGGCCCGCATCTACGGGCCGGTCCCCCGGGTGCCGGGCGGCTCGTCGTCCGGCGCGGCGGTGTCGGTGGCTACCGGCGCGGCTTTTATTGGGCTGGGTTCGGACACCGGGGGCTCGATCCGCATTCCAGCCGCACTGAATGGCGTCGTCGGCTTCAAGAGCACGGCCCGCCTGGTGCCCACGGCGGGTGCCGTGCCACTGTCCAGCACGCTGGACACGGTCTGCGCCCTGACGCGCACGGTGCGCGACGCGGTGCTGGCGCACGAAATCCTGGCCCAGCGCCAGGTCGTGCGCAGTGCCGCCCCGCTGTCCAGCTTCCGGCTGGCCGTGGCACGCAGCGGCTTTTTGGACAACCTGGACCACACCGTGGCCCGCGCGTTCGAGCGTGCCTTGCAGCGCCTGCGCGACGCAGGGGCCACACTGGTGGACATTCCGCTGGAGGAAGTGCGCGAGCTGCATGCCATCCAAGCCACCGGCGGCTTTCCTGCGGTAGAGGCCTACATCTGGCACCGCCCACTGTTGGCGCGCGGCCCCCACCTCCGCGCCGCCTACGACCCGCGCGTGCTGGCCCGTATCGAGCGGGGCGCGCAGATGCGGGCCTTTGAGTACTCTGAGCTGGTGATGGCCCGTAGCGCCTGGATCGGCAAAATGGAAGCCCGCCTGCAGGGTTTTGATGCCGTGCTGTCGCCCACCGTGCCCATCGTCGCCCCGCCCATCGCCAACATGGCACCCGGCGTAGAGCGCGACGATGCCTTCTTCCACACCAACGGCCTGTTGCTGCGCAACCCCAGCGTGGTGAACATGCTGGACGGCTGCGCCATCTCCCTGCCCTGCCACACGGCAGACGAACTGCCGGTGGGCCTGATGCTGTGGCACGCCGCGCTGCACGACGATGCGGTCCTGAACGTGGCTTTACAGGCCGAGGCTACACTACAGTTTTAATAGCTACCAGCGCAGATTATATCTGCGCCAACGGCACTTTTTATATAAATTTAGGTTTTCCATGCAGTTTGAGAAGATGCGGGCGTGTGCCGCATGAAAGTCGCCGTGATTGGCGCAGGGGTGGTGGGTACCAGCACCGCGTTTGAGTTGGCCGCAGATGGCCACCAGGTGACCGTTTTTGAACGCCGCAGCGCCGCCGCCGAAGAAGCCAGCTTTGCCAACGCCGGGCTGCTCGCCCCCGGCACCATCACCCCCTGGATGGCTCCTGGCATGCTGGGTGCCATTGCCAAAGGCCTGTTCAGCCGCAATGCCCCACTCCAGCTCGGCTGGGGCTTGACCGGCAGCGAGCTCGCCTGGCTGTGGAAATGGCGGCGCGCCAGCCAGCCCGCCGCTTACCTGGCCCAGCACAGCCGGCTGCAGCGCCTGGCCGGGTACAGCACCGAGCGCCTGCAAACCCTGACCCAACAGCTGCACCTGGACTACGACCGTAGCGAAGGCAGCCTGCTGCTGCTGCGCACCGACAGCGCGCTGGCCCAGGCCCAGCCCGGCCTGCAACTGCTGCGCGATGCGGGCGTGGCCTGGCAACAGATCGACACGGCAACCGCACGCCAGCGCGAACCCGCATTGAACCCAGAAACGCCCCTGGCCGCCGCCATCCACCTGCCCGGCGATGCCGTGGGCAACTGCCGCCAGTTCACCATGCAGCTCAAGGCAGCAGCCCAGCACCTGGGCGTGCAATTTGAGTTCAATCGCACGGTAGCGCATATAGAACCTGCGCCAGCAGCTGCGGTTTCCATAGCAAATGAAGCGACGCCGCGGCGCTTTGATGCCGTGGTGGTATGCGCCGGACTGGCATCCGCCGCCCTGCTCAAGCCGCTGGGCGTGCACATTCCGCTGGCGGCGGTGTACGGCTATTCGCTGTCGGCCCACATCCGCGAACCCCTGAACGCACCGGTCAGCGCGGTGGTGGATGAGCAGTACCAAATCTCCATCGCCCGCATGGGCCAGCGCGTGCGGGTCGCGGGCGGCATCGACATCGGCAGCCGGGCCGATGCCCACCATTCCGCCGCCATCGCCCGGCTGTACAAGGTGCTGTACGACTGGTTTCCCGGCGCGGCCCAATTGGCCAGCAATGTGCAAATCTGGAAAGGGGCCCGCCCCATGCTGCCCGACGGCCCGCCGCTGATCGGCCCCAGCGGCCTGCCCGGCGTGTGGCTGAACCTGGGCCACGGCGCCTACGGCTGGGCCCTGGCCAGCGGCAGCGCCCGCGCCACCGCCGACCTGGTGGCAGGCCGTACGCCCGAGTTGGACATGGAAGGCTTGGGGCTGGAGCGCCTGCGGCACTGAGCCCCCAGGCGACCCCACGGACCGCCGCACACAGGGAACGCCGCACAATCGGGCCATGCAACGCATCACTCCCAACCGCGCCCACCCCCTGTTCGACACCGCCGCCACGCGCCGCATCGAGCAGGGCGCCATGGCCCAGTTACCACCCCACACCTTGATGCAGCGCGCCGGGCTGGCCGTGGCGCGGCTGGCCCTGGCACTGGCACCCCATGCGCGCAGCGTGTGGATCGCCTGCGGGCCCGGCAACAACGGCGGTGACGGGTTAGAGGCCGCCACCCAGCTGCACCTGCGCGGCAAAACCGTGGTGGTGACCTGGCTAGGCCTGGAGGTCAACGCCCCCGCCGACAGCCTGGCCGCCCTGGCGCGCGCCCGTGCCGCTGGCGTGCCTTTTGCCGATGCGCCACCCACCACCCTGACGGCCCAGGACCTGTGCATCGACGCACTCCTAGGCATCGGCAGCAGCCGCGCCCCAGCGGGCACCATGGCCGCGTGGATCACCGCCATGAACGCCAGCCCCGCACCCACGCTGGCCATCGACCTGCCCACCGGGCTGCAGGCCGACACCGGCAATTTTGCTATGCAATCCGTAGCTGGCAGCGCAGATACAATAAGCGGTAGCAGCACTATTTATGCCAAAAATACGCTGTGCCTGCTCGGCCTCAAACCGGGCCTATTCACCGGCCACGGCCGCGATACTGCAGGCCAGGTCTGGCTGGACGATCTAGAAACTAGCAACGCCAGCACGCCCACGGCCCTTACGGCGCCTACCGCCCAACTGGTCGGCGCGCCGATCCCCACCTGCCGCACCCACGCCAGCCACAAAGGCAGCTACGGCGACGTAGCCATTCTGGGTGGCGCGCCGGGCATGGCCGGTGCCGCCCTGCTGGCCGCCAGCGCCGCGCTGCACACGGGAGCCGGGCGCGTCTTCGTCGGCCTGCTGGACGGCGGCAGCCTGAGCGTGCACCCAGAGCAGCCCGAACTGATGTTCCGCGCCCCCAGCGCCCTGCCCTTGCACGCCCTGGCCGTGGTGTGCGGCTGTGGCGGCGGTGAGGCAGTGCGCGCCCTGCTACCCCGCGTTTTGCTGGAGGCCGCCCGGCTGGTGCTGGATGCCGACGCGCTGAACGCCATCGCCACCGACACCACCCTGCAGGCCCAGTTGCGCGCCCGTGCCGCCCAGGGCCTGCCCACGGTGCTCACGCCGCATCCGCTGGAAGCCGCTCGCCTGCTGGGATGCAGCACCACCCAGATCCAGGCCGACCGACTCAGCGCCGCCCAGCAACTGGCCGACCGTTTCGCTTGCGTGGCGGTATTGAAAGGTTCAGGCACGGTCATCGCCGCGCCCAGCCAGATGCCCCACATCAACCCGACGGGCAATGGACGGCTGGCGACTGCGGGAACGGGGGATGTACTGGCCGGAATGGTCGGTGCCCGGTTGGCCATGGGGCAGTTCGCCATGGCTGCAGCCTGCGATGCGGTGTACGCGCACGGCTTGGCGGCGGATGGATGGCCTCTCGGTGTGCCGCTAACGGCCAGCGCGCTGGCGCGACGCTAGCCGCGTCCGACGAAGGGCATCTTGGTGGCCATCACCGTGTGAAACAGCACGTTGGCCTCCAGCGGCAGGCTGTCCATGTACAGCACCGATTTGCCGACGATGGCCACGTCCATCACCGG
>NZ_JBDTEM010000030.1:0-6355 GCF_039922535.1 Rhodoferax sp. | reverse complement strand
GCCGCAATCTCATCCTCCAGCTTCGCCAACTCCGCCAATATCTCGCCCGGCGCGCGGTGCTGCACCTGGGCGTGCACTACTTCTTTGTAGCGGTTGATGCTGAGGTCGTAGCCGTTGGCGGCTATCTCGTGTTTGGGCACCAGGAAGCTTTGGGCGGTGCGGGGGCGGTCGGCTTGGGGGGTGTTGCGGGTGGTCCAGCGCTCCAGCACGTCGGGCAGGTTGTTTTTAGCGTGCTCTTCATTGGATAGCTGCTTGCGCAGGTGCTGCGTGCGCTGTAGGCCTAATTTGTCTTCAGGCAGCAGGGGCTGGCGTTTGTCGTCCAGGCTGTAGCCGTCGGCCTGCATGTCGTAGAACCACACCTTATCCGTGCCGCCGCTGTTGGTTTTGGTGAAGAACAGTATGGCGGTGGACACGCCCGCGTAGGGCTTGAACACGCCGCCGGGCAGGCTGACGATGCCGTCTAGCTTTTGCTCTTCCACCAGCATGCGGCGCAGCTCTTTGTGGGCTTTGCTGCTGCCAAACAGCACGCCGTCGGGCACGATGACGGCGGCGCGGCCACCGGGCTTGAGCAGGTGCAGGAACAGGGCTAGAAATAGCCGCTCGGTCTTTTTGGTGTTGACGGTTTGCAGCAGGTCTTTGGCTACGTTTTCATAGTCCAGGCTGCCGGCAAAGGGCGGGTTGGCCAGCACCAGGCTGTAGCGGCCTTCTTCTGTGCCGTGCTCTTGGCCCAGCGAGTCGCGGTAGGTGATGGCCGGGTTGTCTACGCCGTGCAGCATCATGTTCATGCTGCCGATGCGCAGCATGGTGTTGTCGAAGTCGTAGCCATGGAACATGGCGTGGTTGAAGTGCTTATTTGATGTGGCGTCGTGGAACAGCGTGGCGTGGTGGTCGCGCAGGTATTCGCCCGCCGCCACCAGGAAGCCGCAAGTGCCGCTGGCCGGGTCGCAAATGGTATCAAGGGGCGTGGGGGCGGTCATCTCGACCATCAGCTGGATGATGTGGCGCGGCGTGCGGAACTGGCCGTTTTGCCCGGCGCTGGCGATTTTGCCCAGCATGTACTCGTACAGGTCGCCCTTGGTGTCGCGGTCTTCCATGGGCACGGCATCCAGCAAATCGACCACCTTTTCCAGCAGGGCGGGCGTGGGGATGGTGAAGCGGGCGTCCTTCATGTGGTGGGCGTAGGTGGAGTCGTCGGTGCCCAGGGTGCGCAGGAAGGGGAAGACATGTTCACCTACGATGGTGAACATCTCGCTGGCGGCTGCGTTCTTGAAACGGCTCCAACGCAGGCTCTCGAAAGCGCGGCCGCGGTCGTTCACGCCTTCAGGGAAGATGCGGCGCTCGATGGGCTTCTTCAGCCGGTTGGCCTTGTTTTCTTCGAGGGTGTGCAGGTCGTCCAGGCGGCGCAGAAACAGCAGGTAGGTGATTTGCTCGATGACTTCGATGGGGTTGGCGATGCCGCCGGACCAGAAGGCGTTCCAAATCTGGTCGATTTTGCTTTTGAGGTCGCCGGTGAGCATGGGTCTAGTAAGGGGTGGGTCGATGGAGGGGGCAAGGCCGCGTGAGCATAGCCCAATAGACGCTATATTTTTGAGAGCTTCTTGCGCAGGTGCTACCTGCGCTAGAGGCTGATTTTTTATAAATTTTTGGGATAGACGCTGGGGTCCCAGGTTGCATTACACCAGCCCGTGTTTTCGGGCCCGGTAGGCCAGTTTGGCGCGGCTGGTGTTCAGCAGGCGGGCGGCGGCCGACAGGTTGCCCTTGGCGCCGCTGATGGCGCGCTGCAGCATGGCGCGCTCGGTCTGGTCCAGCGACAGGGCGCTGGCGGGTGAAGTAGCCGCAGGTGCTGCGGCGGCGGCTGGCGCGGGCGCGGGTGTGGCCGCCAGGTTGAGCGTGCCCGCACCGTCTTGCAGCTTGAGCGTCATCACATCGGGTGCCAGGGTCTCGCCGCTGGTAAACAGGTGGTGCACGTCGATCAGCCCGCCCACGTCGGCCATGATGACGGCGCGCTCCACCAGGTTTTGCAGCTCTCGGATGTTGCCGGGGAAGTCGTAGTTCAGCAGCGTGCGCACGGCGGCCTGGGTGAATCCCAGGGTGGCGCAGCCGTGTTTGCGCCGGTAGTGGTTCAGAAAGTGGTTCATCAGAAGCGGAATGTCGTCGCGCCGCTCGCGCAGGGGCGGCAGGTGGATGGGGAAGACGTTGAGGCGGAAGAACAGGTCTTCGCGGAAGCGACCGTCCCGCACGGCCTGGCGCAGGGTTTCGTTGGTGGCGGCCAGCACGCGCACATCCACCGCAATGCTGCGGGTGCCGCCCACGCGTTCAATCTCGCCCTCTTGCAGCGCGCGCAGCAGCTTGCCCTGGGCCACGTAGCTCAGCGTGCCGATTTCGTCCAGAAACAAGGTGCCGCCGCTGGCGCGTTCAAAGCGGCCGGGGCGCGACACGCTGGCGCCGGTGTAGGCGCCGCGTTCCACGCCGAATAGCTCGGATTCGATCAGCGTCTCGGGAATGGCGGCGCAGTTCACGGCGATGAAGGGCTTGTCTTTGCGCGGGCTGATCTTGTGCAGCATGCTGGCAAACTTTTCTTTGCCTACGCCGGATTCGCCGGTGAACAGCACGGTGGCGGTGGTACGTGCCACGCGGCTGAGTTGGTGGCAGGCGGCGTTGAAGGCTGACGAGGCACCGACCATTGCGTCCCCCGCGGGTGCGCTGCTGGCCGGTAGCTCGGCCGCATCGGACTGTGGCCGCGCATAGGCGGCGGTGTCTACAAACTCGCGCACGTTCAGGTAGCGCATGTCTTCCTCGATGTCATCCCACTGGTCGGCCGACTTGCCGACCACCCGGCAATGCGCGTCGCCCATGGAGCGGCATTGCGTCTCGCGGAACACGATGAGCCGACCGAACAGGGTGCTGACGTAGCCTGTGGCATAGCCCACCTGCATCCAGCAGGCGGGCGAGCCGCCGATGCCGTAGGCGGCGATGTGTTCGTCGTCCTCGCTGGAGTTGTGCCACAGGAATTCGCCCTCGTAGCTGCCGGTTTGCGCGTCGTACTCCACCTGCACCAGCTCGACCTTGACCACGCCTTCCAGCGCATGCAGGCGGGTACCTGCGATGGCGGCCGCCGAGGGGTCGGCATCGGGCCATTGCTGGCGCACCAGGTGGGCATCGCGCGCGCCGCTGACGTAGCCCGCGCGGGTGAACAGGCCGCGCGCCTGCTGGGTGCCCAGGCTGTCGATCATCTCGCGGCGCAGCGAGCCCAGGGCTTCGGTGTGCAGCAAAACCATGCGTTGGTCTTGCAGCCAGATGCGGCCATCGCCCGGCGAGAAGAACAGGCATTCGCTGATGTCGGCAATGTTGGGGTGCGTCTCGCTGCCGATGTGCGTGCTGGCAAAACCGCCCAGGGCCTTGTTGACCGAGCTGCTGTCGAAGTTGCTCAACACCGTGCCCGTGGCACGGGCCACATCGGCCAAAGAAACCCGAGAAGCACGTGAAGGGTTGCGTGTTTTCATTTCACCAATTGATCAAATTTGATTTGCAAATATAACTATTTGATGAAATTTTTGGAGGGTGATTTCCCTATGTTGCGGCGCGGTAAAGGGGCCTCGGGTATCTACCTAATTCCCCTCTGGGGGACGGCCTGATCTGCGGCTTTTGGCGGGCTTTCTTTCCGGGGCTGGTCCGTGCATTGCGTTAGTCGATGCGTGCTGCAAAGAAATGTGGCGAGTTGATAAACGCAATTTCACTAAAAGGACATGGCTATGGGTGCGACAGATACGGCGGGACTTTTTAACTTTGTAGGCTTGCAACAAGCGGCCTTGGGCGCTGGCTTGCGCGACGTGGTCGAGCCCGCCACCGGCCAGGTGCTGTGCCGCGTGGGCATTGCCAATGCCGCCGACATGGCGGTGGCTACGGCGGCTGCCGCAGCGGCGCAGAAGGTCTGGGTGGCGGTGCCGCCACGCGAAAAGGCCGCCATCTTCCGCCGTGCTGGGGCTTTGTTTGAACAGCATTTCGACGCGCTGGCCCTGTACACCGCCAGGGAAACCGGCGGCATTCTGGGCAAGGGCCAGCATGAAGTTCGCGAGGCCGCGTTGATTTGCCAACTGGCCGCCAACTTGCCATTGCAATCGCAAGGCCATGTGTTGCCCAGCGTGCCCGGTCGCACCAGCATTGCGCGCCGGGTGCCGCATGGCGTGGTGGGGGTGATCTCGCCCTTTAACTTCCCTTTGATTTTGGCGCTGAGGGCGATTGCCCCGGCACTGGCAGCGGGCAATGGTGTGGTGGTCAAGCCCGACAGCCGCACGCCCGTGTCTGGCGGCTTGATGATTGCCCGCATTTTTGCCGAAGCGGGTTTGCCCAAGGACTTGCTGCAGGTGCTGCCCGGCGATGCGGAAGCAGGCGAGGCGCTGGTGGTAGACCCGCTGGTGCCAATGATTGCCTTCACCGGCTCCGTGGCCGTGGGGCGCCGCATTGGCGAGCTGGCGGGTCGCCATCTGAAGAAGGTGTCGCTGGAGCTGGGCGGTGCCAACTCGCTGATCATTCTGGACGATGCCGACTTGGACGTGGCGGCCAGCAACGCGGCCTGGGGCGCGTACTTCCACCAGGGCCAGATTTGCATGGCCTCCAACCGCATCCTGGTGCACAGCAGCATGGCGGCGGAGTTCACCAAACGGCTGATTGCCAAGGCCACGCATTTGCCCATGGGCAACGGTGCCAGCGGCCAGGTGGCCCTGGGCCCGCTGATCGACGCCAAGCAGCGTGATCGCGTGCACGCCCTGGTGCAAGACAGCGTTAAGGCTGGTGCCAAGCTGGAAGCCGGTGGCAGCTTTGATGGCCTGTTCTACAAGCCTACGGTGCTAACAGGTGTCAAGCCCGGCCAGCGGGTGTTTGAGGAAGAAACCTTTGGCCCGGTGGCCAACATCATCACCTACACCACGGATGAGGAGGCGATTGCGCTGGCCAACAACAACACCGGCAGCCTGGCAGCGGCGGTGATCTCCAAATCGGTGGGGCGGGCCATGGCGGTGGCCCAACAGCTCAAGTCCGGCATGGTCCACATCAACGACCAGACCGTGAATGACGAGTGCGTGAACCCCTTCGGCGGCCCTGGCATCGCGGGTAATGGCGGCAGCGTGGGCGGGCCTGCCGACATGGAGGAATACACGCAGTGGCAGTGGGTCACGGTGAAAGACCAGGCGCCGACCTACCCCTTCTAACCCACCCAGATCAACCAGGAGAACAGCATGAGCTTGCAAGGAAAAACCATCGTCATCACTGGCACGTCGTCCGGCATAGGGGCCGAGGTGGCACGGCTGGCCCGATTCCAGGGTGCGACGGTGATCGGTATGGACCGCAATGACCCGAGTCTGACCTTAGACGGCTTTGTCAAAGCCGATCTGGGCAGCGTCGCCGCCATCGACGCGGCGGTGGCCCAGCTACCTAAGCATATTGATGGCTTCTGCAATATCGCCGGTGTGCCCGGCACAGCCGACGGAGACCTGGTGGCGCGGGTTAACTATCTGGGCCTGCGCCACCTGACGGAAGCGGTGTTGCCGCGCATCCCGCGTGGCGGCAGCATCGTCAACGTGGCATCCATCTTGGGAGCCGAGTGGCCCTTGCGGCTGGACCTGCACAAAGAACTGGCCGCTGCCAAAGGTTTCGATGCCGGTGCGCACTGGCTGCGCGACCACCCTGTGCCGCAGGCCACCTGCTACCAGTACTTCAAGGAGGCGCTGATTGTCTGGAACGGCGTGCAATCGCAAGAGTGGTTTCTGGGCAAAGGCGTGCGCATGAACTGCGTGGCACCGGGCCCGGTGTTCACCCCCATCCTGGGCGACTTCGTCTCCATGCTGGGCGAGGAGCGGGTGCAGGCCGATGCCCACCGCATGCTGCGCCCGGCCTTCGCCGACGAAGTGGCGGCAGTGATTGCCTGGCTGTGCAGCGATGCCGCCCGCTGGGTCAGCGGCGCAAACATACCGGTCGATGGTGGCTTGGCATCGACCTACCTGTGATTTGGGGCGGTGGCCCTAGCGGGCGTGCGCTGGGGCCACCTTTTTTTGAAGTAGCAAAAAACACTTAACGAGGAGACTTTAATGATAAAAAAACCCACCCCCTTCCCACGCAGCGCCTTGGCGCTGGCAGCGGGCATGCTGTGCGCCGTTTCTGCCCAGGCCCTGGAGCTTGGTTCTGACCCGGACACCAAGATCCGCCTGGACCTGACACCCAAGTACAGCACCGCGTACCGCATGAAGGATGCTTCTGCCGCGCTGACCGTGCCGTCCAGCGATGCCGGTTTGGCGAACGAAAACGACGGCGACAGCAACTTCCGCAAGAAGGGTTTTATCTCCAACCGGTTTGACCTGCT
>NZ_JBDTEM010000029.1:0-4536 GCF_039922535.1 Rhodoferax sp. | reverse complement strand
TGAGCAACCGCTCCATTGCCTACGGCATCGCCAAGGCCTGCCACCGCGAAGGCGCGGAGCTGGCGTTCAGCTACGTGGGCGAGCGCTTCAAAGACCGCATCACCGAATTCGCCGCCGATTTCGACTCCAAGCTGATTTTTGACTGCGACGTGGGCGATGACGCACAAATCGACAAGCTGTTCACCGACCTGGCGCAAACCTGGCCTACGTTTGACGGCTTCGTCCACAGCATTGGCTTTGCCCCGCGCGAAGCCATCACCGGCGACTTGTTGGACGGCCTGAGCCGCGAAAGCTTCCGCGTGGCGCACGACATCAGCGCCTACAGCTTCCCCGCCATGGCCAAGGCCGCCCTGCCCTACCTGAGCGACAAGGCCGCCCTGCTGACCCTCACCTACCTGGGTTCCCTGCGCGTTTTGCCCAACTACAACACCATGGGCCTGGCCAAAGCCAGCCTGGAAGCCAGCGTGCGCTACCTGGCCGAGTCGGTCGGCCCCAAGGGCGTGCGCGTCAACGGCATTAGCGCCGGCCCCATCAAAACCCTGGCCGCCAGCGGCATCAAGGACTTCGGCAAGATGCTCAAAGCCACGGCAGAGTGCCCGATTCGCCGCAACGTGACGATTGACGATGTGGGCAATGTGGCGGCATTTCTGCTGAGCGACCTGGCCGCAGGCGTGAGCGCAGAAATCACCTACGTAGATGGCGGCTTCAGCCAGGTCGTGGGCGGCATCAGCGAAGCAGTTTAAGCATCAAAAGTGCCTCCGGCGCAGGTAGTACCTGCGCTGACAGCTATCGAAATAATAATACGCCTGTATGCATATTGAAATCGACGACCTTACGCGGCCCGCCATCCATGCCCTTCTGCAAGAGCACCTGGACCACATGTACGAACTGTCGCCGCCCGAGTGCGTGTTTGCGCTAGACATCAACGCATTGCGCGCGCCCGATATCTCCTTCTGGACCGCCTGGGAAGGCCCGCTGCTGCTGGGCTGCGGCGCACTAAAGCAGCTGGATACCCAGCACGGCGAGCTCAAATCCATGCGCACCCCCACCGCCCAACGAGGCCGGGGTGCGGGCCGGGCGATGCTGGTGCACATTCTGGAAGTGGCCAAGGCGCGGGGCTACACGCGTCTGAGCCTGGAAACCGGTACGGAAGCCGCGTTCCAGCCCGCGCAAAAACTCTACGCCAGCATGGGCTTTGTGCCCTGCGGGCCGTTTGCCAGCTACCAAGAAGATCCGCACAGCCTGTTTATGGCGCTGGATTTATCCCTATTTGATAGTAAAAAATAGGAGCTGCTCGTGCTGATCTGGTAAGCACGGGCAGCCGATTAGGTGCCTGAAACACGGCCTAAAAGTCTGAAATTGGAGCCACAAGTCGCTAACCCGCCAAAGGGGTCGGAGCACGAATGCGGGTAAGCGGACGACACGACAACCGGCCTTTTAGCGCGCAATCGTGATCCGACCCCATTGGCTAACTGTCAAGTTCTGCCCGTCCAGCATAAATAGCCCGCACGCTTATTGGCAATAAAAAAAGCTTCCAGCGCAATGGGTACCTGCACTGACAGCTCTTAATTAAATAGCAAACTAAGTTTTAATAGCCTTCGGCCAAACCGGTGTTGCGGCGTGGATCGTTCGCGCCGTAGAAGCGGAAGTTGCCCCGTGGCTTGCCGCCCAGCGTGGGCGCACCGACCAGAATCGCGGCCAGGTGGTTTGCGGGCTGCGGGGCTCCCAGGTTGTGGCCCATGCCCTCCAAGATTTTGCGGGTGTCGGGGCTGATGCCGAAGGTGTCCATATTGGTCATATCGGGCAGCCATTGCTGGTGAAAGCGCGGTGCGTCCACAGCTTCTTGCACATCCATACCGTAGTCGATCACGTTCATGATGGTGTGCGTGACGGCGGTGATGATGCGGCTGCCGCCAGGGGTGCCGACCACCATCACAGGCTTGCCGTTTTGGGTCACGATGGTGGGGCTCATGGAGCTCAGGGGCCGCTTGCCGGGTTCAATCTTGTTCGCCTCGCCCTGCACCAGGCCGTAAAGGTTGGGCACGCCGACCTTGGAGGTGAAGTCGTCCATCTCGTTGTTCAGAAGCACGCCGGTCTTGGCGGCGGTCACCTTGGCACCGAACCAGTCGTTCAGCGTGTAGGTGACCGACACGGCGTTGCCCATGCTGTCGACGATGGAGTAGTGGGTGGTGTTGGTGCCTTCGTGCGGGGCCACGCCGGGCTTCATGTCCTTGGACACGCCCGCTTTATTAGGGTCGATGGCAGCGCGGATCTTGGCGGCGTAGGCCTTGTCGAGCAGGCGGTCCAGCGGGTTTTTCACGAAGTCGGGGTCGCCCAGGTAGCTGTTGCGGTCCAGGTAGGCGTGGCGCATGGCCTCAATTTGGTAATGCACGGCCTGGGCCGAACGGAAGCCCAGCTCTTTCAGTGGATAGCCTTCGACAATGTTCAAGATTTCGCAGATCACCACGCCGCCCGAGCTGGGAGGCGGGGCCGAGACGATGTGGTAGCCGCGGTAGTCGCACTCCACCGGGGCCAGTTCACGCACCTTGTACTGGTTCAAGTCTTCTTGGGTGATGATGCCTTTGCCAGCCTGGCTGGCGGCCACGATGTCGGCACCCACACGGCCTTTGTAGAAGCCGTCTGTGCCCTTCTGGCTGACCAATTTCAGGGTTTTGGCCAGGTCTTTTTGGACCAGCTTTTGGCCGATCTGGAAGGGTTCGCCTTTGTTCAAAAAGATGGCGCCAGACGGTGCGTCCTTCTTGAAGTCTTCGGTCGAAGTTTTCAGCATGTCCACGTCGCCCTCTTGCAGCACAAAGCCGCGCTCGGCCAGTTGGATAGCCGGGGCCAGAAGCTTGGCACGGGACATAGTGCCGTACTTGGTGCGGGCATCTTCAAAACCCGCTACCGAACCGGGAATGCCCACCGCCAGGTAACCATTGGTGCTGGCCCCCTTGACCACATTGCCGCTGGCGTCCAAGTACATATTGGCGGTAGCGGCCAGTGGAGCTTTTTCGCGGAAATCCAGGAAGGTCTTGCGGCCATCGGCCAGTTGCACGGTCATGAAGCCGCCGCCGCCCAGGTTACCCGCCGCCGGGTACACCACCGCCAGCGCATAGCCCACGGCTACCGCGGCGTCGATGGCGTTACCACCTCTTTTGAGCACGTCTACACCCACCTGGGTGGCCAAATGCTGGGCGGTGACGACCATGCCGTGCTCGGCAGCGACAGGGGCCACAGAGGCAGCCTGGGCGGCGCAGCACAGGGCCGCAGCGGTGGCTACCGAGGCGAGGCGGAAGGAAAAAATAGGCATGCGTGAGGTCTCCGAAATGGTAGAAAAGAAGGTGAAAAATGAAGACGTATGAACTATGCGCAAACAACTGTAACAAGGTGCAGCACCTCCTATGCGGGTAATTTGTTTGCAAATGTAGCCACCCCAAACGCCCTGTTTGGCGTAAATTGTTGCCATGCCTACACCCTCTATCCCCCGCCGAACCCTGTTGCAAAGTCTGCTGCTCGCCGCCGTGGCGGGTGTGCCCCGTTGGAGCCGCGCCAACAGCCCACCTGCACTGCAACGGCCCACGGCCTACCGCAGCGGCACCGCGCTAGAGGGCTACTGGGTCAGCGAAAAGCTGGACGGCGTGCGCGGCTACTGGGATGGCACGCAGCTGTGGACGCGCGGCGGCCAACGCGTCTCCCCACCCGCGTGGTTTACCGCGGGCTGGCCATCGACGGCGCTGGACGGTGAACTGTGGGCCGGACACGGTGCCTTTGCCACGGCGGTATCGACCGTGCGGCAAGGCGATGCGGGCGATGCCGCCTGGCGGCAGATGCGCTACCAAGTGTTTGACCTGCCGGGGCACAGCGGCCCTTTCGATACGCGCTTGACCACCTTGCAGCAACTGGCGCTGCCCGCCTGGGTGCAGCCGGTGGCGCAGTCCCGCGTGGCCAGCGACTCTGCCCTGCAGGCCCTGTTGCGCCAAACGGTGCAAGCGGGCGGCGAGGGGCTGGTGCTGCACCGGGGCGATGCCCTGCTGGCCAGCCCCGGCAAGGACGATTTTTTGAAACTAAAGCCCTTCGACGATGCCGAAGCCCGGGTGGTGGGCCATGTGGCAGGTCGGGGCAAATATGCGGGCATGCTGGGCGCATTGCAGGTGGAAACACCTAATGGCTTGCGCTTCAAGCTGGGCACCGGCTTTACCGATGAACAGCGGCGTAAGCCGCCTGCCGTGGGCACCTGGGTGACCTACCGCTTCCGCGATATGAACCCTAGCGGGATTCCGCGCTTTGCCAGCTTTTTGCGGCTGCGCGAAGACGCGAATTTGTAAGTCCTCAACGATAACGGCATGGCATCCCATTCCAGGAACCCACGGGACCGGCTTTGCCGGACCGTCGGGTTTGCCCCCTGCAAGGGGGGTGCTGCTACACGAAGTGAGCAAGCCTGGGGGTGTACTTATTTAGGCAGCAGAACCTTGTCGACTACGTGGATCACACCGTTCGATTGGTACACATCGGCAATCGTCACATCGGCGGTGCCGC
>NZ_JBDTEM010000028.1:0-2316 GCF_039922535.1 Rhodoferax sp. | reverse complement strand
CGGCCCACCAGCCCACTACCGTGTCGTTGTCATGCGTGCCGCTATAAACCACGGTGTCGCGTGCGTAGTTGTGCGGCAAAAAGCCGTTTCCTGCGTCATCCGAGAACGCAAACTGCAAAATCCGCATGCCCGGAAAACCCGCCCGGGTGCGCAGCGCCACCACCTCGTCGGTGATCACACCCAGGTCTTCGGCAATGATGGGTAGCTTGCCCAACGCGGCTTCGATGGCCGCAAACAGGTCGTAGTCGGGGCCGGGCATCCAGCGGCCCTTGACAGCGGTGGGTTCGCTGGCCGGAATCTCCCAGTAGCCTACAAAGCCGCGGAAATGGTCGATGCGCACCACGTCAGCCAGGGTGAGCTGGCGTTTGACGCGCTCAATCCACCACGCGTAGCCGTCGGCCTTCATGGCGGCCCAGTTGTACAGCGGGTTGCCCCAGCGCTGGCCGGTGGCCGAGAAGAAGTCGGGCGGCACCCCGGCGATGACCAGCGGGTGGCCTGCGGCATCCAGCGCGTATAGGTCGGGGCGCGACCAGCAGTCGGACGAGTGGTGCGCGATAAAAATCGGCAAATCGCCCACCATGTGGATGTTCTTGCTGTTGGCATAGCCCTTCAGACGCTTCCACTGCACGTCAAACTGCCACTGCACAAAGCCCCAGAAGCCGATTTCACCGGCGTATTGGGTGCGTGCTGCGGCCAGTGCAGCAGGTTCGCGGCGCGACAGCGGCTGGGGCCAGTCGGGCCACAGGGCCGGGGTGTGGGCCTGGTCCAGCGCCATGAACAAGGTGTAGTCGGCCACCCAGCTCTGTTCGGCCAGCAGCCATGCCGCGAACGCCGCCTGGTCTTCCGGGGTAGCGCTGGCCTGGAAGCCAGCAAAGGCTTCGCGCAGTTTTTGCTGCCGCCAGGGCACGACCTGGCCGAAGCTGATGGTCTCGTCGTTGAAGGTGGTGGCCAGTGCTTCCTGGGCGATCCAGCCTTTTTCTACCAGCGGCTCAAACGCCACCAGCAACGGGTTGCCTGCAAAAGCCGAGCTGCCCATATAGGGCGAATCGCCGGGGCCGATGGGGCCCAGCGGCAGGGTTTGCCATAGCGACTGGCCAGCCGTTTCCAGCCAATCCACAAAATAAAAAGCGTTGGGTCCAAAGTCGCCACAGCCGTGCGGGCCGGGCAGGGAAGTAGGGTGCAGCAACACGCCCGAGGTGCGTTGGTTCAACAGGTCAGAAGCCATGTGTTCGGTTCCGGTTAGTGTGTAAAAAATCAGGTTTCAGCCCCCGGCCAAAGCCAAAAGATACGCCTTCCAGAAACACCGCAGAACTGGCTTTGCCAGGCTGCTGGTGTTGCCCCCTGCAAGGGGGTTGGAGGAAAGTGCGTAGCACTGGAGCCTGGGGGTGAGTCAATTTCAGGCGGCAAACCAGCTAAAGCCTTTGGGTGGCAAGGCAAGCACGCCCTGGGCCAGGTCTTGTTGGCCAAAGATCCGCTTCCAGTCCGCACCGGCAATGGCGGCGGGCAGGGTCACGCTCACTGCGTCCTTGGACAGGTTTTGCACCACCAGTACCTGCTGCTCCGCCGTGCCGCGCACATAGGCCAGGATGCGGTCGTCCAGCGTGGTCAGCGGCTGGAAGTTGCCTGCGGCCAGGGCAGGGTGGGCGCGGCGCACGGTCAGCATGGTGCGCACGGCATCGTGCGTGCGTGCGGGCAGGCTGCTGGCATCGGCCAGTTGGCGGTCTACGCTGGCCCAGTCCACGGCACCGCGCACCTTGTAACGCGCATCTTTGTAGCCAGTGAGGGCTTCCTGGTCGGCCTGGAACTGGTTGTCGTTGGGCTTAGCGAATTCGTCGCCGTAGAAGATCACTGGCGTGCCCAGCAGGGTGAAGCTGATGCTGAAAGCCAGTTGCACCGCCGCCGCATCGCTCTGGAACAGGTCCACCAGGCGCGAGGCAATGCCTTCGCCCTGGCGGAAATCCCATTCGGGCTGATGGCAGTAGGCGGCGTGGATGGTTTTGCGCTCTTCCGGGGTCACCATCTCCAGCGTCAGCTCGTCGTGGCAGCGCAGAAAAGAGAACCAGCCGCAGGCATCCGGGATGTCGGGCGTGAAGTTGGTTGAGAGGGTGTCAAAAATCGGCTTGGCCGAGGCTTCGGCCAGCGCCAGGTAGATGCGCGGCATCACCGGGAAATGGTAGGCCGCCTGGCATTCGTCGCTGTCACCAAAATAAGTCACCACCTCGGCCGGTGGCTGGCAGGCTTCGGCCAGCAGAATGGTGCCGGGGCGCACGGTGTCCAGCACGGCGCGGAAGAACTTGACGATGGCGTGGGTGCCGG
>NZ_JBDTEM010000027.1:0-3986 GCF_039922535.1 Rhodoferax sp. | reverse complement strand
CCATGGCACGGCGGTGGACGAGCAAGTCGTCTCCAGCGCCAGCGCCCAGCCGCCGCAGGACCTGGCCCCCGGCATCTACCAATGGCGTGTGGCGGCCATCCACCCGACCAAGGGCCAAGGCCCCTGGGGTGATGCCCAGGCGTTTCGCCGTGTGCTACCCGGCCCGGGTGTCGACATTCCCCAGCCCCAGGACGGCAGCCTGACCCTGCGCTGGACGGCACAGCCCCAAACCGCCCACTACCACCTGCAGGTGGCGCGCGATGACCACTTCAGCAACCCCCTGGCCGATGCGGATGCCGACACCAGCCAGTTCAGCCTGAAAGACCTGCAGCCTGGCCCCCACTATGTGCGGGTGCAGGCCACCGGTACCGATGGATACACCGGCCCCTGGGGCAGCACACAAACGTTTGTTGTGCCGCAACCCCCTCCCAGCCGCTGGCCCGCCCTGCTTTTGCTCCTTCCTGCCCTGGCGTTTTTCTGACCCCTCTGCCTGCGCCCACCGGAGGTATCGCCTCCCCGCGACTCCCGCCCGGCTGGGGGCGGGCCACCTTGCGCGGCAGCTGGTGGCTGGCGGGCATGGCGACCGCGGTGCTGCTGGTCTGGCTGCACCCGTCGGCGGTCGAGCGGCTGAACCTGTTGGCTTACGATCTTTTGTTGCCCAGCTATGCCGCCAGCGCCCAGCCGCCGGTGGTGGTGGCGATTGACGATGCCAGCCTGGCCACCCTGGGCCGCTGGCCCTGGCCACGCGAAATACACGCCCAGATGATCGACCGCCTGCGCGAGGCCGGGGCCAGCGCCATCGGCATGGCGGTACTCTTCTCTGAACCCGATACCCGCAACCCCGCCAGCGATGCCGCCCTGGCCACCGCCATCGCCCGCCAAGGCCATGTGGTGCTGGCCGTGGCCCCGGCGCAGCAGGCCGATGGTCGCATCGCCGCCGCGCCGCTGCTGCCCACCTTGGTGGCGACCGACACCCAAACCCGTCCCAGCCTGGGCCATGTCGATGTGGAAGTAGATGTAGACGGTCAATCCCGCAGCATTTACCTGATGGCAGGCAACGGCCAGGCCGACACGCCCGCACTGGCCTTGGCGGTGCAGCAGCAGGCCGCGCCCGGCCAGGCTTGGGACCAGTGGCTACCGGTAGACAGCGTCAGCCGTCCCGCCACCTGGGTTCGCGCGCACGAAATCATGCTGCCCCGGGTGCACGGCCTGCCTACGCTGTCATTTGCCAGCGCCTTGCAATCGCCCCAGCGTTTAGACGTGGTGCGGGGCCGGGCGGTATTCATCGGCATCACCGCCAGCGGGTTGGGCGGTGAGCTGGCCACGCCACTGGCGGGCAGCCATACCACCTTGCCATCGGTGATGTACCACGCCCAGGCGCTGGAGGCACTGCGCAGCCAGCTCTGGATACACCGTGCATCCGCTCCGCTAGAGCTGCTGCTTACGCTGCTGTCCGTCAGCAGCCTGGCGCTGGTGCCGGTGTGGCACAGCCGCCTCCCTTTAAAGGCCGGGCTGCTGTCGGTGGGGCTGCTGGCACTGCCGCTGCTGGTCAGTGGTGGGCTGCTGCTGACGGCCCGCACCTGGCTGCCGCCCGCCACCGCCACCCTGGCGCTGGCCGTGGCGCTGGTTTTCTGGCTGGGGAGCAAGCTGCGGGCCCTGAACCGCCAACTGCTGCGCACCCGCCAGCACGCCCAGGCCACCCTGCAAGCCATCGACAATGCCGTCATCAGCATCGATGCCCAGCTGCACACCATCCGCTATGCCAACCCTAGCGCCCAATTGCAGGCCCCCGGCCAGACGCTGCTAGGCCAGCCCCTGCAAGCCGCCTACCCGCTGAGCGAAGACAGCATGGAGCGCCTGGTGGCCGCAGTATTTGAATGCCTGGGCCGGGGCAGCCGGGTCTATGTGCGCGAACTACTCAACCTGCCCGGCCCGGGCGGCCTGCGGGTGCTGCGGGCTACCGCCAGCCCCTTGCACAACCCCGAGGGCGCGCTGGACGGCGCGGTGCTGGTGCTGGCCGACGTGACAGATTCTGTAGCCGCCGCGCGCGCGCTGGACTATGCCGCCACCCACGATGCCCTCACCGGCCTACCCAACCGGGTGCTGCTGCAAGAGCGGCTGCACCTGGCCCTGTCCCGGGTGCAACGGCGCGGCGGCAACGTGGCGGTGCTGTTTTTGGACCTGAACCGCTTCAAGCACATCAATGACAGCCTGGGCCACCGCGCCGGCGACGAGGTGCTGCGCGTTGTTTCCCAACGCCTGCGCGCGCTGTGCCGCGACACCGACACGGTGGCCCGCTGGGGTGGCGACGAATTTGTGCTGCTGCTGGAGGAGGTGGGCGGCCAGGACGGTGCCGCCACCGCCGCCACCAAGGTGGTGGATGCGCTGACCCAAGACATCCCACTGGGCGAGAACTTTGGCAATATCGTTCTGCCCAGCGCGGGCAGCGTCGGCGTGGTGATGGCGCCGCAAGATGGCACCGACCTGGATGCCCTGCTGTCCAAGGCCGACATGGCCATGTACCGCGCCAAAGCCCAGCCCCAGGCCTGCTTCCACTTCTGGTCGAACGACATCAACACCCGCCTGCACGAGCGCCTGGCGCTAGAGATGGACCTGCGCCAGGCCCTGCGCGAACACCTGTTTGTGCTGCACTACCAGCCGCAGTTTTCACTGTATGGGCAGCAGATGGTCGGCATGGAAGCCTTGATGCGCTGGCAGCGCACACCCGAGCAACTGGTCATGCCCATCGGCTTTATCCATGTGGCCGAAGAATGCGGCCTGATCGTCGATATGGGTGCCTGGGCGGTGCTGCATGCTGCCCGCCAGGTGGCGCTGTGGCTGCGTGCCGGGCTCAAACCCGTGCCCATCGCCGTCAACATCTCGGCCCGCCAATGCCTGAACCGCGACCTGGTACAGGTGGTACGCCTGGCCCTGCAAGAGACCGGCATCCCGCCGCACCTGCTGCGCCTAGAGATCACCGAAACCACCGCCATGTCCGATGCCGACCAGGTGATCGGCCTGCTGCAGGACATCCGCGCCCTGGGCGTGCGGCTGTCGGTGGACGACTTTGGCACGGGCTACTCGTCCCTGGCCTACCTCAAACGCTTCCCCATCGACGAACTCAAAATCGACCGCTCCTTCGTCCACGACATCGCCACCGACAAAGACAATGCCGCCATCGTGCGCGCCACCATTGCCCTGGCCCACGGCCTGGGCCTGCAGGTGGTGGCCGAAGGGGTGGAAACCGAAGCGCAAAGCCGCTTCCTGGCCGACCAGCACTGCGACACCGTGCAAGGCTACCTGTTCGGCCGCCCGCAGCCGCTGGACATCGTGGCGCGGTGGCTGTAGGGCTTACTTCGTTTTTGATAGCTGCCTGCGCAGGTGCAATCTGCGCCAGAGGCAATTTTTACACCTAAAACGTCTGGCGCACTGGACGGCCTAGGCCAGCCACGACAATACCGGGCATGCACACCCTGTCCCAACTCCGCTCTGGCCAACTGCAAGGCATCCAACGGCTGGATCTATCCGACGGTCTGACCACCTTTCCCCCCGAAATTTTTGACCTGGCCGACACGCTGGAGGTGCTGAACCTCTCGGGCAACGCCCTCAGCACCCTGCCCGACGACCTGCCCCGTTTGCACCGCCTGCGGGTGATCTTTTGCTCGGGCAACCCCTTCACCGAACTGCCTGCCGTGCTGGGCCAGTGCGCACAGTTGGAGATGGTGGGCTTCAAGTCCTGCCAGATCCGCACCGTGCCCGCCGCCGCCCTGCCGCCCCGGCTGCGCTGGTTGATATTGACCGACAACCACATCACCACCCTGCCCGCCGAAATCGGCCAGTGCGGGCAAATGCAAAAGCAGATGCTGGCGGGCAACCAGCTGCGGCAGTTGCCGTCCGAACTGGCGCAGTGCCAGCAGCTAGAGCTGCTGCGCATCTCGGCCAATCCGATGGCGGATGCAGGCAGCCTGCCCGACTGGCTGCTGCGC
>NZ_JBDTEM010000026.1:0-1523 GCF_039922535.1 Rhodoferax sp. | reverse complement strand
ACAAGCCTGTGCTGTCGTCCGGCGAACTGCTCTACACCGCCCCCGACCGGCTGGAAAAACGCACCCTCAAGCCCAAACCCGAAACCATGGTGCTAGACCACGACACCGTCACGGTGGAGCGCGGCAAACGCCAGTACGTGCTGCGCGTCAAAGATTACCCTGAGCTGGGCGTGTTCGTAGAAAGCATCCGCGGCACGCTGGCGGGCGACAAGGCTGCGTTGGAGCGTCTGTACCAGTTGACCTTGGACGGCAACGAAGCCCACTGGACCCTGGTGCTGCGCCCGCTGAACCCCAAGATGCTGGCCGTGGTGCAGCGCATCACCATGCAAGGTGAACGCGCCGAGCTGCGCAGTATCGAGGTAGAGCAGGCCGACAAAGACCGCTCGGTGATGCTGATCGACAACGCCGCAGCTCCATGACCCAGCGTATTTTCAGCCGCAGTTTCTTGCCCGTGTGGTTGGCCCTGCTGGCCCTGCTGCTGTGTGGTGCGGTGGTGCGCCAGACCCGTTTTACCGCCGACATGTCGGCCTTTTTGCCCCAGGCTCCCACGCCCGAGCAGCAGTTGCTGGTAGACCAACTGCGCGACGGCCTGGTGTCGCGCCTGGTGCTGGTGGGCGTGGAGGGCAGTGACGGCCCAACCCGCGCCGCCCTGTCAAAAGCTGTGGCCCAAAAGCTGCGCAGCGAGGCGCAGTTCAGCAGCGTGGGCAACGGTGAATTGGTCGCCATGGAGCGCGACCAGGCGTTCTTGATGGCGCACCGCTACCAGCTCAGCCCGGCCATGCTGCCTGCGCACTTCACGGTGGACGGCCTGCGTGCGGCTTTGGGTGACACGCTGGATTTATTGGCCTCGCCCGCCGGGCTGCTGGTCAAGTCGCTGCTGCCCCACGACCCCACGGGCGAACTGCCGCTGTTGCTGGATACCCTGGGCCGTGGCGGCACCGGCCCGCGCAACGCCGATGGCGTGTGGGCATCGCGCGACGGCGAGCGCGCCTTGCTGCTGCTGCAAACCCGCGCAGCGGGCTCGGACACCGATGGCCAGCAGCGTGCCATGGACACCATCCGTGCCGCGTTTGCCGAAGCCGTGGCCGCCCAAAATGGCCCTGCGGCCACCGCCCGCCTGGTGCTGACGGGCCCTGGTGTGTTTGGCGTGAATGTGCGCAACACCATCGAGTCCGAGGTCAAGCGCCTTTCGGCCATCAGCATCGTGCTGATTGTTCTTTTACTGTGGCTGATCTACCGCTCGGTCGTCACGATGGTGCTGGGCCTGTTGCCGGTGCTGGTAGGGGCCGTGGCAGGCATCGCGGCGGTGAGCCTGGGCTTTGGTACGGTGCACGGCCTCACGCTGGGCTTTGGCACCACGCTGATCGGCGAGGCGGTGGACTATTCGATTTACCTGTTTGTGCAGTCAGACACCTCGGCGGCGGACCAGGACCGGGGCGCGTGGGTGAAGCGCTTTTGGCCCACCATCCGGCTGGGGGTGATGACCTCGATCTGCGGCTTTGCGTCGCTGCTGCTGTCGGGCT
>NZ_JBDTEM010000025.1:0-4779 GCF_039922535.1 Rhodoferax sp. | reverse complement strand
GCTGGTGGAAGAGCAAAAGCTAGACGGCATCGTCAGCCTGCCCGGCGGCGTGTTCAAGCCCTACGCGGGCGTGTCCACCGCCATACTGTTCTTCACCAAAACCAACAGCGGCGGCACCGACAAAGTGTGGTTCTACGACTGCCTGGCCGACGGCTACAGCCTGGACGACAAACGCCAGCCCCTGCTAGCTGAGGATAAATTAGGCCTGCAGCGCACACAAAACCTGCGCAAGCAGCTATCAAATGAGGAGCACGCCAAAAACAACCTGCCCGACGTGCTGGAGCGCTGGGCCACCCGCAACACCCCCCAAGCCGACCGCCCCCGCACCGCCCAAAGCTTCCTGGTGCCCAAACACGAGATAGCCGCCAACGGCTACGACCTCAGCATCAACCGCTACAAAGAAGTGGTGCACGCCCAGGTGCAGCACCGTGCGCCGGGCGAGATATTGGCGGAGCTGGCCAAGCTGGAGGATGAGATTGCGGCGGGGATGAAGGCGCTGGAGGGGATGTTGAAGTGAGTCAATCTCTTGACCGCGCACCGCTGTCGGACGTGTGCCGTTTCCAGAATGGTGGTACGCCAAGCAAAAGCATCGAGCGCTTTTTCACGGGCGACATACCTTGGATTACCGGGGCAGACTTGGTTGGACCAATTGCCCTCCAAGCACGCAGCTTCATTACAGAAGAGGCCATTGCTTCCTCGGCTACCAATCAAGTTCCAGCCGGCACGGTATTACTAGTAACCCGGACTAGCGTTGGCAAGGTCGCAATCGCTGGGATGAGTTTGTGTTTCAGCCAAGACATCACTGCGCTAACACCTGATTCCGAAAAATTGGATGGTGGGTATCTTGTCCAGTTCCTGCGCACGAAGGAAGAGCATTTCGCGAAACACGCGCGTGGCGCAACAATTCAAGGCATTACGCGCCAGGTTGTCGCGGATCTTGCGATTCCACTGCCGCCGCTGAAAGAACAACGCCGCATCGCCGCCATCCTGGACCAGGCCGAAACCCTCCGAACCCAACGCCGCGCCGCCCTGGCCCAACTCGACAGCCTCACCCAGTCCATCTTTCTCGATATGTTTGGCGACCCGGCGACGAATCAAATGGGTTGGCCGCGTCTTAGGTTCGGCGATCTGTTGGCAAACATCGATAGCGGATGGAGTCCGGTTTGCCTCGACCGTTCAGCAGAAGATGGCGAGTGGGCGGTACTTAAGCTTGGCGCAGTCACATCCTGTGAATTCAAACCAGCTGAAAACAAGGCGTTGCCTAGTGAGATTGCGCCTGATCCAACCATTGAAGTGCGCGAAGGTGATTTACTTTTCTCCCGGAAAAACACCTACGAGTTAGTCGCGGCCTGTGCCTTGGTGGGGCCAACTCGCGCGCGGCTCATGATGTCTGATCTTATTTTTCGGTTTCGCTTGAAAGTCGATGCGCAATTGGATTCGACGTATCTGCATCGGTTACTGACCTATCCCTCGAAGCGAATGGAGGTTCAGAAGCTCGCTGGTGGCTCATCCAGTTCAATGCCAAATATTTCAAAGTCAAAGCTAAGCGACTTTCGGATTGAGGTGCCCCCGCTCCCCCTCCAACAAACCTTCGCCACCCGCATCCAGGCCATCGAGTCCCTCAAAGCCACCCACCGCAAAGCCCTGGCCGCGCTAGACACCCTGTTCGCCTCGCTGCAGCAGCGGGCGTTTGCGGGGGAGTTGTAGTTCTTATCTTTTGCCACAAATAATGAATATTTTTTGTGGCAAAAAATAGCCAAAACCGCCCAGGCAACTTGTTTTTGCCACAAATAACTGTTATTTTTCGTGGCAAATATGGGTAAACACGAAGCATCCACTGACACGCAGGTTCTGCAGCGCATCCGCTCGCATGAAGAGGGGTGGGTGTTCACGCCTGCTGATTTTGTAGACCTTGGCAGTCGGGATGCGGTAGCCACTGCGCTCAAACGGCACAAGGCTGCGGGCACCATTCGGCTGCTCGGGCGCGGCTTGTACGACGTGCCACACCAGCACGAGCTTTTCGGCACGCTATGGCCGCCTATAGAGCAGGTAGCTGAGGCGGTAGCGCGCAAAGACGGTTTGCGTCTGCAGCCCATTGGGGTGTATGCAGCCAATTTGCTGGGACTGTCGGAGCAAGTGCCCGCACAGGCGGTGTACCTGACCGACGGCGCTACGCGCACCGTCAAAGTGGGGCCCACCCAAATCGTGTTCAAACGCACCACACCGCGCCAAATGGCAGCCGCTGGTCGGTTAAGCGGCTTGCTGATTCAAGGTCTTCGGAGTATGGGCGTGAAACACGTCATGCCAAAGCACATCGAGCTTTTGCGCAGCCGCATTCCGGCACAGGAGCGGGCCAAGGTTCTGGAGGATCTGGCCTTGGCTCCCGCATGGATGCATGCGCACCTGAAGGAGATTGCCAAGCCATGATTCATCAATTTCTGTCTGTATCGCAAGCCGATCAAAAGCTGGCCTACCAGAATGCCGCGCTCACGCTCAAGACGGAGGCCGTCATTCTGGAAAAAGACTTCTGGGTGAGCTGGCTGCTGGGCGTGTTGTTTACCCTGCCAGAGATTGCGCCGCATTTGGTGTTCAAGGGCGGCACGTCCTTGTCCAAGGTGTTTGGGGTAATTGACCGGTTTTCGGAAGACATCGACCTGTGCCTGGTGCCCGAGTTTGTGGGCGCAGACGCGGCAGGTTTTGATGCACTCACCAGCCGGGGCAAGCGCGATGCTGCGGTGATGGAGATGCAAGCCCTTTGCAGCGCCAAGGCGCAAGCCGTGCTGATGCCTGCGCTGGAGTCCGCGCTTGTGCAGGCCTTGGGTGCACCCGCCACGGGTGCATGGTTGCGTTTTGAGGTGGATGCCGATGCCAAGTCGCCCATCATCTACTTTGCCTACCCCAGCACCCAGGGCGGCGGGTTTGACTACCTGCGTCGCGAGGTCAAGCTGGAGCTGGGCACGCTCACCGACCAGCAGCCCACAGGCAGCTATGCCATCAAGCCCTTGCTGGCGGATGCTTTCCCCAAGTTGTTTGATGGCTGGGCCTGCCGCGTGACGGCGCTGGAGTTGGAGCGCACGTTTTGGGAGAAAGCCACCATCCTGCATGCCGAGTTTCACCGTCCAGCAAAGTCGCCCACTCCGACCCGCTATGCCCGGCACTACTTTGATATGGCCAAGCTACTGGGCCACCCCCATGCCGCGCAGCACTTGGCCAACAAGGCCCTGTGCCAGCGCGTGGTGGATTGGAAGAGCCGCGTGTTCGCGCGCGGCTGGGCGCGCTATGACCTGGCCGCGCACGGCAGCTTCCGTCTGACGCCCACCCCACAGCGGCAGGCCGATCTGGCACAAGACTATGCGACGATGCGCCCCATGTTCATGACCGAGCCGCCGCCGTTTGTCGAGCTGATGCGAACACTGGCAGAGGCGGAAGCAGCGTTGAACGCGCAATAAGACGCGGAGCAAGCAAGAACAACAAACAGCAGGGAGTTCAATGGCATCCAATTTCTCATTCCTGCAAGCCGAATGGCCCGCGCTGTATGCCGAGGCAACCAAGGCCGAGCAAGCCGCGCTGACTGACCCGCGTACCGCCTGCTTCTACGCCCGGCGCACGCTGGAGCTGGCGGTGGTGTGGCTGTTCCAGGCAGAAGGCGGCCAAAGCAATGGTGTTCGGGGCAAGCTGCAAATGCCCTACAAGCCCGACCTGTCAGCGTTTTTGTTTGAGCCTAGTTTCAAGGTGTTAGTCGGCCCCGCGCTGCACGCCAAGATGGACGTGATTCGCAAGCAGGGCAACAACGCGGTGCACAGCGCACGGCCCATCATCGCTGCAGATGCCACCGCCGTGTTGCGCGAGCTGTTCCAGGTGGCATTTTGGCTGGCGCGGCACTATGGCCGCAACGTGGCGCAGCGGCCCGATCCGGGGCTGCAGTTCCGCACCGACCTGCTGCCCCGCCCGGCCGATGCCGCAGCAGCCCAGGCCGCCGCTTCGGCCAGCGCGCAGGCCACCCAAGCCGCCTTGGACAAATTGGCCAAGTTGGCCGACGCGCTGGCCACGCGCGATGCCGCATTAGCCGCTGCCCAGCAAAAGTCTGCCGCGCTGGATGCAGAGCTGGCCCAGCTGCGCGCCGAAGTAGCCGCCGCCAAAGCCGTCAACACGATCACCCCCGACACGCACGACTACAACGAGGCCGAAACGCGCGACCTCTACATCGACCTGCTGCTCAAAGAAGCGGGCTGGAAGCTGGACCAAGCCCAAGGCAACGATGTCAAGCGTGAATACGAAGTGCAGGGCATGCCGAATAACGAGGGCAAAGGCTTTGTGGACTACGTGATGTGGGGCGACGACGGCCTGCCCCTGGCCGTGGTGGAAGCCAAGCGCACCCGGCGCGATGCCCGCGTCGGCCAGCAGCAGGCCAAGCTGTATGCCGATTGCCTGCAAGCCCAGTGCGGCCAGCGCCCGCTGATCTACACCACCAACGGCTACGAACACTGGTTTTGGGACGACACCACCTACCCGCCCCGGCCGGTGCAGGGTTTTCATAAAAAAGACGAGCTGCAGCTATGGGTGCAGCGGCGCAACTCTGCCAAGCCGCTGGCGGGTGTGGCGATCAACGCCGAGATTGTGGAGCGCCACTACCAGCTGCGCGCCATTCGCCGCATTGGCGAAACCTTTGAGCGCGACCGCCAGCGCAAAGCCCTGGTGGTGATGGCCACGGGTGCGGGCAAAACGCGCACCGTGATTGCGCTGGTAGACCTGCTGCAGCGGGCCAACTGGGCCAAGCGC
>NZ_JBDTEM010000024.1:0-33668 GCF_039922535.1 Rhodoferax sp. | reverse complement strand
GCGAGAAGCGCAACTGGTACGGGTCCAGCACGTCGCGGATCACACGCTGGACCTCGGCCGTCTTGGGGTCGATGAAGGTCAGCGTGTCGGACAGCGCATTGGCAATCACCAGCGACTTCTCGTCGGGGGTGAGGTACATGTGGTGCGGCTCTTTGCCGGTGGGGATACGCTGGGTTTCGGTCCAGCTACCGGGGTCGATCACGCTGACGCTCGCGTCCAAGGAATTGAGGACAAAAATCGGCGAGGAAAGCGGAGGAGATTGGGCCCAAGCGGCAAGCGGGGTGGCTACGGCAAAAGCAAGTACAGAGACAAAACGTCGGACAAACAACTTCACAGGGCACCACTAATAAGAGACAAGCCCGCAGTGTAGCCGCCGGGCACGCCCCCTCTGGGCCGGGGATGTAACAGCTAAGAACCCGTCTGCGCAGCGGAAAGTTGGGCCAGGTCCTCGGCACTGAGCCAGCGCCACTGGCCCGGCAGCAGGTCGGCGGGCAGCGCAAAACTGCCCATTTGGGAACGGTGCAGGCCCTCCACCCGGTTGCTCACCGCCGCCAGCATGCGTTTGACCTGGTGGTATTTGCCCTCGGTCAGCGTCAGGCGCAGGTGGTGGCTGCTGACGGCCTCGCACGCAGCGGCTCGAACCGGCTTGGGGTCATCGTCTAGCACCACCCCGGCCAATAGCTTAGCCACCTGCTGTTCGTCCAACGGGTGCTTGGTGGTCACCTCGTACACCTTGGGGACATGCTTTTTGGGTGAAGTTATACGGTGGATGAACTGGCCGTCATCGCTGAGCAGCAGCAGGCCGGTGGTGTCCTGGTCCAGCCGCCCCACGGCCTGCACGCCTTGCAACGCGCCTTTTTGCGGTCGCAACCGCAAGGGCGACGGCAGCAATGTGTAGATGCTGGGATAGGTGGAGGGTTTTTGCGAGCACTCGGTGCCCGCCGGTTTGTTCAGCAGCACATAGGCTAGGCGGTGGTAGGGCCAGTCCACGCCCTGCACCCGAAAGCGCAGGCCTTCTGGATCAAAATCCATAGCTGACTCTGCACATAGGACAGGCGCTAGAGCCGAATTTTCCGTATAAACCTCGACGAGGCCCTGTTGGACCAGTCCGGCGCACACACGGCGCGTACCAAAGCCCTGCGAATAAAGAATGTCTTGAAGCTGCATCTCCCGAGTATCGCAAACGCAGCACCCCACTCTGCGCAACCCATACATCCCATATGTCCACAATATGGGGCATAAAGCGTGAAACAATTCACACGGATATGTAGCTTATGCGGCTACAAACTAGGTTCCACAGGAGCCCCTCATGCGCGAACTATTTACCACCCTGTTTGTTTTTGCCGCCGCCTTCATGCTGTGGCGTGCGGTATGGCCGCACCGCAACCACGGCTACCAAATCGCCGCATCCCAAGCCTTGCAGGCCTCTGATGCAGGCGATCACCAGCCCTTTAAATGGCCATCTCTGGGCTTGTTCCAATTGGGCTCCGCCGACAGCTCACGTTACCAAGCCGCCCTGAAACTGGTAGCTGATGGCACACCCATCAGTCCGGTCGGCACGCAGGTGGTGGCCCAGTTACACACTGGTGGTCACGATTCCGAAATCTGGAAACCGGTAGAGATCCGGGTCCATGGTGCGCGGGTAGGCTTTTTATCGAGCGGCGATGCCAGCCGCTTCCAGCGCCGCCTGGCCTATGAAGGGCACGCTGGACAAACCACTAGTTGCGATGCCTTGATCACCTTCAGCCACAGCCACTACGACATTCGGCTGGATTTAAAAGAGTTTCGCCACTAAGTACGGTGTTGCCCTCTGAGGCCCCACGGCACTGTTTAAGTCTGGCCTAAGCCAGCATCCCGATAGTTAGGCATCGAACCCAACTACCCAAGGATGCTCTCATGCAAGTTCTATCTCTCCAAAACACCAAACTCGTTTTGGCCCTGGTCGCCGCCGGAGCCATTGGTGGCATGGGCGGGTCCCTACTGCACAACGTCGGCGAAGCCCACGCAGCAGCGCCCCTAGTCAGCAGCGCCACCACGTTCGCAACCCCTATAGCACTGCCTGATTTTTCGCAGATCACCACCCAGTACGGCCCGGCAGTAGTCAATATCAGCGTGACAAGCGTCGCCAAAGCCAGTGACGACGATGCCGAAACCGCCCAGCACCCGCAGCGCGACGATCCGTTTGGGAACGACCCCTTCTTTGAATTCTTCCGCCGCTTCCAGCAAGGCCAGGGCCAAGGTGGAGCCCCCGGCCAGAAAGAAGCGCCCACGCGCAGCCAGGGCTCAGGCTTCATCGTGAGTGCCGACGGCATCATCATGACCAACGCGCACGTGGTGAAAGATGCGAAGGAGGTTGTGGTCAAACTCACCGACCGCCGCGAATTCATTGCGAAGGTGCTGGGAGCCGACCCCAAAACCGACATTGCTGTATTAAAGATAGAGGCCAAAAACCTGCCCGTTGCCACCATTGGAAAATCCAGCGACCTGAAAGTCGGCGAATGGGTGCTGGCCATCGGCTCGCCTTACGGGTTCGAAAACACTGTTACCGCAGGCGTTGTCAGTGCCAAGGGCCGTTCCTTGCCTGATGACAGCGCGGTGCCGTTCATCCAGACCGATGCAGCAGTCAACCCGGGTAATTCCGGCGGCCCGCTATTCAATAGCCGTGGCGAAGTGATTGGCATCAACTCCCAAATCTACAGCCGCACCGGTGGTTACCAAGGTCTGTCATTCGCCATTCCCATGGACCTGGCCGGCAAGGTGAAGGACCAAATCGTCGCCCACGGCAAGGTCGAACACGCGCGTCTGGGGGTGTCGGTGCAAGAGGTCAACCAGGCCTTGGCCGACTCATTCAAGCTGGACAAACCCGAGGGTGCGCTGGTGTCCAGCGTTGAAAAAGACGGCCCCGCCAGCAAAGCTGGATTGGAGCCCGGCGACGTGATCCGCAAGGTAGACGGACACGCCGTGGTGTCATCGGGCGACCTGCCTACCGTGATCAGCCAAGATGCACCAGGCGACAAGGTCAAGCTGGACGTGTGGCGCAAGGGTGCCGCGCTGGAAATCGAGGCCAAACTGGGCAACGCCAATGACAAACCGGTACAGGTCGCGACCAGCAAAGAAGCCGCGTCGCAAGGCCGCCTGGGTCTGGCTTTGCGCCCCTTGCAGCCCGACGAGTTGCGCGCAGCCGGAGTCGCCAATGGTCTATTGATTGAGTCCTCCGCAGGCCCGGCCGCCAATGCCGGGGTGGAAAGTGGCGATGTCTTGCTGGCCATCAACGGTACGCCGGTCAAAAGCATCGAGCAGGTAAAAAACGCTGTTGCCAAATCGGATAAATCGATTGCGCTGCTGATCCTGCGTGCGGGTGACACCATTTTTGTACCGGTGCGGATGGGCTAAACCGCATGGAATAGGCAGCCCATGCAACAGTGGGCCGCCTAAAAACAGACTTATTGACGGTCTATTGTGTAAAACACAACAGATACCACACCACCTTTGATGCCTCCAAAAAGGCATTTTTAGTATACAAAACTAGGATTTAAAACAAATAATAAACTCAAAAAACCTACAGAAAATAGCCCCCCAGCCAGACCAACACTGCGACTGCGTCACTCCGCATGCGTAGTGCAAACGGCGTGCAGCTGCTGCCTTTTCGGTAGCAGTAGCATTTTGTAAGCAACTTGAAACGGTGCCGTGCATGTGGTGTATTGCACAGTCTGGTTTGCGTACACTAGGCCATAAAACTGTACATTAATACAGTTTAAAAAAGCATATCAAATTAATTCCATATGCTTGACTCGATATTAATAGTCCTCCTAGAATCCGCCGTCCCCCCTACAACCCTAGGGACTACCCGAACCCGCTGCCGAACCCCGGCTAAGTCAAATCGCTGCAAACGCCTCAAGGGCCGTGCAGGATTTTGATGGCGTACCCACCCAATCGAGGTGCCCCAAGCGAATTGCTCTTACGCAAACTTTATCGCCCCAGGCCTTCGCTAGATGAGGAAGTGCTATGACAGCGTTACAAAAGATAGGCCAAGGGCTGCGAAGCTTCGCAGCAGATGTCACCCAAGGCTTTTTTGAGATTACCCATAACGGATTCGCCCTGTTGGGTTTGGTCGTTGTTTTTTTGGTCGTGACCATGACCGCGCGGCCCGATTTGCGCCAAGTTGCCGAAGTCCAATTGATGGGCTGGCTACAAGAGCGCCAAGTGGTGCCCGGTGTCGACACGGAATTGGCTGCAGAAGCCGATACCGATGCGGTAGACCGCGCTACCGCCAGCAATCCACAGGACTTGCCTAAACAGCAGGCTGCTGTGGCCTATTGGTTAAGCAAAAAATACCATGTGGCGGCCGAACCGGTCAGCGCCTTGGTGGCCGAGGCTTATGACCTCGGCAAACGCGTCAAACTCGATCCGACCTTGATCTTGGCGGTCATGGCGATTGAATCCGGTTTTAATCCATTCGCCCAAAGCCCCGTAGGTGCCCAGGGACTAATGCAAGTTATGACCCGCGTACACACCGAAAAATACGATGTATTTGGCGGAAAACTGGCTGCGTTTGACCCTTTGACCAATTTGCGCGTCGGTGTGAAGGTGCTGCAAGAGTGCATCGCCCGCGCGGGCTCTGTAGAAGGTGGTCTACGCTACTACGTGGGCGCAGCCAATATCCAGGATGACGGTGGATATGCCGGTAAAGTGATGGCCGAACACAGCCGCTTGCAACAAGTTGCCGCGGGTCGTACGACACCCATGACCGCGCCCCGCCCGATTCCAGTGGCGACTCCTGCCTTGAAGATACAGCCCCCCGCGGACGAGGACAAAGTCGCGATGCTCGTCAAGTATTGAGGTTTCGTTGCCTCCGTTACACTAGCCAAGTACGCAACTGGCGATAGGCGTGACCCTTAGAGGTGCTCATGCTGACGTGGACTACCGCTACGGCCTTTTTTGCAAGGCCCGTCGGGCAACCACTGGGAAGCGTACCGCCAGGGCTACCAAGCCCTTGGTGTTCAGCCGTTCGCCTGGGCAGCACTTGCTTCACTGCAAGGACCACCGTCTTGACTATCAGGTTAAAGGACTGCCATGTACGACCGTACGATTCTCGTAGAGCAAACCGATCCCGAGCTGTTTGCAGCCATCCAAGCAGAAAATGCCCGCCAAGAGCATCACATTGAGCTGATCGCCAGCGAAAACTACGCCTCACCCGCCGTCATGGCCGCGCAGGGATCGCAACTCACCAACAAATACGCCGAAGGCTACCCAGGCCGCCGTTACTACGGTGGCTGCGAATACGTAGACGTAGCCGAGCAACTGGCGATTGACCGCGTCAAACAAATCTTTGGGGCCGAAGCCGCCAACGTACAGCCGCACTGCGGTGCGTCTGCCAACGAAGCTGTCTTCCTGGCTTTCCTGAAGCCTGGCGACACCATAATGGGAATGAGCCTGGCCGAAGGTGGTCACTTGACGCACGGCATGGCACTGAACATGAGTGGCAAGTGGTTCAATGTGGTCAGCTACGGCCTCAATGCGAACGAAGCTCTTGACTACGATGAGATGGAGCGTAAAGCCCACGAATCCAAGCCGAAACTCATTATCGCGGGTGCCAGTGCTTATTCTCTAGCTATTGATTTTGAACGCTTTGCCAAAGTTGCCAAAGACGTGGGTGCCATCTTCATGGTGGACATGGCCCATTACGCTGGCCTAATTGCTGCAGGTATCTACCCCAACCCCGTACCGCACGCCGACATTGTCACCTCGACCACCCATAAGAGCCTGCGCGGCCCACGTGGCGGCATCATCCTGATGAAGTCGCAGTTTGAGAAAGCCATCAACAGCGCCATCTTCCCCGGCCTGCAAGGCGGACCGCTGATGCATGTGATTGCGGCCAAGGCGGTTGCCTTCAAGGAGGCGCTCGCCCCCGAATTCAAAATCTACCAACAGCAGGTTTTGAAAAATGCACAGATAGTGGCAGAAACTTTGACCCAGCGCGGCCTGCGTATCGTCAGCGGTGGCACCCAGAGCCACCTGATGCTGGTCGATTTGCGTGCCAAGGGTATTACCGGCAAAGAAGCCGAAGCCGTATTGGGCAGTGCCCATATGACTATTAACAAGAACGCCATTCCCAACGACCCCGAGAAGCCCATGGTTACCAGCGGTGTCCGAATCGGTACCCCTGCCATGACCACCCGTGGTTTTAAGGAAGAGGAAGCCCGTGCCACCGCTAACTTGGTAGCCGACGTGCTGGACAACCCGCGTGACGCCACCAACCTGGATACCGTCCGCGCAAAAGTTGCCGCGTTGACCAACCGCTTCCCGGTTTACCGTTAAGTCACCATAGCCCCCATGAAATGCCCTTTCTGTGGCCATGGCGAGACCCAAGTGGTCGAAACCCGCGAATCCGACGACGGCGACTTAGTGCGCCGCCGCCGCCGCTGTGGGGGCTGTGAACTGCGCTTTACCACCTACGAACGCGCCGAGGTGGCGATGCCTACCGTGGTCAAAAAAGACGGCAGCCGTGCCGACTTTGACCGCAAAAAACTGCACGCGTCCATGCGGCTAGCGCTGCGCAAACGTCCCGTGGGCATGGAGCAAGTGGATGCCGCGTTAGACCGCATCGAACGCACGCTACTCTCCAGCGGTGCCAAAGAATTGGCGACCTCCAAGCTGGGTGAGTTGGTCATGCGTGAACTAAAAAATCTCGACAAAGTGGCTTACGTACGCTTTGCATCTGTGTACCGCAGTTTTGAAGATGTGGACGAGTTCAGCCGGTTGATCAAAGACATCTAATAGAGTTGCAAAAGACCGCTGGAATGCTACCAACGGTCAATTTGCCAGGACAAACGGCCCGCTGCGCGCAAGGGTTGACGGCACAATCCGACACATGTTTGTTAACTCGCCACACACACGCCTTTCACGCTCTTATGGCTTCACGCTCATAGAGTTATTGGTAACCATCGCAATCGTGGGAATCTTGGCAGCTTTGGCTGCCCCCTCATTGCGTACATTTATTGTGCGAAACACGTTTTCAAGCATTGGAAATGAATTCAGTGGCAGTATTTTGCGGGCGCGTAATGAAGCAGTCAGCAAAAACATGTGTGTCTCCATGTGTATGAGCGATACCGTGGATACAGCAACGCCCTTTTGCACGCAAAGTAGTAGCAGCGACTGGCAAGTGGGCTGGATTGTCTTTATGAATCCCACATGCAGCACCACTTACGGCAAAGATGCAGGTACCAATGCAGTTGCCGCGACCGACATGTTGCTGGTGCGCAGACCGGCAAACCCCGAATACGTTCTGAATTCACAGAGGTCCCCCCCTACACGCAGGCTTCAATTCAACGCCCGTGGCAGCAATGGTTTGAGCGGAGCAGATGAGTTTGACCTAGGAATGCAATCCAGTGGAACGACCAGCCTCACCTTTGCTTATGGCTTCAATATTTGCCTTGACCCCATGGGACGTACACGCTCAATTCCAGCTGATAAAACCTGCGGGAATTTTTAAATGCACTATCCATTCATTCCCAAATGGCATCGGCAAAAACCGCAGTTCCATATGGTTTTTCATACAAAAGGCGTGACGCTGATTGAGGTGCTGGTTGCCATCATTATTTTGTCTATTGGTCTTTTAGGTATCGCTGGCTTACAAGTCGCCACCGCCAAATACCGGTTAGGCAGTGGCTCCAGAGCGGCCACGGCGGCCTTGTATTCTGATTACACGGACCGCATACGCATGAACCCCGACATGGCGGGGCCCAATGCCATCAGCGGGGGGGTAGACCCGGCCATTTCATCCAGCGATTTAGACAGTTCCAAATACACCTACCAAACCAGCTGGGCCGCACAGCAAGGGGTGTCAGACACAACGCTTAACACCCTCCTCACAGCGGCAACTACAGCCTGCGATGGCAGTAGCAGCGCATGCACACCCACCAATCGGGCCACATACGACATGCTGGCCTGGCGCAGAAGAGTCCGAGATAGCTTGCCTCAGGGAGCGGTATACGTAACAGGCAACAGCAAAGTCGGCATTGAGGTCACGCTGATGTGGATGGACAAAGACAATACCAATAAATCGGTGGGCGTTGACGACGGAAGTACTGCAACACAAGTCAGCTTGGTCACGGCACCAAGCTGCAGTGCCATCACCGCCACCACCGGATTGGCTTTGCAAACCTGCTGCCCGGCCAACGCATCCGTTATCGCCGGTGTGCGCTGCACCCGTTTTTCGTTCACGCCATGACCCACAGCCCTTCCATCCATCGCCAACGCGGCGTTACCCTGATTGAACTCATGGTCACCCTTGCCATCACGCTATTTTTAGTAGCGGCTGCCGCTTACGCATATCTGGGCACGCGAGAAACCCAGCGTGCCATTGAGCGCAACAGCAGCAACACTGAAGTGGGCGCATTTGTGCTGCAGCTTATTGGCCAAGACATCATGAAAGCCGGGTACTACCCGGCTAATATTTCGCGAGTTCTCACGGCGAGCGAAGGCTTCCCCAAACTCAGTAAATACCCGCCTTTAAAGCAGAATGAAAACCCGACACAACTCACGGACTGGACATTGCCCGCTGACCCTAATCCCACACTGGCCTACTACCCTTTACGCCAAGCGCGGCCCATGGGCCCGTATGGATCGGGCTTGTTTGGTTGCAAAGGTGCCAAGTTCAAACCCAGCACCGGTATCTGCGATACAGCCGTAGACGGTGCGCCTGACTCTATCGTTGTAAATTACTTTACCAACGACTCCCTAGACGGCAACACCGGTGACCGCACGGACTGCACCGGTGCCGATGTGGGCAATGACACTAGCAACACCAACCGCATTGGTACAGCTGGCCTAGCCCCATCGCAACCCTTGTTTGTGTCCAATCGCTACGGCATCAATGCCACCAAAGTCGAGATCGACAAGCAAACCATCAACACCTTCAGCCTGGCATGCAACGGCAATGGTGCCAGTGGCAGCAAGCCCAATCCCGCTGCCGCCTTGTCTGGTAACGGTAAAGCCAACGACACATACCAACCCATGATCGCCGGCATTGAAGACCTGCAAATCACGTACGGTGTCTTCGCCGCCACAGGCAACCAAAATCGGCGGACCCCAGACAAGTTCTATGAGGCGGATGACGTGGGAAAATTAGATTGGGTCGAAGTCGATGACCCGCCATTTCCCAAAGTGTTCACGCCCCCCTGGTCCAGAGTGGTGGCGGTGCGGGTTTGCGTCATGGCACTCAGCCCAGGTGCAGCACCCAAAATTGGCAATGCAGCAAGTGCTCCTGCCACATATGTAGATTGCAACGATGTCACGCAAACCCAGAAGGCCGGTGACTTCAGCCTGCGTAAACGCTTTGTGCAAGTGTTTGCGGTGCGCAACAGGTTGAACCAGGTTTTCTGATGGTGACCCGAATGCCAAAATCCACCGTCCCGCCAGTCCAACGCCGCAAACACCCATATCGACCCCGCCAGGGTGGTGTCGCCTTGGTAATGGTGCTACTTTTTTTGGTTGCCATCACCGGACTTACCGTGTGGGCAGCACGCCAATCCATGCTGGGTGAGGGCATGTCGCGCAACCAACAGGATTTGGAAGTCGCTCGCCAAGCTGCGGAGTCGGCACTCCGCGATGGCGAACGCGACTTGGGTGGGGTCATAGCGCCATCTGGCTCAACGCCTTCTTGCCCAAAGCGGGTCATTCTGCCCATCAAATTTACAGCAGATTGCATCGCGGGGCTGTGTATTCGCAGTGATGCAGCCTATGCCACCTACCAGTGGAGTAGCGCCAACAGCCTAACCACTTCCGAGCCATGGTGGCCAACAGGCAAAGGTGGGGCGTGGAATAACGACTTCAATAACACCACACCCACCAAACCGATTCGCACGCCTCCATCCACAAGTAGTGCTTGCGATAGCTTCACCGGGGCTGTACCACTTGGCACCTTTACCGGCGCACCTGCGATTAAAGGCGTTGCCATACAGCCAGAATATCTGATTGAATATTTCAAACGCTCTGTACCAGGTCGGCAAGAAATGGCGGTTTACCGGGTGACAGCCCGAGGCTTTGGTTACACCAATCGCACACAAGTGGTAGTGCAGAGTATTTTTCTGCCTGAGTAATTATCCATATGCAACCAGTTGTATTGACACATTTCCCGGAAATAGCCATGAAAAAAATATTCAATTGGATGCATAAATTATTATTAATCGTAATATTTTATGGTTTTCTACCGGCTCAGGCGACCCCCGTCGATGTATCGTCGCCTCGCCCAGTTATTCCACCCAATGTCATCACCACATCGAACCGACCGATGATTATGCTGGCAGCATCCAAAGATCACAGTTTATTTGGCCCTATTTACAACGATTTCGAGGATTTGGACGGAGACGGTGTTATTGACACCACATTCATTCCAACCTTTAAATACTACGGTTACTTTGACCCCATAAAATGTTATTCCTACGTAAACAATGAATTTGAACCGGTAGCATTGGCCACCGCAAATGCCGGAACCAAATCAGTAATAACAAATGGGGTCACCAGCACAATTGCAACAACACAATATACCTGCGGCTCTGATACTGCGACAACCAAATGGTGGAGCGGGAATTTCTTAAACTGGTCCACCATGACCCGTTTAGATGTTGTAAGAAAAATGCTTTACGGCGGTCGTCGCAGCTCGGATTCAAACGGCACCACGGTTTTAGAGTTGTCAAAACTGAATTATGATGCACATTCATTTGTAAAATATTACAACGGCACAGATATACGAAGCTACACACCGTTTACCACCGCAGACTTAACAAAAACTACCGGTGTAAATGTCACTACAACCAAAGTTGGCAATGTTACAACCACAACGGGAATTTATGCCGGACTCAGCATTTGCATTACCGGCTCTTCTGATAATTCAACGGCATCTCCTAATCCACCTGTCATGAGAATGGTAAAAGGAAATGTGCGATTATGGGCCACGGTTGAATTAGAAGTATGCCGCTGGCACGATACCAACGGTTATAGCAGAGGGACATTTGGCCCCAAATTAGCCAGGTACTACCAAAATGCAGATAAAGGCAATGGTATTATTTCTCATGAAATTACCATACCCACCGTTTCTGCAGATGGTGCCACGTATAGTTCCTCCGGCACAGTTGGGCCAGAGCTGACGCTACGCGTCAAAGTATGTGATCCTAATTTTTTAGGTGAAGAACACTGCCAAGCATTTCCAACTGACTCCACAAGCAATTACAAACCCTATGGTCTATTCCAAGAATTTGGATACTCTGCAACAGGTGCAGCGCGATCTGAATTTGGGGTCATTATTGGTAGCTATGATAAAAATTATACAGCCGGTGCATTGCGAAAAAACATGGGCGACTTTGCAGACGAAATAAACCCCACAACGGGGGTTTTTTGCCACAGCACATCGTCTGGATGTCCTGCCAATTTAGCATCACCTGACAATCGACCTACCGGCAACGGTGCAATCAAGTCATTTGATGCTATTGTTTTAAATGACCGTAGCGCTGACACCTATGGATCTGCGGGCACACCCAGCAGCGTTTCCGAGGGTTCACTATCCTCATGGGGTAACCCGATTGGTGAAATGCTGGTGCAGGCACTCCAGTATTACGCCTATAACGGCTCAACCCCTGCACAGTCCAACCCCAGCGTTACCACCAAAGATTCAAAGGTGGGAATGCCCGTGGTTGCCTGGAGTGATCCGCTGTCTAATGCCTCCAGCACCCGAAAATCCCTGTACGGAAATTCAATATGCCGACCACTAAATACGCTGCTTTTATCCAGCAGCGCACTGAGCTTTGACGGACAAGCCGACACCCCTTTTGCGAGCTTACCCAATCGTGCCAGGGGCGATATTAATAGCTACACCAATGCAGTGGGAAGTGCAGAGGGTTTGAATAACAGCACCCGGTCTGTTGGTTCGGTAACTGGGGGGTATGGAACTTCGTGCTCCGCAAAATCAGTAGGCAATTTGTCGGATGTTTCAGGTATATGCCCTGAAGCACCGGCTATGGGCGGCACCTACCAAGTTGCCGGCGCCGCATTGTATGGCAATACTTCCAAAATACGTACCATTACCTCACCGCCAAGTGATTTGATTAATGTTAAAGATGCATTAAAAGTAAAAACCTTGGCCGCATCACTGACGGGCGGATCCCCACGCATCGACATCATTGTGCCCGGAACGGGCACCAGCACCACAAATCCCTATAAATACGTTTATATCACACCAGAAAGTGTTCAAAGCGGGGGGAATATTAGCGCACCGTTGACATTTGCATCCATCAATGCAGGCAACACGACATCTAATCCTCAAAATCCGAGCGTAGCAATTGCATCGCATCCCTACGGATCATTCATCGTGACATGGAATGATATATTAATGGGCGGCGACTACGATATGGATATTGTTGGCTATTTGCGATATGACTTAATAGCCAACTCTGGGACCACTAGCGGTTGGGATATTGTGATTACCACCGATATTCCGGGCATATGCGGCGGCGGGGCCGGCACGCATGGGTTTAGTGTCATAGGGGTAGAAAGCTCTAATGGTGTATCTGCCAATGGCCGTTATTTGACACACCAGAATTTCGGAGGCAACCTCTCTGGTATGCCGCCTACCACAGAGTATTTATGTGGAAGCTCTACCTACCAAGCTAGAACCAGCACTTTATTTACTGGAAAATTTGGAGATACGGTTTGCAACTTGGCAGGTGATGGAACAACAGGTGATCCTGTTATTACAGGACTTCCATATTATTGCAGCGTCAAAAATATGGACTATCCTGTTTCAACCACTTTCAAAATGGTGGGTGAAACCAATGTGCTGATCAAAGACCCGCTGTATTACGCTGCAAAATATGGCGATTTTGATTCCAGTAGCAAAAACGCTGACAACACCTATACCGATTTAACACTCCCTCCCAATGTAAGCTCTTGGGACAAGTTCAATGCCGATGGCACGATTGGTGCCGACGGAATACCCGATGGTTATTTTCTAGCCCGTCGCCCAGATTTACTAGAAGCGCAATTACGCAAAGCCTTAGACAGTTTGGCGAAAAATGCCAATTCGGCACCTGCCACGACTTCGGCCCAGTTGACGGCAGGTAGCTTTAAATATGTGGCCAAATTTGATTCCACCACGGTCACCGGTGATATCCAGGCTTTTCAGGTGCTAGCCAATGGCCAGTTTGACACCAACCCCACTTGGGAAGCGGGCGAGAAGCTGCAAACACGCGCCAGTACCGATTACGTGGCCCCCAACTTGCCCGGTAACACCCGCCAGATCATTACCAATTTTGGCAATAAAACCACCGCCAACACTTCGGCGGCGGTGCCCTTCCGTTGGGCCAGCCTACCGACAGCGTACGTTGCGCAAATGACCACCGCCAGTACCAATAAACTCAGCAACACCAATGCCCAAATTGTGCTGAATTACATGCGCGGGGACCAATCGCTTGAAAACGCGTCCACCGGTCTGCGGGTACGTGGCGACAATTTATTGGGCCCGATTGTGAATGCCACCCCTTGGGTGGAGTCGCCACCATCGGCCAATTACCAAGAAGACCAATTTGCGGGTTACCGCACGTTCGCGACCACGAATCAAGCCCGCGCCAAACTACTCTGGGTGGCGGCCAATGACGGCATGCTGCATGCGTTCAACGTGGGTACCGGTGCTGAAACATTTGCCTATGTTCCCGGTGTTCTGGCCAATCGCTTGGCTGAAATTCCACTGCAGCGCGGCACCACGGGGCGCACCCGCTTGAATGGGGCAAACTTCACCCTGGATTCAACAGAAACGCAACCATCTAGCACCGTCTGGGCCTATGTGGACGGCAGCCCCTATACAGCAGATGTCAAAACCAATATCGTTCCAGCCGTCACCACTGGCACCACAACAACACCAGAAACGGGAACCTGGAAAACTATGGTATTCAGCTCACTGGGTCGCGGTGGTCGCGGCATATTTGCGCTGGATGCAAGCTCCATAAGCACGTTGACGGCGGCGGAAGGCAGCCCCAATTCCATTTTTCAATGGCAATTTACCTCGGACGACGATGCCGATCTGGGCTACTTGATCAACGATGTCAGCTTGAACAGCAATAGCGGGCAAGCCAACCCGGTCGTACGACTCAACAACGGCAAGTTTGGCTTGCTACTAGGCAACGGCTATAAGTCGGCGAATGGCAAAGCGGTTCTCTACATTCTGTATATTGATGGCCCCACCTTGTCCACGGGTTGGACGGGGCAATACGTCAAAATTGTGGCCGATGCAGGCAGTGGCAATGGCCTGATGAACCCCATGTGGGTCGACCGCGACAACGATGGCACTGCAGACGTAGTGTATGCCGGTGACCTGAAAGGTAATTTGTGGAAGTTCAACATAAGTGACAAAACCACCACCGCAACCTGGGGTGTAGCCTACAAAGGCACGGGTTCTGTAAATCGTCCGTTGTTCACCGCCCAAAACAGTGTGACAAGCGGCGGCACAACTACCGTGACGCCCTTGCCTATTACAGCAGCACCCGAATATGTGTACCCGGCTTTCGACGGTCTCATCATCAACTTCGGCACGGGCATTTCGCTGGAGACGGGCGACTTTCCCAACACGGCAGTACCGCAACGGTTTTATGGCGTATGGGACCGCCCCTCTTTCGCCACCAGCGCAAGCTCGGGCACCGGCCCAATGATCCTGGCCGACATGTCCACCCTGATCAGGCGCACGTACGCCCGCGACAGCACTACAGGGATTGTCACTGCCACACCGACCGTTACCACGACGGGAGGGGTGACCACCAGCACCTATGCATCTATCGACTGGACAACCAATGGTGGCTGGTATTTCAACTTCCCTGGTGCTCCGCAGCCGCCCTACACAAGCACCAACGTCAACCTGTCGGAAATGCTGCTGTCTGACCCCGATCTGCAAGCTGGATTTTTGATATTTCCGACTGTGCGGCAAAAAGATGCAGCCGTGGCAAGCTGCAACAGTACGCCCGATGTCACGCTGTACGTGATCGATCCGATTGCAGGCATTCCCACACGTACAGCACAAGGCGTTACCAGTGACGGCACCTTGATCGCAGGCACTCCCGCTGCCGACCAAAAATGGGTGACAGTGTCTAACCGTACGGATGCGCCCTGGACCACCACCTGTACTGCGGCAGAAGCCGGTTGCACCAACATCGTCAATGGCATTGGAACCAAAGCGGCTGCGTGCGCACCAGGCAACAAAGTAGCATCGCCCCAAAGCGCCACCGAAAACCGCACGCTGTGCTACAACCCCCTGGGCCGCGTACAGTGGCGCGAAATTCCAGGACTGAGGACCGATCAATGAACCACCCCAAGGCCTACAGAGGCTTTACCCTGATTGAGCTAATGATCACCGTGGCTGTGATCGGCATCTTGACGGCCATCGCGTTACCCAGTTACACCGAATACATTGCCCGTGGCCGCCGCACCGAGTCGCAAACTATTTTGCTGGCCAGCCAGCAATGGATGGAGCGGTTTTATTCAGAGAATTTCCGTTATGACCAAAATAGCGCCGGTACAGCGGTCACCGATGCCAGCCAATTTCCGTCCCGCTTCAGCACCTCGCCAGCGCCTGGGCAAGGTAGCGCTCTGTACAACGTGACCATTACCGACGTAACCCCGACCGCCTACACCATCACGGCAGCACGGGTAACTACAGCGAATATGGCGACAGACCGCTGCGGCAATATGACGGTAGACAACCTGGGGCGGCGCAGTATCGCGGCGGGCAGCTACACAGCCCAAGCCGGTGCCAGCCTGGCAGCGGCCATAACCTACTGCTGGAAATAGAGCGATTTTCTATATTGTGCGCATGGGCAATATAGGCTTGGCGACCATCGGGTCGGTGGCACTACATGCATGTCTATTCGGACTTTTTTGGCCCCGAATCCCCCCCCGGCTGGCGACGGCCAGCCCTATGGTCATCCAAGCGGAGCTGATTGCAGATGCCAGCTATGCGCCGCCGCCCGCAATCAGTGACGCACCCGCCATGGATCCAGCGCCCACTGCGTCCGCCCCGCCCCGCCCTGTACATTCACCTCCCGCCACGCAGCCAACAGCGCCTGAAATTCCCGATGTACCCATCACGCCACAGGCCCCTACCACCACCGGCTACCTGCCTATAGATGCCGTAGACCAGCCCGCGATGCCCTTAGGCGACTGGGTCATTGACACCGATGCGCTACCCCGCGGTTACACCCTGCGTCTGGTGCTCCAACTATGGATCTCCGCCGGTGGCACCATCGACCACTGGGACCTGGTGGGCGACACGGCAAACCCCGTGCTGGCGGAAAAAGCCTTGGCCCATTTGGACCAAACGCCCGTCCGACCCGCCCTCCTCAACCAGGTCGCCGTACCCAGTTTGCGCCAGCTAGAAGTGGTTGTGACACGCGAATAACGTTAGCAGACCCACGCACTCAACCCATTTGGAAAACCCGTACCGTGATTCAAGTACCTGTAAGCCCCTGGATGCGCCAAGCGCTTGACCAAGCCGCACAAGCCCGCCTACTCGCCCCGCCCAACCCGGCGGTAGGCTGTGTTATCACAGATGCCCATGGCAACATCCTCGGCACTGGCCACACCCAACGCGTAGGCGGCCCCCACGCCGAAGTCATGGCGCTACGCGATGCCGCGGCCCAAGGACACAGCACCCAAGGTGGCACGGCCTACGTCACCCTGGAGCCCTGTTCCCACCAGGGCCGCACGGGCCCCTGCTGTGATGCTTTGGTGGCGGCAGGTATCCGCAAAGTGGTCGCGTCCATAGCCGACCCCAACCCGCTGGTCGCGGGCAATGGTTTTGCCCGACTGCGCGCGGCCGGGGTCGAAGTCGAAGTCGGCGCCGGTGCCGCCGAAGCGCGCGAGCTGAACCTAGGATTTTTCAGCCGTATGGTGCGTAAAACACCCTGGGTGCGCATGAAAATAGCGGCCTCGCTCGACGGGCGCACCGCTATGGCCAGCGGTGACAGCCAGTGGATCACCTCTCCCGCGGCCCGTGCCGATGGCCACGCATCCCGCGCGCGTGCCTGCGCCGTGCTGACCGGTATTGGCACTGTGCTGAAAGACCGGCCCACGCTGGATGCCCGCCTGGTCGATACCCCTCGGCAGCCGCATCTGGTGGTGGTAGACAGCCGATTGGAGACGCCTCCTGACGCACCTATTTTTATAGCTGGTCGTGCAGTCTACATCTACGCTAGCAGCCAAAATGATGCTAAAAAACAGGCCTTGGAGGCGGCTGGCGCGACCGTGCTGTATCTACCGGATATGGCTGGCCGGGTGGATCTGACCGCAATGCTGCACGAGCTGGCCCGGCGCGAAATCAACGAAGTCCATGTAGAAGCCGGCCACACCCTCAACGGAGCCCTCATCCAGGCCGGATTGGTGGACGAATTTCTGCTTTACCTGGCACCTAAGCTCATCGGCCCCGGTCTCGACATGGCCCACCTGCTGCCACTGGCCAAGCTCTCAGACGCCGTGCCGCTGGCATTTACCTCGGTGGGGATGGTCGGCCCCGATCTACGCATCACCGCGCGTATCCCGGGCCGCGACCAGTTCTGACACTACCGTCACAAGCCCGCAGCGGTAGGCTGCGGGCAATTGCGGCGATAATCACCGGCTTTGTACAGGCTTGCCCGCGCATGAGCGCTGTGTGCAACCCACGCAGCGCTTGCGCTGACGTTACGGCTTTCAGAATTGCACCTTATGACACCGTCCTCCCCCCTCCAACCGGTCTCCATCTCCTCCGTAGAAGACATCGTGGCCGACATGCGCGCCGGTCGCATGGTGATTCTGGTCGATGAAGAAGACCGTGAAAACGAAGGCGACCTGATCATTGCCGCCGACCACATCACCGCCGACAGCATTAACTTCATGGCCCGCCATGCACGCGGCTTGATCTGCCTGACCTTGTCGCGTGAAATGTGCGAACGCCTGCAACTGCCGCCCATGGTGGCCCGTAACGGCACCAAGCAAGGCACGGCGTTTACCGTCTCTATCGAAGCCGCCGAGGGCGTGACCACCGGCATCTCCGCCGCCGACCGCGCCCGCACCGTGCAAGCCGCCGTGGCCCGCAACGCCACCGCCAGCGATTTGGTGCAGCCCGGCCACATCTTTCCGCTGCAAGCGGTAGACGGCGGCGTGGTGATGCGTGCCGGGCATACCGAAGCCGGTTGCGACTTGTCGGTGATGGCGGGCTGCAGCCCTGCCTCGGTGATTTGCGAAGTGATGAATGACGACGGCACCATGGCCCGTCTGCCGGACCTGCAAATCTTTGCGGCCCTGCACGGGCTAAAAATTGGCACCATCGCCGACCTGATCGAATACCGTAGCCGGGTGGAGTCGCTGATCGAAAAAGTCGGCAGCCGCGAAATCGAAACCGCCTTTGGCCGCTTCACCGCCCACGCCTTCCGCGACAAGCCCAGCCAGGGTGTGCACCTGGCGCTGGTCAAAGGCAGTTGGCAGGCCGACGACACCGTACCCGCCCGCGTGCACGAGCCGCTGTCGGTGCTGGACGTGTTGGAGGTCAACCGCAGCCTGCACTCCTGGAGCCTGGATGCCAGCCTGCGCCACATTGCGGCTGAGGGCCAAGGTGTCGCCGTGCTGCTCAACTGCGGCGAAAGCGCGGCGGACCTGCTGGCCCAGTTTGGCGGCACGGCCCGCCCGGCCCAGGCCCCTGAACGCGGTCAGATGGACCTGCGCACCTATGGCATTGGCGCGCAGATTCTGCTGGCCTGCGGCGTGCGCAAAATGCAGCTCATGGGCAGCCCGCGCCGCAGCCCCGGTCTGACCGGCTACGGGCTGGAAACCACCGGCTATCTCTCCCCCCAATAACAACAAAACAATACGCAAGGAATACACATGCAGCACGCAGACCAAGGCGCACTGTCCGCCGCAGACTCCCGCATGGACGGCAGCAAGCTGCGCATCGCCATCGTGCAGGCCCGCTTTAACGAGAGCATTACCAACGCCCTCGCCGATGCCTGCAAGGCCGAACTGGCCGCATTGGGCGTGCAAGCCGCCAACATCCAGCATGTGCAAGTGCCCGGCGCATTAGAGGTGCCGCTGGCACTGCAAGCCCTGGCCGAAACCGAGCAATTCGACGCGATGGTGGCCCTGGGCTGCATCATCCGCGGCGAAACCTACCACTTTGAGTTGGTCGCCAACGAATCTGGCAGCGCCGTGACCCGCATCGGGCTGGACTACCAAATCCCGATCGCCAACGCCATCATCACCACCGAAAACCTGGCGCAAGCCGTGGCCCGCCAAACCGACAAGGGCACCGATGCTGCCCGTGTCGCGGTGGAAATGGCCAACCTACTAGAGCAATTGGCATGAGCAACCCCGATACCCCCTCCTCCCCCACCTCATCTATGCCTGCTCCGGCACCCAAGCGTCCCCGCCAATCCCGCAGCGGCCTGACCGACACCGGCGTGCGCAAAGCCGCCGCCAAGTCTGACCGCAGCCGCGCCCGAGAATTTGCGCTGCAAGCGCTGTACCAGCACCTGGTAGGCCGCAACGATGCCGAGTCCATCGACCACTTCACCCGCGACCTGGCGGGTTTCCATAAGGCCGATTCGGTCCATTACGACGCACTGCTGCACGGATGCATCGAGCAATCTGCCGAGCTGGACGCGCTCATCGTGCCCCTGCTAGACCGCAAGCTGGAAGAAATCTCTCCGGTAGAGCGCTCGGTCATGTGGATTGGCGTGTACGAAATGCGCAATTGCCTGGACGTGCCCTGGCGCGTCGTGCTGAATGAATGCATCGAACTGGCCAAGGAATTCGGCGGTACCGACGGCCACAAATACGTCAACGGCATCTTGAACGGCCTGGCCCCTAGCCTGCGTGCCGCTGAAGTGCAGGCCGACAAGGCTGGCAAAGCGGGCAAGACAAACACCGACAGCAGCACGGACTAAGGCTTTACGCATGCGGATATCCCGGCGCGCAGAGGCCATTGAGCCGTTTTATGTGATGGAAGTGGCCAAGGCCGCGTCGGAACTGGCCCAGAAGGTGGCCCATACCGACCGGCCCATGGTGTTTTTGAACATCGGCGAACCCGACTTCACCGCGCCGCCGTTGGTGCAGGCTGCCGCCGTCCAGGCCATCCACAGCGGCACCACCCAGTACACCCAGGCCACCGGCCTGCTGGCACTGCGCGAACGCATCAGTGCTTGGTACGCCAGCCGCTTCAAAGTGGACGTGCCCGCTAGCCGCATCGTAGTGACTGCCGGGGCATCCGCCGCACTGCAACTCGCCTGCCTGGCGTTGATTGACGCAGGTGACGAAATTCTGATGCCCGACCCCAGCTACCCCTGCAACCGGCATTTCGTGTCCGCTGCCGATGGCAAGGCCGTGTTGCTGCCCACCTCCGCCGCCGACCGCTACCAACTCAGCGCCGAGATGGTGGCCACGGCTTGGACCGACAAAACCCGGGGCGTGCTGCTGGCATCGCCCTCCAACCCCACGGGCACTTCGATCGACCCTGCCGTGCTGCGCGACATCCACAGCGTGGTGCAATGGCACGGCGGCATCACCTTGGTAGACGAGATCTACCTGGGCCTGAGCCACGACGACCGCTTTGGCCAGACCGCACTGGCGATGGACGACCAGATCATCAGCATCAACAGCTTCAGCAAATACTTCCACATGACCGGCTGGCGGTTGGGCTGGCTGGTGGTGCCCGAGACGCTGGTACCGGTGGTGGAGCGCATTGCACAAAACCTGTTCATCTGCCCCAGCACCATTGCCCAGCACGCAGCGCTGGCCTGCTTTGAAGATGTCAGCATCGCCGAGTTCGAGCGCCGCCGCGCAGAATTCAAAGCCCGGCGTGACTACTTCATCCCAGCCTTGAACGATCTCGGATTTTTAGTACCCGAAATGCCCGATGGCGCTTTCTATGCCTGGGCAGACTGCTCTTTAATTTGCAGCAAACTGGGTATCAAGGATAGCTGGGATCTGGCCTATGCCATCCTGCACCGCGCCCACGTGGCAGTGACCCCAGGCCGTGATTTCGGCACCGCTGACACGCACAAGTTCCTGCGCTTTTCCACCGCCAGTTCGATGGAAAACCTGCACACCGCCATCGCCCGCCTGCGCGAGATGTTGAATGAATATCGCGATGCTTAACACCACCTTCAGCCACCCCGTCCGGGTCTACTGGGAAGACACCGATGCCGGTGGTATCGTCTTCTACGCCAACTACCTGAAGTTTTTTGAACGCGCCCGCACCGAATGGCTGCGCTCCCTGGGCATCCACCAAAGCAGCTTGAAGGAAACCAGTGGCGGCATGTTCGTGGTGGCCGAGACCACGGTGAAATACCTGCGCTCGGCCCGGCTGGACGACCAACTATGGGTTACGGCCCGTTTGGAACAAATCGGCCGATCCACACTCACAATCACACAACAAGCCTTCAACGGTGACGCCGTGCTGTGCGAAGGCAGTATCCGCCTGTGCTGGGTGCGCTACGACACCCTGAAATCCGACCGTATTCCGGCCCCTCTTTTAGAAATTTTGCAATGACCCAAGACCTGTCGATCTGGACCATGGTGCTGAACGCCAGCATCGTGGTGCAACTGGTAATGCTGCTGCTGGTGGTGGTGTCCATCTCCAGCTGGGCGGCGATTTTTCGCAAGCTGTTTGCCTTGGGTAAGGTCAAGACGCTGAACGAGGCCTTCGAGCGCGACTTCTGGTCGGGCACCAGCCTGAACGACCTGTTCGAAAACGCCTCGCGCAATGCCCAGGTAGCGGGCCCGATGGAGCGCATTTTTGCCAGCGGCATGCGCGAATACCAAAAACTGCGTGAACGCCGCATTGCCGACCCCGGCACCTTGATGGACGGTGCTCGCCGCGCCATGCGCGCCAGCTACCAGCGCGAGATGGACGTGATCGAGTCCAGCCTGTCCTTCCTGGCCTCGGTTGGCTCGGTATCGCCCTATGTGGGCCTGTTTGGCACGGTCTGGGGCATCATGCACGCCTTCACCGGGCTGGCCAGCATGCAACAGGTGACGCTGGCCACCGTCGCCCCCGGCATTGCCGAGGCGCTGGTGGCTACCGCCATCGGGTTGTTCTCGGCCATTCCGGCCGTGGTGGCCTACAACCGGTTTGCCCGCGAAATCGACCGCACCGCCATCCGGCTGGAGACCTTCATTGAAGAGTTTTCCAACATCTTGCAGCGCAACGTAGCGGCGCAGTCGCCGGCTACGGCCGCTGTACCCGCCGGAAGGTAAGCGCCATGCCAGGAATGGTTTCCCGGGGCCGGGGGCGGCGCACCATCAACGAGATCAACATGGTGCCCTTCATCGACGTGATGCTGGTGCTGTTGATCATCTTCATGGTCACCGCGCCCATGATCACCCCCAGCGTGGTCGATCTGCCCAGCGTGGGCAAGGCCGGCAAGCAGCCCGACCGGGTGATCCAGATCGTCATCGCCAAGGACGAGACGCTGGAGCTCAAACAGCAAAGCAAGACCACCAAACTCGGTAAAAGCGATGTCGCCAGCGCCGTGAAAACCGCGCAAGACGGCGATGCCAGCGTGCCCGTGGTCATCAGCGCCGACCGCAACGTCAAGTACGAGTCGGTGGTGAAGGTGATGGACACCTTGCAGCGCGCAGGCATCCAGCGCGTCGGCCTGTCGGTGCAGCTCGGTAAATAAACCCTTCACCCAAGCCCATGCACGCCGCCCAGGACACGCTCAACCTCACGCCCCCCCAGCCCCCAGGCATGGTGCGGGCGCTCGGCCTGGCCCTGCTGGCCCACGCCCTGCTCCTGGTGGCGCTGGTCATCAACGTGCAGTGGAAGCAAACCGAGAGCGCCACGGTGGAGGCCGAACTCTGGTCCTCCTCGGTCCAAATGGCCGCGCCCAAAGCCGTGGATGTGCCCCCACCACCGCCCGTCGAAGCACCCCGCCCTACACCCCCACCGCCCCAGCCCGTGGCCAAGCTGCAGCCGCCGCCCCCCGCACCCGATGTGAAAGATGCCGACATCGCCCTGGAGCGCGCCAAAAAGAAGCGCGAAGCCGAAAAACTGGAACAGGCGCAACAGGACAAGGCCGACAAAGCCAAGCGCGACAAGCTCGAAAAAGAAAAGGCCCTGAAAGCGCAAAAGGCTGAAGAAGAAGCCGCTAAGAAGCTCGCCGACGACAAGCGCGCCAAAGATAAAAAAGCCGCCCAGGACAAACAGGACGCTAAAGACGCGGCCAAAGAAGCCGCAAAAGAAGCTGCCAAAGACGATGCCCAAAAAGCCAAGGCCCAGGCCGATGCCAAGGCACTGGCAGCCCTGCGCGCCGACCAAATGAAGCGGATAGCGGGCCTGGCCGGGGCGACGGGCGGGGCCAACGCCAGCGGCAGCGCACTGCAGTCATCGGCACCCTCTGCCGGGTACGGCGGCAAGGTGGTGGCGAAGGTCAAGCCCAATATTGTGTTTCCCGACGATTTCGAGGGCAACCCGAAAGCCGAGATCGAAATTCGACTCTCCCCCGACGGCACCATCGTGAGCAGCAAACTGGTAAAACCGAGTGGCAATAAGGCCTGGGACGATGCCGTGCTCAAAGCCATCGACAAAACCCAAACCATGCCCCGCGACACCGATGGCCGGGTGCCATCCTCGATGATCATCGGTTTCAAGCCCCGCGATTTCTAACCCCAGGAAAACCATGGACTACGTTGTTACGCCCCCCGCTGTTGTCTCCGTTCCCGTTGTCGGCCAGGTCGCCCGCTTCCCCGTCCACCGCATCTATTGCGTGGGCCGCAACTACGCCGAACACGCCAAGGAAATGGGCTTCACCGGACGCGAGCCACCGTTTTTCTTCATGAAGCCCGCCGATGCCGTGGTCGCCGTCGAGGCCGGGCAGACCGGCTCCATGGCCTACCCGTCGCTGACCGGCAATCTGCACCACGAAATCGAGCTGGTCGTAGCCATCGGCAAGGGCGGCAAGAACATTGCCGCGGCCAATGCCCACCAGCACATCTACGGCTACGCCGTAGGCCTGGACATGACCCGGCGCGATTTGCAAAACGAGATGAAAAAGCAAGGCCGCCCCTGGTGCATCGGCAAAGGCTTTGAACAGTCTGCCCCCATTGGTCCCATCACGCCAGCAGCGCAAGCAGGCGGGGTGGAACAGGCCGAGATTGCCCTCCAGGTCAACGGCCAAGACCGCCAGCGCAGCACCGTGGCCCAGTTGATCTGGAGCATTGCCGAGACCATCGAACACCTGTCTGCCGCCTGGGAACTGCAAGCTGGCGACCTGATTTACTCGGGCACCCCCGAGGGCGTGGCCGCCGTGGTGCCCGGCGACACGCTGGTGGGCAGCGTGGCCGGACTGGAATCCTTGTCCATCCGCATCGTCTAAGCGCAATGCACCGCAGCCCGATCAAATACTGCAAAGACTGCGGCAGTGCCGTGGTGTACCGCGTGCCCGACGACGGCGACACCAAGCTGCGGGCGGTATGCCCCGCCTGCCATGCCGTGCACTACGAGAACCCGATCAATGTGGTGGGCACCGTACCGCACTGGGGTGAGAAAGTTCTGCTGTGTAAGCGCAACATCGAGCCGCGCTTCGGCAAATGGACACTGCCTGCAGGCTTTATGGAGCTGGGTGAAAGCACCGCCGAAGGAGCCGCCCGCGAGACGGTGGAAGAAGCCGGTGCGCAGTTTGAAATGCAGGAGCTGTTCAGCGTGATGAGTGTCATCCACGTGGGCCAAGTGCATTTGTTTTACCGCGCCAAGTTGCTCAGCGAGGTGTTTGACCCCGGCTTTGAAACCATTGAAGCCCGGCTGTTCACCGACGCCGAAATCCCCTGGGACGAAATTGCTTTTCGTACCGTGTCGCAGACCCTGAAGTACTACTTTGCCGACCGCCGGGCCGGCCACTTCGGCTTGCACCACGAGAGCTTGGTGTAGTGCTTACTATTATTTAAATAGCACTCTGCGCAGGTAGTATCTGCGCCAGAGGCCCAAAAGGCATATAAATTCGCGCAAGCCGTTCTGGCTCAAGCCGCCAGCACCCAGGCTTTGCGGGCACCCAGCACGGCATCGGGATACGGCGCTTTGCCCCGCGAGCCGTTGTAGCGGCCCAGCCCCATGAACAAGTCGCCGCCCTCGCGGTCGAGGTAGTGGCGCAAGATCACACAGCCAAAGCGCAGGTTGGTCTGCATGTGAAACAGCTTGCCCGGGTCACCGTCGCCCAGTACGCGGGTCCAGAACGGCATCACCTGGGTGTAGCCGCGCGCGCCCACGCTGCTCACCGCAAATTTTCGAAAATTGCTTTCCACCTGGATCAGGCCCAGCACCAGCGCCGGGTCCAGGCCGGCGCGGTGGGACTCGTACCACACGGTTTCCAAAAACTCTTTGCGCACCGGCCACTCGGGTTTTTTGGGCCGCAGCCGGTCGCTCATGGCGGCCAGCCAGCGCAGATAGGCTAAACGGGACTCGGTGCTGGCAAACTCGGGCACGGGCGGCGCGGCGTTGTGTACCGCCGAGCTCAAGGCCCCACGTACCGCGTCGGCCAGCGGTTCTTCAATTTGCCCACCGGCGTGTGCAATCTCACCATTTGATAGCAGCCCCAGCAGGCCACACGTGCGCAGAACCGCATTTCTTCTGGTAATTCTGCGCGGGTGCAAAGCTTCAGGCTCCGGTAGTGGGTGCCAGCCGCGACTGCACAAACGCAAACACCTCGGCCACAGCCACCTTGGTCGCTGCGGCATCGCGGCGGTGCTGGTACTCGACCTGGCCCTCTTTCAGGCCCTTGTCGCCCACGGTGACGCGGTGCGGCACGCCGATCAGTTCCCAGTCGGCAAACATAGCACCTGGACGCTCGCCCCGGTCGTCCAGAATCACGTCCACGCCCGCGGCCAGCAATTGGGCGTACAGCGTGTCGGCAGCGGCCTTCACGTCGGGGCTGCGGTCGGGGCTGATGGGGCAGATCACCACGGTGAACGGGGCCAGCGCGTCGGGCCAGATGATGCCGCGCGCGTCGTGGTTTTGCTCAATCGCCGCCGCAGGCAGGCGGGTGATACCGATGCCGTAGCAGCCCATTTCCATGAACTGGGGCTTGCCATTCACGTCCAGAAAGCTCGCGTTCATGGCCTGGCTGTACTTGGTGCCCAGGTAGAACACGTGGCCAATTTCAATACCGCGCTCAATCGCCAAAACGCCTTTGCCGTCGGGCGACGGATCGCCTTCAACGATGTTGCGCAGGTCGGCAATATGGTCGGGCTCGGGCAGGTCGCGGCCCCAGTTGACGCCGGTGTAGTGGTAGTCGGCCTCGTTGGCACCGCAGACCCAGTCGGCCATCACGGCAACTTCGCGGTCGACCACCAGCTTGACGGGCAATAGGGTGTTCAGCGGGCCCAGGTAGCCGGGCAGGCAGCCAAAATGTGCGTCGATCTCGGGGATAGACGCAAAGCGGAAGCCATCGCCCAGGCCAGGCACTTTGGCGACCTTGATCTCGTTCATGGAATGGTCGCCGCGCAGCAGCAACAGCCACACCTGGACCTTGGCGACCACACCCTTGTCGTCGAGCTGCTCGGTGGCCAGCACCAGCGACTTGACGGAATTCTTCAGCGGCAGGCCCAGGTACTCGGCCACGGCAGCGCAGGTGCTTTTGTCGGGCGTGGATGTCTTGGCCAGGACCTGGCTAGCAGCGGCGCGCGGGGCCTGGGGAGCCAGGGCTTCGGCCTTTTCCATGTTGGCGGCGTAGTCGCTGGTGGGGCAGTAGACGATGGCGTCTTCACCGGTGGCGGCAATCACCTGGAACTCTTCGCTCAAGTCGCCGCCAATCGCGCCACTGTCGGCGGCCACCGCACGGTAGGTCAGGCCGAAGCGGTCAAAAATCTTGCGGTAGGCCTGCGCCATGTTTTGGTAGCTGGCTTTGGCAGCGTCTTGGTCGCGGTCGAAGCTGTAGGCGTCCTTCATGGTGAACTCGCGACCACGCATCAGGCCAAAGCGGGGACGGCGCTCGTCACGGAACTTGGTCTGGATCTGGTACAGGTTTTTGGGCAGCTGCTTGTAGCTGCGGAATTCCTGCCGGGCGATGTCAGTGACCACTTCTTCGCTGGTGGGCTGCATCACGTAGTCGCGCTCGTGCCGGTCTTTGAAGCGCAGCATCTCGGGGCCCATCTTTTCGAAACGCCCGGTTTCTTGCCACAGTTCGGCGGGCTGCACCACCGGCATCGACACCTCGATGGCACCGGCGCGGTTCATCTCTTCGCGCACGATGGCCTCTACCTTGCGGATCACCCGTAGGCCCATGGGCATGTAGCTGTAGATGCCTGCGCCCAGCTTTTTGACCATGCCCGCCCGCGTCATGAGCTGGTGGCTGACCACCTCGGCATCGGATGGCGCTTCTTTGAGCGTGGAAATAAGGAACTGGGAGGCTTTCATGGGCGAGTTTCAGGGCTAGAGAGGTGGGGAAAAACAGGCCGTATCGCTTGATACACAGGTATCGCTGTGCATAATGGATACAGTTTAAAAATTGGGGTTTGATTATGCTTGACCGCGAAGGCTTTAGGCCTAACGTCGGCATCATCCTGCTCAACCAGAGAAATCAGGTATTTTGGGGCAAACGCATACGTACCCATTCTTGGCAGTTTCCGCAAGGTGGCATTGACCGGGGTGAAACCCCCGAACAGGCCATGTTCCGTGAACTGCATGAGGAAGTAGGTCTACATCCTGAGCATGTACGCGTTGTGGCCCGCACCCGTGACTGGTTGCGCTACGAGGTGCCGGACCGCTTCATCCGCCGGGATGCACGCGGCCACTACAAGGGCCAGAAGCAAATCTGGTATTTACTACAACTGGTCGGCCACGACTGGGATCTGAATCTGCGCGCCACCACCCATCCGGAGTTTGACGCCTGGCGTTGGAACGACTACTGGGTGCCGCTGGACGTGGTGGTGGAATTCAAACGCGGCGTGTACGAGATGGCGCTGACCGAGTTGTCACGCTTTCTGCCGCGCTGCGACTACCGCAACCGCTTCTTGCGCAGCAATATGCGGGGCCGTGATGGCGAACATCCCGATGGGTGTTTTGAAGAAGCGCAGGGCGCGCATTTTGAGCTGCCACCGGGTGCAACGTTTGACCCGGACCCGCAACTGAGCCATCCGGCAGTTCCCTAAGGTTTACCGCGACAGCACCAGGTTGTCGCGGTGCACCATCTCGGCTTCGGCCACATAGCCCAGCAAGTTTTCGATTTCGCTCGAAGGCTTGCGGCAAATCAAGCGTGCTTCGGCGCTCGCATAGTTGGCCAGACCCCTGCCAATAGCCACGCCATCGGTATCGCGGATGGCGATCACGTCGCCGCGCGAAAAATCGCCCTCGACCTGCGTCATACCGATGGGCAACAAGCTCTTACCGCCATCGCGCACCTTGACAGCCGCACCGGCATCCACCGTCACCGCGCCGCGCATCTGCAGATGGTCGGCCATCCACTGTTTGCGGGCCTGGGTTTTTTGGGTTTGCGCCACCAGCAAGGTGCCAATGGCTTCACCGCGCGACAAGCGCACCAGTGCGTCGGGCTCCCTGCCCCAGGCGATCACGGTGGAAGCGCCCGAACCGGCCGCCCGCTTGGCCGCCAGAATCTTGGTGATCATGCCGCCGCGCCCCAGACTGGAGCCCGCGCCGCCCGCCATGGTTTCCAGCGCCGGATCGCCAGCATGGGCTTCGTGGACAAAGGTGGCGGTGGCATCTTTGCGTGGGTCGGCGGTGAACAAGCCCTTTTGGTCGGTCAGGATCACCAGCGCGTCGGCCTCGACCAGGTTGGCCACCAGCGCACCCAGGGTGTCGTTGTCGCCAAACTTGATTTCGTCGTTAACGACCGTGTCGTTCTCGTTGATCACCGGCACCACGCCGTGCTGCAGCAGAGTCAGCAAGGTGGAACGGGCATTGAGGTAGCGCTCGCGGTCGGCGAGGTCGGCGTGGGTCAGCAACACCTGGGCACTGCCCAGGCCGTTTTCACGCAGCTTGGTTTCGTACATCTGGGCCAGGCCCATCTGGCCCACCGCCGCGGCCGCTTGCAGCTCGTGCACGGCGCGGGGCCGGGTGGTCCAGCCCAGGCGCTTCATGCCTTCGGCGATGGCCCCGCTGGAGACCATGATGACCTCGCGCGGACGCACGGCCTGACCGGTGTTCTCTAGGCCTTTGACCAGCACCGCCAGCTGGCGACACCATTCGCCAATGGCCTGTTCGTCCAGCCCACGACCCTCGTTGGTGACCAGGCTGGAGCCCACCTTGACTACGATGCGCCGGGCATCCCGCAATACCGTTGAAGCGAAAATAGGTGTCATTGAGGCCTGTAGCGCATATGAAACCTGCGCCAGTAGCTATTATTTTAGGAATTATTCTTCCGCGCTTTTGTCCAGTGGCAGCTCGACAAAACGGGGGTCAATTTCTACAGGGGTCTGCTCTGCCAGTTGCTCGGCCTTGACGTGCTGGTAGATGGCTTTCACCAGCGGCTCACAGCCTTCGCGGGTCAGGGCCGAAATCTCGAACACCGGGCCCTTGAATTTGTAGCGCTTCACGAAGTCTTTGACCAGGGCCGCGCGCTTGTCGCTTTCGGCCATGTCCAGCTTATTCAGTACCAGCCAGCGCGGCTTCTTGTACAGACCATCGTCGTACTTCTTCAGCTCACCCACAATGGCCTTGGCCTGCGCCACCGGGTCCACCGCATCGTCAAACGGCACCATGTCCACAATGTGCAGCAGCAATCGGGTGCGCTGCAAATGGCGTAAAAACAGATGGCCCAGGCCTGCACCCTCGGCCGCACCCTCGATCAGACCGGGCAAATCGGCCACCACGAAGCTTTGCTCGGGGCCCACACGCACCACACCCAGATTGGGGTGCAAAGTGGTGAACGGGTAGTCGGCAATGCGCGGACGGGCGTTGGAAATGGCGGTGATGAAGGTCGATTTACCGGCGTTGGGCATGCCCAGCAGGCCTACATCGGCCAGCACGCGCAGCTCTAACTTCAGGCTGCGCTTTTCGCCGGGCCAACCGGGGGTTTTCTGGCGTGGCGCGCGGTTGACGGCACTCTTGAAGCGCATATTGCCAAAACCGCCGTCGCCGCCCTTGGCAATGGTGATGACTTCACCTTCAACCAGCAGCTCAAACAATTTTTCACCGGTTTCGGCATCGGAAATGATGGTGCCAACCGGCATTTTCAAAATGATGTCGTCACCAGCGGCACCGAACATATCGGAACCCATGCCGTGCTCGCCGCGCTTGGCATCGTGGCGGCGCGAAAAGCGGAAATCGACCAAGGTGTTCAGGTTGATGTCGGCCACCGCAAACACATGGCCGCCCCGGCCGCCATCGCCGCCGTTGGGGCCGCCGAATTCCTTGTATTTCTCGTGACGAAACGACACGCACCCCGCCCCGCCATCGCCTGCGGAGATGTCAATGAAGGCTTCGTCAACGAATTTCATACCGATTCCAATATCAAAATTGTGAGTCCTCTAGAAATACGATTCCCGGATGGCTTCGCCTGCAAGCCAAAAATCAAATTTCCAGAAGCCTCTTTGGTGTCCCTAAAACACCGAAGCCCCGACGAGGCGGGGCTTCGGGGGGATCCAAGCGATCTATTCAACCAGGGCTTAGGCCGCAGGTGTAATGACGACTTGGTGCTTGTTCATCGAACCCTTGATAGCGAAGGACACGTGGCCCGCCACCAAAGCGAACAAGGTGTGGTCCTTGCCAATACCGACATTGGTGCCGGGATGGAACTTGGTGCCACGTTGGCGAACGATGATCGCGCCTGCGCTCACCAATTCACCGCCGAACTTCTTCACACCCAGCATCTTGGGGTTTGAATCACGTCCATTTCGCGTAGAGCCGCCGCCTTTTTTCTGTGCCATGACCTGTGCCCGTTATGCTGCAATCACGCCGATTTGCAGTTCGGTGAACTGCTGGCGGTGACCTTGGCGTTTCATGTAGTGCTTACGACGGCGCATTTTGAAAATGCCCACTTTGTCGTGCTTGCCGTGAGCCACTACCGTGACCGTAACCGTTGCGCCGGAAACCAAGGGCGTGCCAACCTTGATCTCGCTGCCGTTGCCGACCGCCAGAACCTGATCAAACACAATCTCTTGGCCTACGTCCGCAGCAATCTGTTCTACTTTAATTTTTTCACCAGAAGCAACACGATACTGTTTGCCTCCGGTTTTTATGACCGCGTACATACTTGACCTCTTCACTAAATCTGCAGACGGATTTCCACAGAGCCTTAGATTCTAGCATTGTCTGGCGCGTACCACTAATCACAGTACTTTGGTGGGCAATTTGCGGCGGCGAACTTCCTATAATTGCGTAACTAACCGTTTTTTATTTTGTCCGTCAACTCTTCCCGCACCGCTGCCGCCCTCGCCCTCATTGCCGATGACATGCGCGAGGTAGATATTGTCATTGCACAACGCCTGGCCTCTGGCGTACCGCTAGTGGGCACCGTGTCGCAGTACATCATTTCCGCCGGAGGCAAACGTCTACGGCCAGCGATTTTGCTGCTGATGTGCGGTGCGCTGGGCTACACCGATGCGCAGCGCTTCAATATGGCCGCCGTAGTGGAGTTCATCCATACCGCTACCCTGCTGCACGACGATGTGGTGGACGAATCCACGCTGCGCCGGGGCCGCCCCACTGCCAATGAATCCTTTGGCAACCCGGCCAGCGTGTTGGTAGGCGACTTTTTGTATTCGCGCGCCTTCCAGATGATGGTGGATGCCAAAGATATGCGCATCATGCAAATTTTGGCCGATGCCACCAACGTGATCGCCGAGGGCGAGGTGATGCAACTGGTCAACATGCACGACGCATCGCTCGATGAAGCCGCCTACCTGCGCGTGATCCGCTCCAAGACCGCCAAACTGTTTGAAGCCAGCGCCCGGCTGGCTGCCATCTTAAGCCACAGCACCCCGGAAATAGAAGAAGCTTGCGCAGCCTACGGCCAAGCGCTAGGTACGGCTTTTCAAGTCATTGATGACGTGCTGGACTATGACGGCGATGCCACCGAAATGGGCAAGAATTTGGGCGACGATTTGCGTGAAGGCAAGACCACCCTGCCGCTGATCGCGGCCATGCAGCGCGGTAGCGCCGAGCAATGTGCACTGATCCGCAGCGCCATTGAAACCGGAGAAACCGAGCGTCTGGACGAGATTATCGCGATTGTCAAAAGCACCGGTGCACTGGACATAACACGCCAAGCCGCAGCCGACGAAGCCCAGCGCGCGGTAGAGGCTACAAAGCACTTCCAGCCCAATGCCTATACCGATGGCTTGCTACAATTAGCGGCGCAATTATTGGAACGCCGCTACTAGTTTTACGGCATGACCATCAGCTTTATCGGGGTGTAGCTTAGTCAGGTAAAGCGCTACGTTCGGGACGTAGAGACCGGAGGTTCGAATCCTCTCACCCCGACCATGCTTTTCACTGTGAAACCCAGTGTCCATGCGAAGTCCAAGAAAATCAGTGTGTCAATTTGGCCTGTCAACTGATGCGACATATCAGTTATCGTTGATATCCAAGGACACGCCCTGAAAGCGCCCAACTGGCGTATGTCTACGCAGCGCGGTCTAATGGCTACGCCTTACTTTGCCTCTTGATCTTCGCCACCGGCCCCATTGCTTTAATTTTGCATAAAAAAGCAATTCAAATAATTGCATACTCATTGGGTAAATTGCGGCGACCGTTCTTCAACACCACAGATAAGGAGTCACTCTCGCCATGCCCCTGGTCAGCAAGCAATTAAATCCCATCAGCGATGTGCAGCCTTGCGGCATCGATTTATCGTTCACACCAGACCTAGACGCGGTTACCGAAGCCAGGCGCTTTGACGACCCCACCCTGGACCAGGGGGAATGGGTTACCTCGTTGAAAGAAGCTGATTGGGACTTTGTGGTGGAACGCTGCGCAGCCTTGCTGACCTTCAAAAGCAAGGACTTGCGTCTTGCGGTTTGGCAGGCAGAGGCAAAGGCGAAAATCGGACGATTCCGTGGTTTGGGTGATGGATACAACCTCATCGCCGGTTTATGTGACCAATTTTGGGAGCACTTGCACCCTCAGGCTGAAGACGGCGACCAAGAGGTGCGTATCGGCAACCTGAGCTGGCTGCTTGCACGTTCGGTGCATCTGGTGCGGGAAATACCCATTACTGAGGGTAAGGGCACGTCGTTTTCTTTCGCTGACTTTGAATCTGCCCGCACCCGTGCGGCGCAGACTGAAAAAATTCTTGCCGAAGGTGGTACGCCTCCTGAAGGCGTCAAGCTGGCCACACTGGAGCTTGCCCGGCGCAAAAGTTCACGCGCTTTTTATGAAAACTTGCTGGTAGATTCACACTATTGCTTGGAGGCGTTGCTGCAAATGGAAAAATCAGTGGATGCGCGATTGGGTGTCGATGGTCCAGGATTTTCATCTGCCAAGGGTGCATTGAACCAGGTCATACGCAGCATTGCGCGTTTTTCAGAAGACATTGGTATCAAACCCGCCAATGCTGCGCTAGAAGCGAAAGAAGCAGCGGAGCCCGCTGCATCGATTACCGCCGTTGCAGTCCCGGTGGTAACGCGCCCGGGCCCCATTCAAAACCGTACCCAGGCATTGGCGCAGTTACGGGCTGTGGCAGAGTTTTTTCGGGAGACGGAACCTCACAGCCCGG
>NZ_JBDTEM010000023.1:0-9920 GCF_039922535.1 Rhodoferax sp. | reverse complement strand
GGCCCAGCAGGCCGGGAATGTTCGGGGCCACGCCGGTGAGCGCGGCACCGTGGCATTGCACACAGGCGGGAATCTGCCGCGTGGCATCGCCTTGCTGCACCAGCATCTGGCCCCGGCGCAGCACCTCAGCCGTCACCTTGCTAGGCTGGGGTGCGGGGTACGGCAGGTCCAGCTGCGAAAAATACTGCGCGATCTCCATCAGATACGCGTCGCTGAGCGGATCGACCATTTGCACCATCAGCCCGTAGTGGCGGCGGCCGTCGCGGAAATTGAGCAACTGGTGGTAGAGGTAGCCCGCCGGTTTGCCCGCAATGCGCGGGTAATAGCCGTCGCTGGCGGCCCGCCCCTCTTTACCGTGGCAGGCGGTACAGGCCTGGGTGCGCTGGGCGATCGTGTCTTCAAACGGCGCTGGCGCGGCATGGCTGGCCGTGGCCACGAGTAGAAATAAAAGAGACAGGAGTATTTTCACGATGGGGAATCATGCTCCAGCCCCACAGCTTGGAACAGCAGCAGTGGGCATTTAAAAAACCATACCAGATGCTAAAAATGTAAAAATCTACAGCTCAGATGAAACGTTACGAGCAACTGGCCGACCTGCTGGCCGTCGACATCCGCTCCGGCCAGCGCGCGCCGGGCAGCCGCATGCCGTCCATCCGCACACTCACGGCGCAGCACGGTATCAGCCCGTCCACCGCCTTCCAGGCCTATTACCGACTGGAAGAAAAGGGCTTAGTGCGGGCACGCGAACGCTCGGGCTACTTTGTGACCGGGGCCGTCACCCTGCCCGCCCCCATGGCACGCACAGCCGCCCCGCCCGCGCAGGTGGCGGCTAAGGTGGATATCAGCGGCCTGGTGTTTGCCGTGCTGGACGCGGCGCAGCAACGCGACATTGCGCCGCTGGGCTCGGCTTTTCCATCCCCCGCGCTGTTTCCGCTGCAGCGCCTGGCCCAGTCACTGGGCCGCAGCATGCGCCGCAGCCAACCCTGGGAATCGGTGCAGCACCTGCCCCAGGGCCATGCCGGGCTGCGCCAGCAGATTGCGCTGCGCTACCTGGCCATGGGCATGGCCCAGCCGCCCGACGAGCTGGTGGTGACCAGCGGCGCGCTCGAAGCGCTGAACCTGTGCCTGGCTGCCGTGGCCCAGCCCGGCGACCTGGTGGCCGTGGAATCGCCCGGCTTCTACGCCAGCCTGCAAACGCTGGAGCGGCTGAAAATGCGCGCACTGGAAATCCCCGTGCACCCGCAGCACGGGCTAGACCTGGACGCGTTGGAGCAAGCCCTGAAACACCACCCGGTGAAGGCCTGCTGGCTGATGACCAGCTTCCAGAACCCGACCGGGGCCAGTCTGTCGATGGCGGGCAAACAGCGGCTGGTGGCCCTGCTAGCCAGCCGCCAAATCCCGCTGATCGAGGACGATGTGTACGGCGAGCTGTACTTCGGCAGCCAGGCCCCGCTGCCCGCCAAGGCGTTTGACCGGCAAGGCCTGGTAATGCACTGCAGCTCGTTCAGCAAAACCCTGGCCCCCGGCTACCGCGTCGGCTGGGTGGCGCCCGGCCGCTTCGGCCCGCGGATTGCGCAACTCAAGCTGATGACCACGCTGGGTGCCAGCCTGCCCGCCCAGGCGGCCCTGGCCGATTACCTGCAGCACGGCGGCTACGACAAGCACCTGCGCCGCCTGCGCCATGTGCTGGAGTCGCAACACGCCAGCCTGGTGACGGCCATCGCCCGCTACTTCCCGGCCGACGTGCAGGTGTCGCAGCCCGGCGGCGGCTACTTTGTGTGGGTGGCGTTTGCAGAAGGCTTCGACACCCTGGCGCTGCACCAGCAGGCGCTGACCCAGGGCATCAGCATCGCGCCGGGGCCGATGTTCTCGGCCCGGCAAGCTTTGCGCCATTGCATCCGCTTGAACTACGGCCACCTCTGGGATGCGCGCATGGAAGCGGCGATGGCGACGCTGGGCGCGCTGGTACACGGCCAAGAAATTTATAAAAAATAGGCCTCCAGCGCAGGTAGCACCTGCGCAAGCAGCTATTTATTAAATAGCAACTAGCCCTGTGCCAGTTGCAGGTCCAACGTCTGCACGCCTTCGGGCAGATGCACCCGCAGGCCTTGCGCGCTGGCCTCTACCCGCACACCGGCCAGCGCCTGCTGCAGCGCATGCAAGCCGCGCAGCACCAGTACGGCAGCAGGGCCTTGCCAGTAGACACGCAAACACGGGCCGTCGCACTGTATCTGCATGGTCAAAGCAGCATTGCCTTGCGCATCGGGCACGCGCACGCGGGTGGCGGTACCGTCGGCCAGCTCGAACAAATGCAGCTCCAGACCATCGCAATAGTCGTAGTCGGGCCGGTCGTCGCGCGCACCCAGCGCCAACAGGCTGCCAGGGCGCACGTACAGCGGCAGGCTGAGCATGCTGTGCTGCTCGTGCCGCCAACGGCCACCCTCCACCACTTCGCCGGTGAACAGATGCGTCCAGCGGCCTGCGGGCAGGTACACATCGACCTCGGAGTCGCTGCGCAATACCGGGGCCACCAGCAACTGACTGCCTAACATGTACTGGCGGTCCAGGGTGTGGGTCGTCAGGTCGTCGGCAAACTCCAGCAGCAGCGGGCGCATGACGGGCGTGCCGTGGTCGCGGGCCTGCACGGCGGCATCCCACAGGTAGGGCATGAGGCGGCATTTCCACTGCGTGAAATGGCGCAGCACGTCCACCGCCTCGTCGTCAAACAGCCATGGCACGCGGTAGGACTTGCTGCCGTGCAGGCGGCTGTGGCTGGACAGCAGGCCGAAGGCGCACCAGCGCTTGTACACGTCGGCCGGGGCGGTGTTTTCGAAGCCACCGATGTCGTGGCTCCAGAAGCCAAAGCCGGACAGGCCCAGCGACAGGCCACCGCGCAGGCTCTCGGCCATGGATTCGTAGTTGGAATTGCAGTCACCACCCCAGTGCACCGGGAACTGCTGGCCGCCCACGGTGGCGGCGCGGGCGAACAGCACGGCCTCGGTCTCGCCCAACTTGTCTTGCAGCACACGATAAACCAGTGCGTTGTAGGCAAAGGCGTAGTAGTTGTGCATGCCTTGCGGGTCGGAGCCGTCGTGGTAGACCACGTCGGTGGGCACGCGCTCGCCAAAGTCGGTCTTGAAGCAGTCCACGCCCATGTCGATCAGGCGGCGCAGGTGACCGGCGTACCAGTCGCAGGCGGCGGGGTTGGTGAAGTCCACCAGCGCCTGGCCGGGTTGCCAGCGGTCCCACTGCCAGACGCTGCCGTCGGGGCGGCGCAGCAGGTAGCCCTTGTCCATGCCTTCTTTGAACAGCGGCGACGGCTGGGCGATGTAGGGGTTGATCCAGAGGCAGATCTTCAGGCCGCGCGCCTTCAGCCGGGCCAGCATGCCTACCGGGTCGGGGAAGCTTTCGCGGTCCCATTCAAAGTCGCACCAGTGGAAGGCCTTCATCCAGAAGCAGTCGAAATGGAACACGTGCAGCGGCAGGCCGCGCTCGGCCATGCCGTCGATGAAGTGGTTGACCGTCTCCTCGTTGTAGTCGGTGGTGAACGAGGTGGTGAGCCACAGGCCGAACGACCACTGCGGCGGCAGTGCCGGGCGGCCGGTGAGCTGGGTGTAGCGGTCCAGCACGTCTTTGGGTTCGGGGCCGTCGATGACGAAGTACTCCAGCGCCTCGCCTTCGCTGCTGAACTGCACCTTGGCCACCTTTTCCGACGCTACCTCGAACGACACCAGGCGCGGGGTGTTGACGAACACGCCGTAACCGCGCGAGCTCAGATAGAACGGGATGTTTTTGTACGACTGCTCGGAGCTGGTGCCACCGTCCTGGTTCCAGATGTCCACCACCTGGCCGTTGCGTACAAACGGGGTGAAGCGCTCGCCCAGGCCGTAGATGTTTTCGCCCACGCCCAGGTCCAGCCGCTCGAACATGTGGGTTTTGCCGCTGGCCTCTTCCAGCGCCTGGCCGCCGCTGCGCAGGCCGCTGCCGGTGATGCGCTGGCTGCCGTGCAAGAAGTCCAGTGCCCAGGGGCCGCTGCGCGGAATGGTGACCGACAGCGTGCCGCTGGTCAGCGTGGCAGTGTCTGCGTCCATCGCTACCTGGGCCACGCTGCCCGCATCGGCGTACAGCGTGAAAGCCGGGTTGGCCGAGCCGCCCCCCTGAAAGTGCTCCATGCGCACGCCGATGATGCCGGGGCGCGGCGCATACAGGCGCACGGTGAACAACCCCACATCCAGCTGGTGGGCGCGTTGCGACACGTCTTTGGGCGCAGCGTAAATCAGCAGTGCATTGCCCTGCTGCTGCACCGAGTGCACGTGCACCGGTTGCATCACTTGCAGGCCCTTGCGGATGAGCCAGTTACCGTCGTTAATCTTCATGGTGGGTTAAAAATGGTTAAAGGGCAGCTTCGGTGGTGTGGTCAAAAATATGGGTCTGCGCGGGGGCGATGCCCAGTGGCACCTGGTCGCCTACGGCCAGGCTGACGCGGCCGGTCTGGGCCAGCGTGACCAGGGCTCCGGCCAGCTCGAAGGTGATAAAGGTCATACTTCCGGTGGACTCCACCGTATCCACCCGGCCCAGCAGGCGGCTGCCCTGCTGGATCGTCAAATGCTCGGGGCGCAAACCCACCCACACAGGTCGGCTGGACGGACGCGCCCGGTCCAGCGGCAGCAGGCAGTCGGTGCCGGTGATGGCCACTGCTTGCCCGTCATTCGCCACCACGCCGGGTACAAAATTCATAGCGGGTGAGCCAATGAATCCGCCCACGAAACGGTTGTTCGGCGTGTCATACAGTTCCAGCGGCGTGCCCACTTGCTCGATGTGCCCGGCGCGCATCACCACCACCTGGTCGGCCATGGTCATGGCCTCGATCTGGTCGTGGGTGACGTAGACCGAGGTGGCTTTCAGCCGCTGGTGCAGCTTGCGGATCTCGCTGCGCATGTGGACCCGCAAGGCGGCATCGAGGTTAGACAGGGGTTCGTCAAACAAGAACACCTTGGGCTGGCGCACGATGGCGCGGCCCATGGCGACGCGCTGGCGCTGGCCGCCCGACAGTTCGCGGGGCATGCGCTGCAGCAGCGGCTTCAGGCCCAGGGTGTTGGCCACACCTTCCAGCGCGCTGTCGATCACCGAGGCCGCCGCCTTTTTGAGCCGTAGCGAATAACTCATGTTGCGGGCCACGTCCATGTGCGGGTACAGCGCATACGACTGGAACACCATGGCCACGTCGCGGTCGCGCGGCGGGGTGTCATTGACCACTTTGCCGTCGATACTGAGCGTGCCCGCGGTGATGCTTTCCAGCCCGGCAATGGTGCGCAGCAAGGTGGATTTGCCACAGCCCGACGGCCCCACCAGGGCCACAAAGCTGCCCTGGCGGATGTTGAGGTCGATGCCGCGCAAGATCGGGGTGGTGCCGTAGGACTTGTCCAGGCCCTTGATTTCGATGGTGTTCATGGAGAAATGCTTATTTGAGTGCGCCAGCCGTCAGGCCGCTGACGATGCGCCGCTGCAACAACATGAAGGCGATCAGGATCGGGGTGGTGTAGATGGCGGCGTAGGTCATGATGCCGACCCAATCGGTCTTGGTATCGCCCACAAAAGCCGCCAGCGCCACGGTGGTGGTGGTGAACTTGTCGTCCAAGATCAGCGAGCGCGAGAACACGTATTCGCCCAGGGTCTGCAAGAAAACCAAAATACCGGTGACCAGCACGCTGTTGCGTACCAGCGGCAGCACCACGTGGATGAAGGCCTGGCGCGGCGTAGCGCCGTCTACCAGCGCCGCCTCGCGCAGCTCGCGCGGCACCTGCACAAAGGCCGAACGCATCAGCACCATGTAGAACGGCAGCGTCTTGCTGATCTGCGCCAGCACCACCGACAGGCGCGGAAAGCCCAGCAAACCCAGCTCCTGGAAGGCCGCAAAAATCGGTGTCACCATCAGCGCCGGAGGCAGCGCCTGCAGCACCAGAATGGCGAACAGCGCCACCTCGATCCAGCGGCTGCGCGCCTGGGCCAGGGCGTAGGCGGCGCCCGTGCCCAGCAGCACCGTCGCCGTGGTCACGCCGCCGGCAATCACCAGCGAATTCCACAGGTTGCGGCCCATGGAATAGTCGTGGAACACGCGGCCGATGTTGGACTGCGCACTCTCTGGCCAAAAGGTGGGGGGCAGGCGAAACAGCTCGGGGTTGCTTTTGAATGCAGTGATGAACATCCAATACAGCGGGAACAAATACAGCGCAGTCAGGCCCAGTGCCAGGCAGAAGAGGAACTTACGCCGCATGCTTACACCCACCGCTCATGGCGGGTGGCCCGCACATAGACCACCGCCGTAGCAACTACGGCCACCAGCATCAGCGAAGCCACCGCGCTACCCGGTGCGATCTCAAAGGTCTGGAACGACAGCTGCCAGGACCAGTACTGCGCCACTTGCGAAGCGTTGGCCGGGCCGCCCTGGGTCAGGGCGGCGACCAGGTCAAACTGCTGGATGGTCATGATCACGCCCAGTGCGATCACCGCGCCCAGGGTGGACTGCATCATCGGCAAGGTGATGGTGTAGAAGCGCTGCCAGGTGCCCGCGCCGTCCAGCTCGGCGGCCTCGTACAAATCCTTGGGAATCTGCGCCAGCCCGGCCGACAGCAGCAACATATTGAACGGCACGCCCAGCCATACGTTGGCGATCACCACCGCGTACAGCGCGTAGCGGGCATCGGACAGCCAGTAAATCGATTCCTTGGCCAGCCCCAGCGTCAGCAGCACGTGGTTGAGCACACCAAAGTCGCCTGCAAACATCAGCTTCCAGATCACCCCCGCCACCAGGCCCGGCATGATCCAGCCCGCCAAAAACAGGCCACGCATCACGGTAGCGCCCAAAAACGCCTCCTGGAACAGCAGGGCCAGCCCAAAGCCCAGCCCCACCTGGAACACCAGCGACAAGACGATGAAAATCCCCGTGTTCACCCACACGCCGCGGGCTTCGGGGCGCTGCAGCACGTCGATGTAATTGGCAAACCCCACCCAGGGCCGCGCCCACCAGTTGCCCGGTGCCATGGTGTCCACTTCCTGGAACGACATCACTAGGTTGTACAGCAGCGGCAGGCCGGCAAATACCAGCAAATAGCACAGGCCGAGCACCAGCAGCCAGTTCTCAAAGCTGCCAAAAGAGCGTTTAGGGTTCATGGGGAGCCAGACAGATATCAAGGAACCCACAGCCGCAGCCGTGGGTGTCTTACTTCAGTTCTTAGTTTTTGGTGACGCGCTGTACCTGTGCCGCAGCCGCCGCCATGGCCGTCCTGGCATCCGCCTGGTGGGTCAGCACCTGCTGCATGGCACCCGAGATGGCTTTGGAGATTTGCGGCCACTCGGGGTTGGGGCCGCGGGGGCGGGCGTACTTCATCTGCTCGGAGAACGCCTGGTAGGCCTGCGGCCATTTCGGGTCTTTGGCCACCGCATCCGAGGTGGCGGGCAGGATACCAAAGTCGTTCCAGTTGCGGCCTTGCTGCGAGATCACGTATTCCATGAAGCGAAAGGCGGCTTTGGGGTTGGCGGCATTCTTGGGAATCACGTAGCTCTGCTCGCCCAGGGCCGAGGTGTGCACGCCGTCGGCCTTTTCACCCGGCAGCAGGGCCACACGCCATTTAAACTTGGCGCTCTTGTCGATACCGGGGACCTCCCACGGGCCGGACACCACCATGGCGGCGTTGCCGTTGATGAAGGTGGCGGTGGAATCCGACTGGCCACGGTTCAGCGTGTCGCGGGAGGCCAGCTTTTCGTCCAGCAGCTTTTGCCAGAACTCCACCGCGCGGATGGCACCGGGGCTGTCCAGCTTGTTCCAGTCGGCACCGGCACTCTGGATGTACGGCAGGAACTGGAAAGTCCCCTCTTCGTTGCCACGCGCCGAAAACGCCAGGCCAAAGATGTTTTTGGCAGGGTTGTTCAGCTTAGTGGCAGCCGCATGCAGCTCGGCCCACGAGCGCGGTGGCTTCTCCGGGTCCAGCCCGGCTTCGCGGAACATGTCGTCGTTGATGTACAGCGCAATCGTGTTGGCACCGCGCGGAATGCCGACCAGCTTGCCACCCCAGGTGGAGTTGAGCCGGGGGCCGGGGAAAATCTTGTCGGCATGGATCACCTTGGACTGCTTGACCATGTCGTCCAGGTCCAGCAAGGCCTTTTTGGCGGCGAAGAAAGCCACGTTCGGGTTGTCGATGGGCATGATGTCCGGGCCGGTGCCAGAGCGGATGGCGCGCAGCGCCTCGTCGTTCACATCGGAGAACGCCACCCGGCGCACTTCAATCGTCAAATCGGGGTTCTTGGCCTGGAACTCTTTCACCATGGTCTCGGTGTAGTTGTCTTGCTCGCCAAAGCTCCAGATTTTGAGCGTCTCGGCCTGGGCGGCGCCCAAACCCAAGCTGATCAATGCCGCTGCGGCACTGGCCCAGCGCAGGGTAAATCGTCGGTTCATGGTGTTGTCTCCATATGCTTGCTGATAAATTTTTAGTGCCGCAACTTCGTTTCCGGAAACGTTTACGGAAATGGATTATTTGCGGAGATGCGTCTATCCGTGCTCGGTGGAAACCCTGTGAATGGAGGCGGCAGCGGCCTGGGGAATCCGACTAGATGTCGCTTTTGCCTTGCAGAATATTCAGCGGCCACAGCTGCTGAAAGGCGGTGGCAGGCACGCCCGCATCCTGCGCCGCCATGCGCGCCAGCAAAGCATCGGCCAGGCGCGTGCCTAGGGGCCGCAAGTCCACCGAAAACCCGCTTAGGGAAGGGTGCATGTACCGGGCCAGCTCGCCGGTCAGCACGCCGCCAAAAATCGCCATGTCGGGGCCCGGCTGCAAACCCAGTTCGTGCAGACTGCCATAGGCCCCGATGGCCATGCAATCACTTTGGAAAATGACGGCGCTGGGTGGGCTCTCCAGGGCACGCAAGCGGCGCACCTCCAGGTAGCCACCGCGCTCGGACAGTTCCTCGCGGCCAATCAGCGCGTTGTCCACTACCAGGCCGTGGCGGCGCATGGCGCTGCGGTAGCCCTTGCGCATCAAATGGCCTTGCATGGCATCGTCTTGCGGGGTGCACAGCGCGATGCGCTGGTGGCCGCGCGCCACCAGGTTGCCCACCACCTGGGCCACGCCGACCTCAAAGTCCAGGTCCACCCAGGCATGCTCACCGCCCGAGCTGCTGCGGCCCAGCGCCACGAACGGAAATCCCTGGGCGGCCACGTAATCCAGTCGTTCGTCTTTGCGGCGGGTGCCGGCCAGGATCAATCCGTCTACCAAACGGCGCTCGACTACCCGTTTGAGCCGCGCCATCTCGTCGGCATCGTCTCGGTTTTGGAACAGCACCAGCTCCAGATCGGCGGGGGCAATACGGCTCTGGATGCCTTCGGCCAGCGTCAAAAACAGCGACCAGGTGTAGTTTTCGTTGCTGCTTTTGGGCGGCAGCATCAAGCCGATGGTGTTGTGCCGCCCCTTACGCAGGCTGCGGCCCGACTGGTTGGGTGCATAGGCCCGGGCCTGGGCGGCATCCTGCACCCGCTGGCGGGTCTGCGCGCTGACTTCAGGGTGGTTGTTCAACGCTCTGGAAACTGTCGCAATAGACAGACCCAAATCCTGCGCCAGACGTTTAATACCCATTGCAGTTCTTAAAGAGAGAAGGCGAAAAATGCATGGATCACTGTAGCAGCCTGCATGCCCAAAAAGCCCGCCAGGCGATGGTGGAAGCGGCTATGGCTAGCTTGGTTTTTTGGGATGAAATTTATAAAAAATACGACTCCAGCGCACACAGCACCTGCGCTGGAAGCTATCAAAAATGTGGTATTTCACCGGTATGTGTGCCGCCGCACAGACAGCAGCAGCATCTGGGCGCACATTGGCAAGCTGCCAACCTAGGATTCACCATGTCTATTCGTACCACTGTACTCATCACTG
>NZ_JBDTEM010000022.1:0-38559 GCF_039922535.1 Rhodoferax sp. | reverse complement strand
GTCCTTGTAAAGCGCCACCACGCGGGCGGTCTCTTCCAGCAGTTCATAACCCGTAAAAGCGTGGCCGGCGCCGGTGTATTCCAGCGCCTTGTCCATACGAAACTTGCCGGCCGCGCGTCCGGCCGCCTTCTGCTTTTCCATGGCAGCGTTGAAGCCGGCCTCGTCTACCGTCACGCCGCGTTCGCGGCAGACATCGGCCGACAGGTCGAGCGGAAAGCCAAACGTGTCGTGCAGCTTGAAAGCCACCTCGCCCGGCAGGACTTGTTGACCGCCGGCGAGGGCCGCATCCAGAATCTCCATGCCGTTTTCAAGCGTCTCGAAGAAGCGCTCTTCCTCGGCCTTCAGCACCTCGGTGATGCGTTTGGCATCCGCACGCAGGCGCGGGTAGGCATCACCCATCAGCGCCACCAGATCGGCCACCAGCTTGTGGAAGAACGGTGTCTTCTTGCCCAGCTTGTAGCCGTGGCGGATGGCGCGCCGGATGATGCGACGCTGCACGTAGCCGCGGCCCTCGTTGCCAGGCACCACGCCGTCGCTGACCAGGAATGCGGTGGCCCGGATGTGGTCGGCGATCACGCGCAGCGACTTGCTCTCCAGGTCCTTTTCGCCGGTTTCGCGCGACGCGGCCTGGATCAGCTTCTCGAACAGGTCGATTTCGTAGTTGCTGTGTTTGTGCTGCAAGATGGCGGCCAGCCGCTCCAGGCCCATGCCGGTGTCCACACAGGGTGCGGGCAACGGTCGGACCGAGCCATCGGGCTGCATGTCGAACTGCATGAACACGTTGTTCCAGATCTCGATGTAGCGGTCGCCATCGGCGTCGGGCGACCCCGGTGGGCCGCCGGGAATGTGGTCGCCGTGGTCATAGAAGATTTCGCTGCACGGGCCGCACGGGCCGGTGTCGGCCATCATCCAGAAGTTGTCGGACTTGTAGCGGCCGCCCTTGTTGTCGCCGATGCGGATCACGCGCTCGGGGGGCAGACCGATTTCCTTGGTCCAGATGTCATAGGCTTCGTCGTCTTCTTCATACACCGTGGCCAGCAGGCGGTCGGCGGGTAGCTTGTACACCTGGGTCAGCAGCTCCCAGGCCCAGTGCAGCGACTCGCGCTTGAAGTAGTCGCCAAAGCTCCAGTTGCCCAGCATTTCAAAGAAGGTGTGGTGGCGCGCGGTGTAGCCCACGTTTTCCAGGTCGTTGTGCTTGCCACCGGCGCGCAGGCAGGCCTGTACCGAGACGGCGCGCGAGTAAGAACGCTTGTCGGTGCCCAGAAACACGTCCTTGAACTGCACCATGCCGGAGTTGGTAAACATCAGCGTGGGGTCGTTGCCCGGCACCAGCGAGCTGCTGGCCACCACGGTGTGGCCCTTGGAGGCAAAGAAGTCCAGGAAAGTCTTGCGGATGTCGGCAACGGTGAAAGTGGGGGTGCTCATAAGCGTGGAATCTCTTAGAAAATCGTTACGCCAGCCGGGGCCGTGGCGCTAGGGAAATGCAGGGCGGGTAGCCCAAAGCTTGGGCAAAGGCCAAGATTTTACCAGCCGGGTGCAGCCAACTTCGGCGCAAGGCGAGGCTGTCGAATGCTATGCAAATAAGAGCTTCCCGCGCAGGTGGCTGTTGCTCCAACGGCCTGTTTGGCTTAAATTTTCAGCGGACCGACTACAACCCGCCAGCCCACTGCGCGGGGCTCCTATAATCCAGCCACTTAATGCAGCGTTAAGCGGGTGTAGTTCAATGGCAGAACGCTAGCTTCCCAAGCTCGATACGTGAGTTCGATTCTCATCACCCGCTCCAGTTTCAAGTCTAGTTCTAGTACCCTTGGCCCCGCGCCAATCTCCGTCTCCAGCGTGTGCGGTGCCTCCTTCAGGAGTCCGCACCGTGCCCAACACCCCCGTTTCCTCCCGCATACAGTATGGTCTGTTTTGGCTATTGGCAGCCGCCATCGGGCTTGGCACCAGCGCCTGTGGCGGTGGCAGCAGTACGGCCACGGCAGCCACACCCACGGTCACGCCCACCGTCACCACGCTGAACAGCAGCCTCTCCAGCCCCTGGAGCATGGCGGTGTTGCCTTCAGGCGAATTGCTCATCACCCAAAAAAGCGGCAGCCTGCTGCGGGTCAGTGCCAACGGGGCCAACACCACGCCCATCAGCGGCATCTTGTCGGTAAACGACAGCGGCCAAGGCGGCTTGCTGGGTCTGGCGCTAGACCCCGACTTTGCCACTGCACCGTGGGTGTATTGGGCCTATTCCGAGCCCGGCAGCGGTGCCGAGGCCGGGTTGGTCGGCACGGCGGTAGCCCGTGGGCGGCTGGTGGGCAACGCGCTGCTGGACGTGGCCGTGCTGTTTCGCCAGCAGCCCAAAACCACGGGCACGGGCCACTTCGGCTCACGGCTGGTGTTTGCGCGCGACAAGTCCCTGTTCATCACCCTGGGCGAGCGGCAAAAGTTCAGCCCGGCCCAAGACCTGGCGCAAACCCTGGGCAAGGTGGTGCGGATCGCTCGCGACGGCAGCATCCCCGCCGACAACCCGGCGCTGGGCAACACCGCCCGGCCCGGCATCTGGAGCCTGGGGCACCGTAACCCCCAGGGTGCGGCGCTGCACCCCGATACCGGCGAACTGTGGGTCAGCGAACACGGCCCGCAAGGCGGGGACGAGATCAATATCGCCCGCGCCGGGGCCAACTACGGCTGGCCAGTCAAAAGCTATGGCTGCAACTACGGCGACCCGGTGGGCGATGCCTGCCGCATAGGGGGTGGGGTGCATGCGCCCACCTATGTGGAGCCGCTGACCTACTGGGTGCCCACGTCGGTGGCTCCGGCGGGCTTGCTGTTTTACACCGGCAATCTGATTCCGCAGTGGAAGGGAAACTTGTTCTCGGGCTCATTGGCGGGCCAGGCCTTGTGGCGCATGACCGTGAGCCCCAACGCCGTGCTGACCCGCGAAGCGCTGCTCACCGACCGGAAGGAACGTTTTCGCGACGTGGCGCAGGCCCAGGACGGGTCCATTTTGCTGCTGACCGACAGTGGGAAACTGCTGCGGCTGGCACCTTAGCAGCCTACTTGCGACGGCGTAATGAACCTGCACATTCCATGTCTGTCACGTAAAGTTCATGCGACCTCGGTAGGCTAGCGCAGTCACTCTACCCACAAGGCCACCGTGTTGAAAACTCTGCACCCCTCCCCCTCTTTAAAAACGCGCCACGCGGCATGGGCCATCTGGGGTGGCATGGCACTCAGTGCCCTGCTGTTGGCAGGCTGTGCTGGCGACGGCGAGAGCGGTGTCAACATCCAGGGCGTGGCCGCTACCGGTGCGGCTATGGCCAACGCCAGCGTGGCCGCCAAATGCACCACCGGCACGGCATCGGGCAAGACATCGGCCAACGGCAGCTATGCGCTGTTTGTGGCCAACGGGGCTTTTCCGTGCGCCATCGAAGTCTCGGACGGCACCCGCAAACTGCATTCGGTGGCCAACAGCAGCACGCTGACTGCGGTAGCCAACGTCACCCCGTTAACCGAGCAGTTGATGGGCCAGTTGTCAGCCGATACGGCGGCATTTTTTGACAGCTACAGCGCCAGCGGCAGTGCCACCCTGAGCGCCGCCAGCATCAAAGCGGCACAGGATGCCGTGTTTACTTCTCTGGCGGCCAATGGGCTGGTGGTGCCCAGCACCCTGACCAGCCTGGTCGAGGGCAGCCTCATCGCCAAAACCAGCACCCAAACGGGCAACGACTACGACAAACTGCTGGACACCGTAGCCGTTACACCGGTCAACGTGAAGCTGATTGCGTTGAACGACTTCCACGGCAACATCGAACCCACGTCCGAAACCAATGGCGGTTCGGTGGTGTTGCCCAATGGCGGTGCGGGCCAGCGGGTGGCAGTGGGCGGTGCCGCCTACCTGGCCACCTTGGTGAAGAACCTGAAGGCCAAGAACCCCAACAACATCCTAGTGGGCGCCGGTGACATGGTGGGCGCATCGCCGTTTGCCTCCAGCATCACCCACGACGAAGCCAGCATCGACGTGCTGAACCAGATCGGGCTGGAAGTGACATCGGTGGGCAACCACGAGTTTGACCATGGCATCGCCGAACTCAAGCGCCAGCAAAACGGCGGCTGCTACCCGGCATCGGGCACCGTGGGCGTGGTGGGCAAAGACACCTGCCTGATCGACGGCAAGTTCCCCGGAGCCAAGTTCAAGTACCTGACGGCCAACGTGGTGGACACCGCCACGGGCAAGCCGGTTTTGGCGGCCACCTACATCAAGCGTTTTGGCACGGTGAGCGTGGGCTTTATCGGCCTGACGCTGCAAGGCACATCGGCCTTGGTGGGTTCCACCGGCGTGGCCGGGCTGCGGTTTGACGAAGAATCGGCCACCATCAACCAGTACGCGGCCCAGCTCAAGGCCAACGGCATCACCGCCGTGGTGGTGCTGATCCACCAGGGTGGCCAAACCATGGCCACCACGGTCAACGACAAGACCTGCCCCGACCTGACCGGCGACATCACGTCCATCATGGACAAACTGAGCAGCAACGTGGACGTGGTGGTCAGCGGCCACACCCACCAAGAATATGTGTGCAACTACGACGCCAAAGCCGCCGGTAAAAAGATCTTGCTGACCTCCACCGGCTTCTACGGCGGTGCCGTGAGCGAAATCGACCTGACCTTGCAGCCCAGCAAGGGCATGGTGGCCTCGGCGGCCAACACGGTGCCGGTGATCCGCGCCGCAGGCAGCTACACGGTAGCCACCTCGAACAACACGGTGATCCCCACCGGGTTCACCACGGTGGCCCGTGACACGGCCATCGACGCGCTGGTGGCCAAGTACGTCGCCATCTCCAAAATTGCCGGTTCGCAGGCCGTGGGCAGCATCACCGCCAGCATCAGCCGCGCTTTCGTACCCGGCAGCACGACCCGTGACGAAACCACCGAAGGTGCCATGGGTGACCTGATGGCCGACACGTATTTGGCCGGTGTGCCCGGCGGCGCAGACTTCGCGCTGGTGAACCCCGGCAGCGTGCGCGCCGATCTGGTCTATTCCGGCACCGGCACCGTGACCTTCAGCGACCTGGCCACCATCGAACCCTTTGGCAACACCCTCGTCACGCTGAACCTGACCGGCGCGCAAATCGTGCGCTTGCTGGAGCAGCAATGGGAGCCGCCTAACAACACCGCCAAAACCAACCCGTTTACCGGCGCTGTGGGCCGTTTGCTGCTGCCGTCGCTGGGCCTCACCTACACCTACGACAACAACCGGCCAGCCGGTGCCGCCTCAGGCCAGGGCAACCGCATCGTGGCAGGCACGCTCAAGCTCAACGGTGTGGCCATTGACCCAGCCAAAACCTACAAGATTGCAACCAATAGCTTTCTGGGCACCGGTACGGGTGGCGACAACTTCACGGTGATGGCCACCCAGGGCAGCAACATCCTGGACACCAAGGTGCTGGACCTGGATGCCTTCATTGCCTACATGGGAGCCCACTCGCCCGTGAGCCCGCCCGCTGCACGGATTACCCGGCTCAACTAAGCTGCACCGCCTGGTACCCCAAGCCCTCTTGACCCCAAGAGGGCTTTTTTGCGACCGCCATACTTGCCACCATGCCCCGTAAAAATCTGCTCCTGTACGCCCTGTGCGCCCTGCTCTCGGCCCTGCCCTGCCACACCCTGTGGGCCCACACCCTGACAGATAAAGAGCGCCAAACCGTGGTGGACGGTGCCCAGCAGGCGAAAACCGCTTGCTACAAAACAATTTACCGCGATACCAATGCCTACAGCCAGTGCGTGCGCGACCTGGTGGCGCCAGAAAAGCCGGGTTCCTACAAACGCCTGGGTGCGGAGTACTTTGCCTTTGCGGGCGCGATGGCCTATGTGCGGGTGAGCCAAGCCGGTGCCGAGCAAGCGGCGGTTGAATTTTTGAAGAAGTACCGCAGCACCCAAAAGCGCCTGGGGGTGGACGATGAGGCCCTCTGCGCCACCGTGCCGGGCAACTGTACGGTACGCATCGCGCAAAGCAAGGCCATGGAAGCCGCCCCGCCCAAAGCACCGGTGATGGGCGTGCAGTGCCTGGGCGGCGTGTGCCGCATTGCGCCCAAAGAATAAGCGCCATGCTTCTTCTTCAAAAAGCATAGCGCTTCGCGCAGGTACTACCTGCGCTAGGGGGCGATTGAATGCCTTAAATCAGCTTTACGCCGGTTTGGGCCTGCAGGTCTTCCAGCGTCACGCCAGGAGCCATTTCCACCACTTTCAGGCCTGCGGGGGTCACGTCCATCACGGCCAAGTCGGTGATGATGCGGTCTACCACACCCACGCCGGTCAGTGGCAGGGTGCAGTTCGGCAGAATTTTCAAATCGGTGGTGCCATCGCGCTTCTTGGCCACGTGCTCCATCAGCACGATGACGCGCTTCACGCCTGCCACCAGGTCCATCGCGCCGCCCATGCCCTTGACCATCTTGCCGGGGATCATCCAGTTGGCCAGGTCACCCTTTTCGCTGACCTGCATGGCACCCAAGATGCTCAGATTGACCTTGCCGCCACGGATCATGGCAAAGCTCTCGTGGCTGCCAAAGATGGATGAGCCGGGCAGCGTGGTCACGGTTTGCTTGCCCGCGTTGATCAAGTCGGCATCGACCTGGTCTTCGGTGGGGAATGGGCCAATGCCCAGCATGCCGTTCTCGCTTTGCAGCCACACCTCTTTGTGGGCGGGCACGTGGTTGGCCACCAGCGTCGGGATGCCGATGCCGAGGTTCACATAAAAGCCGTCTTCCAGCTCCAGGGCCGCGCGGGCCGCCATTTGGTCTTGGTTCCAGGCCATATCAGGCTCCTTGTACGGGGTTGGTTTGGGACACGGCCGGTACATCCACCTTCGGCGTGGCCAGCTCTTCGGTGCTGACGGCAGCGGCATGGGCAATCACCGCCTGGGCTTCCACCTTGGCGGCAATCGGATCGACGGCGGTGGAGGCCGACAAGGTGCGTTTTTCAATCCGTTTTTCGGGCGTGGCGTTGAGCACGATGCGGTGCACGTAAATGCCGGGCAGGTGCACCTGGTCGGGCACCATGCTGCCGGTTTCCACGACCTCCTCCACTTCCACGATGCAGATCTTGCCCGCCATGGCCACAGCGGGGTTGAAGTTGCGGGCCGTCAGGCGGAACTGCAGGTTGCCGGACTTGTCGGCGCGGAAGGCCTTCACCAGCGACACCTCGGGCACCAAAGAGCGCTCCATCACATAGGTTTCACCGTCGAATTCGCGCAGTTCCTTGCCCTCGGCCACCAGGGTACCCACACCGGTCTTGGTGAAAAAGGCCGGGATGCCCGCCCCACCGGCGCGCAACTTCTCGGCCAGCGTGCCCTGGGGGGTGAATTCGAGTTGCAACTCACCGGCCAGGTACTGGCGCTCGAACTCCTTGTTTTCGCCGACGTAGCTGGAGATCATTTTCTTGATCTGCCGCGTCTCCAGCAACTTGCCCAGGCCAAAGCCGTCGACACCGGCGTTGTTGGAGATCACGGTCAAATCCTTCACGCCGGAATCGCGCAGTGCGTCGATCAGCGCTTCAGGGATGCCGCACAGGCCGAAACCGCCTACGGCCATGAGTTGGCCGTCTTGCACTACGCCTTCGAGCGCCTCGGCGGCAGAGGGGAAAATTTTGTTCACACAGTTCTCCGGTTAAAAGATCAAGCAGAACGATACTACCTATTCAATTACGTAGTTTTTCGTAAAGGGTTTATCTGATGGCAGTGGCAACCGGGGTGGATTACGCGCGTGCCTTTGCGCTGGCACCGGTGGGCCTGGTGGTGTCGCGCAACCGCGCCATTGTGGACTGCAACCAGCACCTGTGCGAGATGTTTGGGGCCGACCGCGACCAGCTTATCGGCCAGTCCTTCCAGGTGCTCTACCCCACCGCCGTGGAGTTTGAGCGCACCGGCGCACGCATCGCGCTAGCCATGGATGCCAAAGGCCACTATGCCGACGACCGCATCATGCAGCGCGTGGGCGGGCGCTTCAAAGGCGAGGCCTTTTGGTGCCATGTGGTGGGCCGGGCCTTTGACCGCAACGCGCCCCACGCCGCTGGGGTCTGGAGCTTTGAAGACCTGTCATCGCGCCGCCCGGTGCAGGCCACCCTGACACCGCGGGAACGCGAGGTGGCCGCGCACCTGATGACCGGCCTGACCTCGAAAGAAATCGCCAAGCTGCTGGGCATCAGCCACCGCACGGTAGAGATTTACCGGGCCGGGCTGATGCGCAAGTACCAGGCCTCCACCACCGCCGACCTGGCGCAGCGCTTGCTGGGCGGATAAATTTAAGAAAAATCGGCCTCCAGCGCATATTGCACCTGCGCAGGCAGCTATACAATAAATAGCAAATAAACCCCAGAGATTTTTATGAGTCGCCTTGGCCTGACACGTGACAAGATTTACAAAACCGTGGCCCGACAATTGCACGGCCAAGTACCTTGCTGGGTCTGCGGCCAACACGTGCTGCCCGACGCGGCCACGCTGGAACACATCCAGCCGCTGAGCGAGGGCGGCAACAGCCACCTGGAAAATCTGGCCATCAGCCACGATGTGTGCAACAACCAGCGCCATGCCACGGGCGTGGTACCGGTATCGACCGCACAGCCAGGAAAAGTGCAGCGCGGCTAGCGTACGCCGCCGAACACGCCTCGGGCGACCGATTGGCGGCCCAGCTTGACCTGTTCCATGGCGGCATCGGCGGCCTGGATGATCTGGTCCACGCTGCCGTTGCCGCCCAGCCGCAGCTGGATGCCAATGCTGGCAGTGCAGCGCACATGCTGTACGCCCACCAGGTAATCGCGCTCCAGCATGTCCCAGATTTTGTCGGCCACCGTGTTCACGTGGTGGGCGGCAGAGGGCTCCTTGCCGCCCAGATCTTCCAGCAGCACCACGAATTCATCGCCGCGCACCCGGGCCACGGTGTCGTTTTGCCGGATGGCGGCCATCAGCCGCACCGACACCTCGACCAGCACCTGGTCACCCACCGTACGGCCATAGGCGGAATTGACGGCTTTGAAACTATCCAAATCCACATACAGCACTGCAAAGTACGAGCGCTGCCGACCGCTGTTGAGTTGGGCCCGCCAAATCCGGTCGCGCAGCAGCCGCCAGTTGGGCAGGCCGGTCAGGGTATCGTTGAAGGCCATGGACTGGATCAGCTCGGCCGACACCTGCTGGCGCGTGGTGTCGCGCACCACCCGCACCACGCCGGTACGCTGCCCCTGGGCATCCACCAGGCTCACCAGGGCCATGGACACGGGCACCAGGCTGCCATTTTGGTGCAGGCGCACGGTATCCAGCGTCTGCGTGGCCGTGCCCAACGCCTCTAGCAGGGCATCTTCCTCCCACTGGCGGTCGGCAGAGATGAGACGCTGCAGCGTCTGCCCTTGCATCTGTTGGGCGCTGTAGCCAAACATGGCCTCGGCCCCCCGGCTCCAGCTGCGCACGGTGCCGTCCAGGTCTTCAAAAATGATGGCATCGGTGGAGGCCTGCGCCAGCGCGTCCAGACGCTGTTGCAGGTGGCCGATGCGCCTGCGGTACACGGCATACAGCAGCCCACCCACCAGCAAGGCGATCAACAACACCAAGGCCATGACAGAGATTTGCAACTGCATGGATCCATCTTAGTGCCGATGTCCCGGTTGTGCATACCCGTTGCGTATTTCACCCGGTACCGACCACGGGCCTCCCCGAATGGGTGCGTAATGTAGGCATATAGGGGCGTACGGGCGCGGAATCGACACCGAATAGGTGCACGTATCTTGTATATCAGTTGGCACAGATTCTGCGTAATCCGTGGCAATGACCACCGCCGCCGACATCAGTACCCGCATCATCGAAGCCGTGATGGCGCAAAAACTCGCCCCCGGGGCCCGCCTGGGCGAGCAGCCGCTGGCCATGCTGTTCGACTGCAGCCGCACCGTCGTGCGCGAGGCGCTGACCCGGCTGGCCGCGCGCGGCATCGTGACCGTCAGCGCGCGCCGGGGCTGGTATGTGATCGAGCCCTCACAAGACGAAGCCCGCGAGGCATTTGAAGCCCGCCGCGTGATCGAAACCGGGCTGATCCGCAGCCTGCAAGGGATTGAAAAACCCGCCCTGAAGCGGCTCAAACAGCACCTGAAAGAAGAACAGGCCGCCATCAAAGGCAGCGACGTGGGCGCGCGCAGCTTCTTGCTGGGTGACTTCCATGTCTGCCTGGCCGAATGCCTGGGCAACAGCCTCTTGGCCGATACCCTGCGCGACTTTACGGCCCGCACCACGTTGATCGCCATGCTCTACCAGTCGTCGCACAACGCCGAGCAATCGTGCGAAGACCACGTGCAAATCGTCGCCGCACTGGAAAAGGGCGATACCGCCCTGGCCGAACAGCTCATGGCCGCCCACATCGGCACGGTGCAGCACGCGCTGCGGCTGCCGGTCAGCATTGACCCACTGGCCCAGTTGCGCGATGCACTGGCTCCGGTAGGCACCTCGGCCAAAGCAGCATCTGCGGCACAAGACTTGCATACAAGATCCCGAAAAGCCAAGTCCAAGCCTGGCGCTGGCCTTGAATCGCCCCCCGACGACCCTTCCACTTACTTAGGAGCCCTGCTATGACATCCCGCCGCCACTTCCAATCCGGCCTCGCCGCCATCGCCCTGTTCGCCAGCCTGGGTGCCCACGCCCAGACCGCGCTGGACGATGTGCTCAAAGCCAAAAAGATCACCATCGCCATCCCCACCGATTTCCCGCCCTACGGCTTTGTGGGCACCGACCTCAAACCCCAAGGCCTGGACATCGACATGGCCAACTACATCGCCAGCAAGCTCGGCGTAGCGGTGGAGCTGGCCCCCGTCACCGGTGCCAACCGTATTGCCTATTTGCAGACCAAAAAGGCCGACCTGGTGATTTCCACCCTGGGCAAGAACCCCGAGCGTGAAGCAGTGATCGACTTCACCGCCGCCTACTCGCCCTTTTTCCAGGCCGTATTCGCTGCCAAAACCCTCTCTATCAAGAGCTTTGCCGATCTGGCTGGCAAGTCGGTCGGTGTTACCCGCGGTGCCATTGAAGACCAAGAACTGACCAAGCTGGCACCGTCCGGGGCCGACATCAAACGTTTTGAAGACAACAACGTCACCGTGTCCTCTTTCGTTTCCGGCCAGGTCCAGGTGATTGCTACAGGTGCCTCGGTGGCCGGCAACATGATGGCCAAGAACCCGCAGCTGGGCGCGGAATACAAGCTGCTGCTGAAAGAGTCGCCCAATTTCATCGGTGTGGCCAAGGGTGAAGACAAGCTGCGCCTGAAGGTGAACGAGATCATCATCCAAGCCAAAAAATCCGGCGACCTCGACAAGATGGCTGTGCGCTGGCTAGGCCGCCCTGCGGGCAATCTCCCCGAGTAAATCCACCCCACACCGGAGCTGAGCCATGCGCATTACATTCGACTTCTACGCCGTACTGGCGCAGTGGCCGCTACTGGCCAAGGGCATCGTCTGGACTTTGGGCTTAACCCTGATCGCCACGGTGATCGGCGCAGCGCTAGGCATCACTTGCGCCTGGGTACGCAGCCAGAACACGCGGGCTCCGCTGTGGCTGCAAGCGCTGGTGGGCGCGTATGTGGAGCTGGTCCGCAACACGCCGTTCATCGTTCAGCTGTTCTTTATCTTCTTCGGCCTGCCCGCAATGGGTTTCAAACTATCGCCTGAGGTCGCGTCGATCCTGGCGATGGTGATCAACCTCGGGGCCTATGCCACCGAAATCATCCGCGCTGGCATCGATGCCACGCCCAAAGGGCAGATTGAAGCCGCCTCCAGCCTGGCGCTGTCGCAGCTGCAGATCTTCACCCGGGTCGTACTGCCACCGGCACTGAAGAAGGTCTGGCCGGCGCTGGTGAGCCAGATCATCATCGTGATGCTGGGCTCGGCGGTGTGTGGGCAGATCTCCACCGAAGAACTCAGCTACGCCGCCAACCTGATCCAGAGCCGCAACTTCCGCGCGTTTGAGGCCTTCATCATCGCCACCGGCATCTACCTGGCGCTGTCGATCTCGGTGCGCAAGCTGCTGAACTGGCTGGGTCCCCGCTTTGTTTATGGGAGATAACCGTGGTTGACTTTGCCCTCTGGGATATTTTTCGCAACCTGTTGCTGGCGGCGCGTTGGACCATAGGCCTGTCGCTGATGGCCTTCATCGGTGGCGGCATCGTCGGTGCGCTGCTGCTGGTGGCCCGGCTGAGCCAGGTACGCGGGGCCGAGACTTTTGTCGCCGCCTACGTGCAGGTGTTTCAGGGCACGCCGCTGCTGATGCAGCTGTTTCTGGCGTACTTTGGCATCGCGCTGTTCGGCATCAACACCAGCGCATGGGTGGCGGCGGCGGCCGCGCTGACGCTGTACACCAGCGCCTTCCTGACCGAGATCTGGCGCGGTTGCGTGGCCTCTATTCCGAAAGGCCAGTGGGAGGCCTCGGAAAGCCTGGCACTGAGCTTTGGCGAGCGGCTGCGCTATGTGGTGCTGCCCCAGGCCATCAAGATCGCCATCGCACCCACCGTCGGCTTTTTGGTGCAGGTCATCAAGGGCACGGCCCTGGCCTCGGTGATCGGCTTTATCGAGCTCACCAAGGCCGGCACCATGATCGCCAACGCCACATTCAAACCCTTCGTGGTCTATAGCTGCGTGGCCTTGATGTACTTCATCCTGTGTTTCCCGGTCAGTTTCTACGCCAAATTGTTAGAGAGGAAGATGCATGCAGCCCGTCGCTAAAACCATTACCGCACCTGCGATCGTCGAGATCAAAGGCCTGCGCAAGTCCTTTGGCACCAACGAGGTGCTCAAAGGCATTGACCTGCAGGTGCAGGCCGGTGAGGTCATCGCCATCATCGGCAAAAGCGGCTCGGGCAAGAGCACGCTGCTGCGCTGCATCAACGGGCTGGAAGTGTTCCAAAGCGGCAGCCTTACAGTAGACAGCAAGCCGCTGCTGCACGACAACGCGCTGGCCATGCGGGCACTGCGCCAGCGGGTCGGCATGATTTTTCAAGGCTTCAACCTGTTCCCGCACCTGACAGTGGGCAAAAACGTGATGCTGGCCCCGCGCCTAGTCAAGCAGCAGGCCGATGATGCCGGTACAGCCCAGGCCCAAAAGCTGCTGGCCCGCGTGGGTTTGGCGGAGAAATTTGATGCCTGGCCCGACCAGCTGTCTGGCGGGCAGCAGCAGCGGGTGGCGATTGCGCGCGCACTGGCCATGGAACCCGCCGTACTGCTGTGTGACGAAATCACCTCGGCTCTCGACCCGGAACTGGTCGGCGAAGTGCTGCGCGTGGTCGAAGGCCTGGCCCAAGAAGGCATGACCCTGCTGATGGTGACGCACGAGATGGCTTTTGCCCGCAAGGTGAGCAACCGGGTGATCTTCATGCACCAGGGCCGGGTGCACGAGATGGGCCCACCGGGCGAGCTGTTTGGCAACCCGCAAACGCCGGAACTCAAGCAGTTCCTGTCGTCGCTGACCGACTAAGCAATTGCTCTCGTATGAATAGCTGCCAGCGCAGGTGCTACTTGCGCTGGCAGCTCTTTTTGCTTAAAAATCACTTAGGCGTATTCGCGCTGGGTTTCGCGTTGGGCTTGGCTCTTCGCATCGTCTTCCTTCTGGATTTGCAGCATCGCGGTTTCCAGCTTGCGGTAGGTGGCGACAAACAAATCCTGGCAGGTGACCCGGTGGCCGGTGGAGTTGCGGTCGGCTTCGGTGGCGATCAAGGCCGCGACGATGGTGGCAGTGGGTTGCATAAGTTCGATTTTCATGGCGCATCCTTTCGAAATTATTAATTACGGCCAACGCGGATTGCATCGCCGCATAAGCCATTTCAATCCTCTTTGGGACGCATGGCAATCGGGTAGACACTAGGGTTGCGGCCATCTGCCGTTTCTTTACCTCTGCGATACACCCCACGTGCTACACGACATCTTCACCCGCCACTGGATCACGCTGCACAGTGTGCTGGTCGTCCTCGGCCTGGGCATCTACATCACCGGCTCGCACACGCTTAAGCAGCGCCGCCATCCGTCTGCCGGTATCGCCTGGACAATTTCGCTGGTGTTGTTGCCCTATATCGCCCTACCGCTGTACCTGGTATTTGGCCACCGCAAGCTGGCTAGCACCCGCCGCGCAGTCAAACCGGTGGCCCAGAACAGCCCGCAACCGGCCACGGCCCAGGCACATTTGGCCACGGCCCTGGGTCTGGGCGCTGCCGCCAGCTTCGAGTCGCTGTCCGTCCACCAGGATGGCCGCGAAGCCCTGCAAAGCCTGCAAAAACTGATTGCCGAAGCCCAACACACGCTGGATATCTGCACCTTCATTTTGGGACGGGACGTGCTGGGCGATGCCATCACGGCGCAGTTGCTGCAGCGTGCCCGCCAGGGCCTGAAAATCCGCCTCATGTTGGACGGCATCGGCCTCTATCTGGGCGGCCACCCGAACCTGAAACGTCTGGGCGCTGCAGGCATCCAGGTGGCCTTGTTCGTGCCGCCCTTTCGCTCACCCCTGCGGGGCCGCACCAACCTGCGCAACCACCGCAAAATGGCCTTGGCCGACGGCCGCTGGCTGTGGTGCGGTGGCCGCAATCTGGCCGCGGAATATTTTGAGGGCGACACCGTATCGGTACTGAAAAAGCCGGTCTGGATAGACCTGAGTTTTGACTTGCAAGGTGCTGTGGCCCAGCACGCCCAGCAGCGCTTCGATCAGGATTGGATCTTCGCCACCACCGGTAAAGCCGCCAGCGCCCTGCCCGCCCTCCCACCGGATGCACCGGATGCTCCTATTGCGGGCCAGCGCGCGCGGCTGGTGCCCAGCGGCCCCGACCAGGCCGACGACACCTTCTACACCCTGCTGGTGTCGGGTTGCTTCACCGCGCAGACCCGCATTCTGGCCGTCACGCCCTACTTTGTACCCGACCAGACCCTGCTGATGGCCCTGACCCTGGCGGCCCGCCGGGGCGTGGCAGTCGATCTGGTGCTGCCCCGGCAGTCCAACCACCGCCTGGCCGACATCGCCCGCCACGCCGCCCTGCGCGAACTGGTCACCGCCGGAGCCCACATTTGGCTGCTGCCCACCATGGTGCACGCCAAAGCCGTGCTGATTGACCAGGATCTGGCGCTGGTGGGCTCGGCCAACCTGGACGAGCGCAGCCTGTTTTTGAACTACGAGCTGATGGTGGCCTTTTATGACCGGCCGGTGGTGCAGCAATTTGCCAACTGGATCACAGAGCTACAAAGCCGCGCCCTGCCCTACCAACCCCGACCGCCCAGCCTGCGCCGGGAGTTGGTTGAAGGGCTGGTGCGGTGGGTGGCTTTTCAGCTGTGACCCAGACTGTGGTAGGGGCCGCGAGAGACTTGTCAACTGCTTAAATAAAAGGCAATGCAAGGTTTACCCTTATAGATCAAGGGTTTACCCTCTCTATTCCGCCCCATTACAGAGTTATCCCCAAAGTTATCCAGAAGGAACGGGGAGAACTTTTAAAGACGCTGGCGCAGGGCTTCGTACAGGCAGACGCCGCTGGCCACCGACACGTTCAGACTTTCCACCGCGCCGTGCATAGGGATGCCGACCAGCTCGTCGCAGGTCTTGCGCGTCAGTTGGCGCATGCCATCGCCTTCGTTGCCCAGCACAAGCGCCACCGGGACTTTCAGGTCCACCTGGTACAGGGTTTTGGGCGCGTTGTCGCTGGTGCCTATGCACCAGATGCTGCGTTCTTTGAGCTCGCCCAGCGTGCGCGCCAGGTTGGTCACCATGAAGTACGGCACGGTCTCGGCGGCGCCGCTGGCGACCTTGGCCACGGTGGCATTGATGCCGGCGGCGTGGTCCTTCGGGGCGATCACCGCGTGCGCGCCGGCGCCGTCGGCCACGCGCAGGCAGGCGCCGAGGTTATGCGGATCGGTCACGCCATCCAACACCAGCAGCAGCGCCGGTTCCGTCAGACTATCGAGCAGATCATCGAGCGAATGCACTTGCGGGATGTGTTCCACGCGTGCAGCCACACCCTGGTGGCCGTGGCTGCCGCAGAGCTTGGCCAGGCGCATGCTGTCGCCTTCGATCAGGCGGGCACCGGCCTCATTGGCTTTTTCCAGGAACTGGCGCATGCGCGCGTCGCGCCGGGTCGGCTCGTAGTAGATTTCGATGATGGATTTGGGCGCGGTTTTCAGGCGCACGCCCACGGCATGGAAGCCGAAGAGAACTTTAGGGGAAGACATGGGGAGATTATCGACGCTGGCGCACCCATTTCGCCACACTATCGTTTTAATAGCTGCCAGCGCAGGTAGCACCTGCGCCAGAGGCTGATTTTTTATAAATTTCAGGCGTGGGCGATTTGGCCTGCTTCGATGGTGATGCGGCGCTCGCACTGGGCGGCGATGGCACGGTCGTGCGTCACCAGCACCAGCGTCGTACCTTGCTCGCGGTTCAGCTCGAACATCAGCTCCATGACCTTTTCACCGGTGGCGAAGTCCAGGCTGCCGGTGGGTTCGTCGGCCAGCAGCACGGCGGGCTGGACCACGAAGGCCCGCGCCAGCGCCACACGCTGCTGCTCACCGCCGCTGAGCAGCTTGGGGTAGTGGCCCAGGCGCTGCCCCAGGCCGACGCGCTCCAGCATCTCGGTGGCGGCTTTGCGGGCGTCCTTGCGGGCGGCCAGCTCTAGCGGCAGCATCACGTTTTCCAGCGCGGTCAGATTGCCCATCAACTGGAAACTCTGGAACACAAAGCCCATCTTTTGCGCCCGCACGGCGGCACGCTGGTCTTCCGACAAGGCAAAAATATCCTGCCCCGCCACGCGCACCGTGCCCTGGGTGGGCGTATCCAGCCCGGCAATGATGGACAGCAGCGTGCTTTTGCCCGAGCCCGACGCGCCGACGATGGCCACAGTCTCCCTGGACGCGAGGGAGAAATCGATATCGCGCAAAATGGCCAGCGACCCGGTGGAATCCGTCACGGATTTGGAGATGTGTTCTACCGCAATGACGGCACCGGTGGACAGAGTTGGCATGAAAGGCTTTGAGTTTTGAAACGTAGACACTTTATCGCGGCGGCGACCTTGGCCCTGGCCGTAGGGGCATCGGCAGCCCAAACCCCTTCGATCTTGGTAGTGGGCGACAGCCTGAGCGCCGAATACGGCCTGGCCCGTGGCACCGGTTGGGTGGCCTTGCTGGAAAAGCGCCTGGCTGACGAAAAGATAGCTGCCACGGTGCACAACGCCAGCATCAGCGGCGATACCACCCCCGGTGGCCGCGCGCGCCTGCCCGCCCTGCTGACCAGCGTCAAGCCAAGCGTGGTGGTGATTGAACTGGGCGGCAACGACGCCTTGCGCGGTCTGCCTTTGCAGGGCACGGAAGACAATTTGCGCAGCATGACCGAGGCGGCCCAAAAAGCCGGGGCCAAGGTGCTGCTGGTGGGCATGCAGGTGCCGCCGAATTACGGTCGCGACTACGCCGATCGGTTCAGCGGCGTGTTTGCCAAGGTTGCCAAGGGGGAGAAAGCCGCGCTGGTGCCGTTTCTGCTGAAAGGAGTGGCGGATGTGCCGAATGCGGCAAACCTGTTCCAGCCGGACCGCATCCACCCCAAGGCGGAGGCGCATCCTACGTTGCTGAACAACGTGTGGCCGGAACTGAAGAAACTCTTGAAGTAATCAGGATTCCGTGGGTGCTTCCGGCGGCTGGCCGTCTACCGGGGCGCTGCCATCCTCGGGCGCATGCTCATCGTGCTTGCGTTCGCTTTTGGATTTGAGCTTGTCCTCTTTCTTCTTTTTCTTGGCCAGCTCTTTTTGGCGCTTTTCGTATCCGTAATTAGGTGTTGCCAAGGTCTTCTTCTTTCAAATAATGAAGAGACACTTTAACAGCTTGCAAGCAGGTCAGAAACTACGCAAATCCCCTGTATGCCCGCAGGGCCGCACCCGGGACGCTACGGCAGTTTTATAGGTGCTGAAGCGCCTGCGCCAAGTCGGCCTGCAAATCCGCTACCGACTCCAATCCCACCGCAAACCGCACCAGCGTGCCTTGCGCCACGCCTGCGGGCCATTGCTGGCGCATGCTGGTCAACTCGTACGGCACCACCAGGCTCATGGGGCCGCCCCAGCTGTAGCCAATTTTAAATAGCTGTAAGGCATCGCAGAATGCATCGACCTGCGCCACCGTGAACCGAGGATCCAGCACCACGCTGAACAAGCCCGCTGCCGCATTACTGCGGCACAGCGTGAGCCAGTGGGCATGTCCCGGCGCATCGGGCAAGGACGGATGCAACACCTGCGCAAACTGGGTTTGCTGCGTACACCACCGCACCAAGGTGCGGGTGGCCACGTCGTGTGCGTGGTAGCGCAAAGCCATGCTGGACAGTGAGCGCAGCACCAGCTCGGCATCGTTGGCCCCCACGCCCAAACCCAGGTGCATGTGGGTGCGCTGGATTTTGCGGTGCAAGGCCGGGTTGCGGGTGATGACGCTGCCCATCAGCACGTCACCGCCGCCGCTGGGATATTTGGTCAGGGCATGCGCCGAAATGTCCACGCCCAGCGCCGGGCTGGCACCGGGCAGCAGATCAAACGGATTGAAGGCCAGCCCGGCACCCCAGGTATTGTCTAGGGCGCAAACCACGTCCCGGTCTTGGCAGATGCGCACCAGGGCGGGCAGATCGGGGAACTCCAGCGTCACCGAACCGGCGGCTTCGACCCAGACCAGCCGGGTGGTGTCGGTGATTTTGGCCGCCAGATCGGCCGGGTCCATGGGGTCGTACACCTGGGTGGTGATGCCCCAGCGCGCCAATTGCCCATCGGCCAAGGATTTGTTGGGGCCGTAGACGTTGTCGGGCACCAGCATGCTGTCGCCGGTCTTGAGCAAGGCCAGCGCCACGTTGGCAATGGCCGTCAGCCCACTGGGCACCAGCACGCAGTACAGACCGCCCTCTAGAGTGCACAGGCGCTCTTCCAGCTGGTAAGTGGTGGGCGTGCCGTGCAAGCCGTAGGTAAAGGCCGATTTGTCCTTCCACTCGCGTTCGCGCATGGCGGCGACGGAGGGAAAAATGACGGTGGAAGCTTTGAACACGCCCGGCTGCGGGGCCGCAAAATCAGCCGGTGGCTGGTACGGATGGTGGATGAGTTGGGTGGTCAGATCAGGCAAACAACATCTCCGTCAAACATCTATCAGAGTTTCCACTTTTCCATCAATTGCGCGGGGCGCAGGGCATCGTAACCTTCGAAAGGCTGGTGGATCCACGGGTTGGTGGGCAAGAATTCCACCGAGTAGTCGGGGGTGAACACCGACACCGCCTTGGTCCACACCACGGCGCTGCGCAGCTCGGTGATGGGGGGATAGTTGGTTTTCAGTTGCTGGATCACCGAACGCAGGGTGTGACCGGTATCGGCCAGGTCATCCACCAGCAGCACTTTGCCCGCAATCTCCCCCTTGGGCGTGGTGATGAAACGGGCGATGTCCAGCGTGCCCTGCTGCTTACCAGCATCCGCACGGTAGGAGCTGGTGGACATGATGGCCAAAGGCTTGTCGAAGATGCGCGACAGCACGTCGCCGGGACGCAAACCGCCACGTGCCAGGCACAGGATGGTGTCGAACTGCCAACCCGACTGGTGCACCTTGAGCGCCAGCTTTTCGATCAAGTTGTGGTACTCGTCATAACTCACGTACAGGTGTTTACCGTCTTCTGTCAACATGGGGATTACTCCTGAAACTATAGCTACTCGCATAGGCACTGATTGCGGTGAGCGCCTATTTTTTATAAATTTGGCTTAGGCTTGGTACGGGTGCTTCAGCAGGATGGTGTGGTCACGGTCCGGGCTGGTGGACACCATGGCGATGGGCACGCCCGTCACCTGCTCAATGCGGCTGAGGTAACGCTTGGCGTTGACCGGCAGCTTCTCGTAGTCGGTCACACCCACCGTGGAGTCGGTCCAGCCCTCGATGGCCTCGTACACCGGCACGCAGCGGGCAATGTCGTCCGCGCCCATGGGCAAGATGTCGATCAGCTCACCGTCCAGCATGTATCCGGTGCAGAGTTGCAGCACGTCGATACCGTCCAGCACGTCCAGCTTGGTGATGCACAGGCCACTCAGGCCGTTGACCTGGGCGCTGCGCTTGAGCAAAGCGGCATCGAACCAGCCACAACGGCGGCTGCGGCCGGTGGTCACGCCTTTTTCAGCGCCGATAGTGCTCATGTGGTAGCCGGGGGTGCCGGGCTCTTCCCAGGCAAGTTCGGTGGGGAACGGGCCGCCACCCACGCGGGTGCAATAGGCCTTGGTGATGCCCAGGATGTAGTGCAGCATGCCCGGGCCCACGCCCGAACCGGCCGCCGCGTTACCGGCTACGCAGTTGCTGGAGGTGACATACGGGTAGGTGCCGTGGTCCACGTCGAGCAGCGTGCCCTGTGCACCTTCAAACAGCAGGTTGGCACCGGCGGCGTGGGCATCGTTCAATTCACGCGACACATCGGCCATCATGGGCTTGAGCAGCTCGGCGTGGCGCATGGATTCGGCATACACCGTATCAAAGTCGATGGCCGGGGCGTGCAGGAACTGGGTCAGCACGAAGTTGTGCAGCTCCAGCAGTTCGCGCAGCTTGTTGGCAAAGCGCTCGGGGTATTTCAGATCCTGCACGCGCAGGGCGCGGCGGGCGATTTTGTCTTCATAAGCCGGGCCAATGCCGCGGCCGGTGGTGCCGATCTTCTCGGTGCCGCCCTTTTCGCGCAGGCACTCGCGGGCGATGTCGATGGCCGCGTGGAAAGGCAAAATCAACGGGCAGGCTTCGCTAATGCGCAGGCGCGAACGCACTTCCACACCGGCCTTTTCCAGGCCCTCTATTTCTTCAAACAACTTGGCCGCCGACAGCACCACGCCGTTGCCGATGTAGCACTTCACACCCGCACGCATGATGCCGCTGGGAATCAGGTGCAAAGCCGTCTTCACGCCGTTGATGACCAGCGTGTGGCCAGCGTTGTGGCCGCCCTGGAAACGCACCACGCCTTGGGCGCTTTCGGTGAGCCAATCGACCAGCTTGCCTTTGCCTTCGTCGCCCCACTGTGTGCCCACTACGACGACGTTACGACCTTTGGTCACTGCGGCTAAATTGTTTTGGATGTTCATCTCGGAAATTTCTTAAATAGCTTGCACGATCCACTGGCCCGCTGCTGGGGTCAGCATGCGGTCGCAATGGAACTCATCAACTTCACTCTCGTGGCCGGGCAGCACGCACACCACGGTTTCGCCCTGGGCTCGCAACGCAGCAATCGCGCTGCGCAAATCTGCCGCATGACCCCAGGGTGCACGGATCGCCGCCCGCAGCGGACGCGGACCAACCGCCCCCACCACCTGCTTCAAATCCAGGCTAAAGCCCACAGCGGGCCGGTTGCGGCCAAACACCGCGCCCACTTCGTCATAACGGCCACCGCGCACCAAGGCATCGCTGGCCCCTTGCGCGTAGATCGCAAAACGGGCACCGCTGTAGTAGGCATAACCACGCAGATCGGCCAAATCGAATGTGACCGGCGTGCCATCCAGCTGTGCCGACAACCATTGCAGGTCGCGCAGAGCATCCTGGATCGCAGGCAGCGCAGGCAGCACGCGCGCGGCGGTCTGCAAAATACTGGCATCACCATAAAGTTGCACCAAGGCCAGCACGCCATCGCGCGAATCCTTGGGAAAATCCTGGCACAGGTTGGCAAGCTCGGTGGCATCTTTGTTGGCCAGCGCGGCGTGCACACGGGCCAAATGCTCGGGCGCCAGCCCCAGATCGGCCAGCAGTGCCCGCGCGATGCGGGCATCACCCATGTCCACAGCCAGGCCTTGCACATTGGCGGCCTGTAGGCAATCCAGCGACAGTTGCAGAATTTCCAGGTCGGCTTCCAGCCCGGCATGGCCATAGATTTCGGCCCCCAGCTGCAGCGGTTCGCGGGTGGCGTGCGGGCGGTCGGGCCGGGCATGCACCACCGGGCCGCAGTAGCACAGGCGCGTGACACCCTGGCGGTTCAGCAAATGGGCATCAATGCGGGCCACCTGGGGCGTAGTGTCGGCCCGCAAACCCATCATGCGACCCGAAAGCTGGTCTACCAGTTTGAAAGTTTGCAGGTCCAGCGCTTCGCCGGTACCCGTGAGCAAGGATTCCAGGTGCTCCAACAGGGGCGGCATGACCAGTTCATAGCCATAGCCACGGGCGGCATCGAGCAAGGCGCGACGCAGTTCTTCGATGTGCCGAGCCTCGGAAGGCAGAACATCGGCAATGTGATCCGGTAGGACCCAAGCAGACATGGAGTTTTGGGAGGCTGTTAAAAAAGAGATTTTACCGGGCTGAAACACTGGGTTTCAAAACCATGACAGGTTTTGACCCAGATCACCCAGAAATAGGACGTAACCGGCCGGATAAAGCCACCGGTATACCCCCTGCTGAGGAGGTCTCGCGACCACATGCACTGGGCAAGCCCGAACGTACCCCTCAGCTCACCAGCCAGAGAAGTAAAAGGCCTGCGACGATACTGCATAGCCCGAAAAAGCGCAGCTGGCCATCTTGCAAAGCCAACATCTGCTGGAACACGCGCCGCCAACCGCCCGGCGACAGAAGCGGCAACAGCCCTTCTATCACCAGTACCAGGGCCAGCGCGGCCCAAAGGCTATTGCCTGCGTCTTCCAAGATTACTTCTTGGTCGGTGCGGCAGCCGTATTACTGGTGCTGCCGCTGCCACGCATGGCCTTGAAGAAGTCAGACGATGGGTCGAGCACCATCACATCGCTCTTCTTGTTGAAGCTGGATTTATAGGCATCCAGGCTGCGGTAGAACTGCGCAAAACTTGCGTCTTTGCCAAACGAATCAGCGTACAAGCGCGAAGCCTCGGCATCGCCCTCGCCCTTGATTTTTTGCGCATCACGGTAGGCATTGGCAATCGTCACTTCGCGTTGCTTGTCGGCATCGGCGCGGATTTTTTCGCCTTCGGCCGCACCGGTAGAACGCAGCTCGTTGGCCACGCGCTTGCGCTCGGCTTCCATGCGGCGGTACACCGATTCGGTAATCGCTTCCACATAGTCCACGCGGGTAATGCGCACGTCCACCACGTCCACACCCCAAGGCTTGGCACCCTGCACAGCTTCCAGCACTTCGCGCTTCACGTCGGCCATCAGGACTTCGCGCTTGAGCGACAACAGGTCTTTCACGGTGTGCTTGTTGACTTCTTCTTGGAAGGCATTGCGCACCACGCGGTTGAGCTGGTTGGCACCGGCATTTTCATCCAGACCTACATTGCGAATGTAGTCTGATGGGGCGGTGATACGCCAGCGCACATACCAGTCGATCACCACGCGCTGCTTCTCTGCCGTCAGCACGGGTTCGGCATCGGTGCTGTCCAGCGTCAACAGGCGCTTATCGAGATAGCTGACGTTCTGGAACGGCGGTGGCAGCTTGAAGTTCAAGCCTGGCTCGGTAATCACGTCCTTGATCTGGCCTAGCGCATAGACGATACCAAACTGGCGCTGGTCCACCACAAACAACATCGAGCTCAGCAGCGCCAACACCACCAGCAAGGAAGATCCAATAAAACCAATTCTGTTCAAAACATTCTCCTAGCGTACGTCGCGGTCACGCGAGCGCGAAATATCACGCGAACGGGCATCGTTGGACAAAGACACGGGTGCAGCAGGCACGACCGGCACGGCGGCAGAGGCATCTACAGGCGCGGTGGCAGCAGCTCCGGTCTGAGCCGACATTTGCATGATCTTGTCCAGAGGCAGGTACAGCAGGTTGGAACCCTGGCGCGAATCCACCAGCACCTTGGTCACGTTGCCGTAGACCTGCTGCATGGTGTCCAGGTACATGCGGTCACGGGTGACCTGCGGGGCCTTTTGGTATTCGGTCAGTACCGAGCGGAAGCGCTGGGCATCACCGTCGGCTTGCGCCACGATGCGGGCCTTGTAGGCTTCGGACTCTTCTTTCAGGCGCGAGGCGGAACCCACGGCACGGGGCACCACATCGTTGGCATAGGCTTGCGCATCATTTTTGGCACGCTCACGCTCTTGCCCGGCCTTGAGCACATCGTCAAACGCGGCCTGCACTTGCTCTGGAGGGCGCACACCGCTTTGCTGCATATTGATGCCCACCACTTCGATGCCCACGTTGTAGCGGTCCAGAATGGTTTGCATCAGGGTGCGTACACGGGGGCCGATCTGGTCGCGTTCGTCGGCCAAGGCCGAGTCCATCTTCATCTTGCCCACCACTTCGCGCACGGCGGTCTCAGCCGCTTGCACGACCGCGCCGGTAGGGTCCTTGCTTTCAAACAAGAAAGCGCGGGCATTGCTCAACCGGTACTGCACGGCAAACTTGATTTCGACGATGTTTTCGTCTTCAGTCAGCATGGCCGACTCGCGTAAGCCGGTGGCTTTGATGATGGAGTCACGCCCCACATCCACGGAGCGGATCTGCGTCACGAACACCAGTTCATGGCGCTGGATCGGATATGGCAGACGCCAATTGAAACCGGCACCCACGGTCGACTTGTACTTGCCAAACTGGGTAATGACCGCTTGCTGACCTTCTTGCACGATGAAGAAGCCCGTGCCCAGCCAAATCAATGCCACCACGGCGGCGATCAAGCCCACACCGATGCCAGCACTCTTCATGTCGGGTTGAAAGCCACCACCAGAGCCGCCGTTGCTACCACCGTTGTTGCTGCCATTCGGACGCTGACCGCCCTTGGCTCCGCCGAACAGGCCACCCAGCTTACGGTTGAAATCGCGCCACAGTTCGTCCAGATCGGGCGGGCCCTGGTTAGGGCCCTGGCCTTTGTTGGGCGTATTTTTGGCGGGTTCATCCGGCTTGGGTGTACCGTCGGCATCCGACTTGTCGTCGCCACGGCCCCAGCGGGGGTCGTTCAGATTGAACATGCCCCGGATGCGGCCCGGCAAGGCGGCCAGGTTAAAGGCCCGTAAATTGAGATTCATTCGCGCAAGTCTCTTGGTTGTCATTCGTCTATTGTGCCCAATCGGGCAGCATCCTCATTCCACCCAGGGGATTGGGTCGATGCATCGGCGATGGGCATTTTGGCGACCGCCAGCTCGGCCAGCTTCAGACGCAGCGCAGGCAAACCCTCGCCGCTCTGGGCACTTAAAAATATCCGCGGTACCGGCTGGCCATCCACTTCAAACACGTCCTGCAGTTGGAGCGGCCAACGGGTTTTATCAAGGGCATCCAGCTTGTTAAATACTAGCAGTTGGGGCACATCGGCCGCGCCGATCTCGCGCAGCACCAGGGCGACCTCGGCCATCTGCTCTGGAAAATTCGGGTTGGATGCATCGACCACGTGCAGCAGTAGATCGGCATCGGCAGCCTCTTGCAAGGTGGCGCGGAAGGCATCTACCAGCCCGTGCGGCAAATCACGGATAAAACCTACCGTATCTGACAGCGACACCGAACGCCCTGCCTCGCCCAGGTAGAGCTGGCGGGTGGTGGTGTCCAGCGTGGCAAACAACTGGTCGGCGGTGTAGGCACGGGCCTTCACCAAGGCATTGAACAGCGTGGACTTGCCCGCATTGGTGTAACCCACCAATGAGATGGTGAAAGCATCGCGGCGGTTGCGTTGGCGGCGCTGGGTGCTGCGCTGCTTCACCACTTTGGTCAACCGCTCTTTGGTGCGTTTGATGGATTCACCCAGCATGCGGCGGTCCAACTCGATTTGTTTCTCGCCCGGGCCACCGCGCATGCCGATCCCGCCACTTTGCCGCTCCAGATGCGACCAGCGGCGCACCAGCCGGGTGCTCAGGTACTGCAGCCGCGCCAACTCTACTTGCAGCTTGCCTTCGTGGCTGCGGGCGCGTTGGGCGAAGATAGTCAGGATCAACATGGTCCGGTCGTTGACCGGCAGTTCGCAGTGGCGTTCAAGGTTGCGCTGCTGGGCGGGGCTGAGGCTCTGGTCGAACAAAATCTCGGTTGCGCCGTGCATCTGCGCCAAGAGCTTGATTTCGTCGGCCTTGCCGCTGCCCACGAACAGGGCCGCATCAGGTGCCTGGCGCTTACAGGTGATGCGGGCCACGACGCGCATGCCAGCGGTGTCGGCCAGCAAGCCTAGCTCTTCGAGCTCTTTGTCAAAATGGGGAGTGCCTAGATCAACGCCGACCAAAACGGCCAGCGGCATATCAGGAGTATCAGCAGAACTCAAATCGGGATGTCGGTAAAGGAAAGAGGCTATGGTGGGCCGGGTACCGAAACTGGCGCCCGGCCACCAAGAGGATGAACCGCAGATTAAGCCGCTGGCTCTGCCACCGCCGTGTCGTCTGCAGCCGAGAAATTGACTGCGCGACCGGGGACGATGGTGGAGATGGCGTGCTTGTAGACCATTTGGGTCACGGTATTGCGCAACAGCACAACGTACTGGTCAAAAGACTCAATCTGGCCTTGGAGCTTGATGCCGTTGACGAGGTAAATCGACACAGGTACATGCTCACGGCGCAAGGTATTGAGGAATGGGTCTTGAAGAAGCTGCCCTTTATTGCTCACGATATTCTCCGTGTTGTGAAGAGGTTGAAGAAGGGATGGACCTTACCACAGGGTTCCCAGCACTTACCCTGAAATAAGGGAAGCCCCCATTGAATTACGGAGACTAAGGCGTATCAGTCGTCTTTGTCGGAATACGGATTGGCCGCCGACTTCATCTGGATACGCAGCGGCGTCCCCGTCAGATTAAAGGCCTTGCGGAAACGCCCTTCCAGGAATCGCTTGTACGCCTCGGTCACATGTTCCAGCGAGTTGCCGTGGATGATGATGATCGGCGGATTCATACCACCCTGGTGGGCATAACGCAATTTGGGGCGGAACATGCCGGCGCGCTGCGGGCTTTGGAAAGCCGTGGCTTCCAGCAGTAGGCGCGTCAGCACCGGGGTGGACATCTTGCACATGGCCGCCTGGTGGGCTTGCAAAATCGAAGTCCACAGCGGACCCAAGCCTTGGCGCTTAATGGCCGAAATGAAGTGCATGGAGGCAAACTTCAAGAACGCCAGGCGCGTCTCGATAGAGCGCATCACCAACTGTCGCTGGTACGCATCCACCGCATCCCACTTGTTGATGGCCAGCACCACCGAACGACCGCTTTCCAGGATGTAGCCCGCAATATGGGCATCCTGGTCGGTCACGCCCTGCGTGGCATCGATCAGCAACAGCACCACGTGGCAAGTCTCAATAGCCTGCAAGGTCTTGACCACCGAGAACTTCTCGATGGCTTCAAAAACTTTGCCCTTGCGGCGCAAACCCGCCGTGTCGATCAGCTCGAACTTGTGGCCGTTGCGCTCGAAGGGCACGCTGATGGCATCGCGGGTGGTGCCGGGCATGTCGAAGGCCACCAGGCGCTCTTCGCCGAGCCAGGTGTTGATCAAGGTCGATTTACCCACGTTCGGACGACCTGCCACGGCCAGCTTGGTCACACCAATATCTTCGGCCTCGGCCTCTTCGTCCGGATCGGCCAGATTCAAGGGCGCCAACGCCAGATCAACCAGGTCACGGATGCCCTGCCCGTGCGCAGCAGAAATGGGATACACCGCGCCCAGACCCAGCTCATAGAACTCGATAAGTTGGTGGCCCTCGGTCATGCCCTCGGCCTTGTTGGCCGTCAAAATGCAGGGCTTGCCCAGGCGGCGCAGGTATTTGGCAATGTCGTAATCTTGGGCCGACAGACCGCCCCGTGCATCCACCACAAAAATTACCACATCGGCTTCGGCCACGGCCTGGCGGGTCTGCTTGGCCATCTCTTTGTAAATGCCGCTCTCGGCATCGGGCTCAAAGCCACCGGTATCGATGACGATGTACTCGTGCTTACCCTGGCGGCCATTGCCGTAGTGGCGGTCGCGGGTGAGACCGGCGAAGTCCGCCACAATCGCATCACGCGTTTTGGTGAGGCGGTTAAAAAGGGTGGATTTGCCCACATTGGGGCGACCGACTAAGGCCAAAACTGGTTTCATAGGATGGCGCAGATCGGCTGACGCAAATAGTTATTCAGGCTGGAAGCCAAAAACACCGCCGTTGTGGGTTACCACGACAACCGTGTTGCCCGCGAGCACGGGATCGGCCGCGATGGCAGAGCCGTCGGTGGACACACGGGTCAAGGCTGACCCGTCTTCGCGGGACAGGAAATGTACCAGACCCGTACCGTCACCGACCACCACCGATCGGCCCACGGCCAACGGCGCCGACAAAGTACGGTAGCGCAAACGCTCTGACGACCACAGACGCTCGCCATCCGCACGGTTCCAGGCCAGCACATTGCCGTCGTTTTCGGTGCCGAAAACGGCGCTATCGTTGCCGCCCACGCCTTCGGAGGCGACGGCTGGCTTGGTCCACAGCAAGCGGCCCGAAAGAGCATCTACACAGCCCACGGACGACTGGAATGCCCGGGCACAAACCACATTGCCGACGCGGCTGACGCTGCCGACCAGATCGACCAGGCGCTCGACCTCATTGGTGCCCCGTGGCGCAGCAATCGCGGCTTCCCAGCGGGTGCTGCCATTGGCCGGATTCATGCCCACCAAGCGGCCAGACATACCGGCCACCAAGGTGTCGCCCACCGCCAGCAAGACGCTGGACTGGCCCAGCACCAGGGCCTCGCCCGTGCGCTGCTGGTTCCAGAGCCTGCGGCCGGTCTGTCCATCAAAAGCGGCGACCGAACGGTCTGCCGCCAGCAGGAACACACGGCCACCGGCGACCAGCGGTGCGGTATAGGTTTGTGCGCCCAGGCGTTGGCGCCACAGCACTTTGCCAGCCTCCAGCGCGACGACCTCGTTCTCGCGGGTGACGACGGCGGTGACTTTGCCGTCGCTGCCCACGCCTGCCGACAGGGGTGAGCCCACCGACGCACGCCAGAGTTCACGCCCGGTAGCGCCATCCAGCGCCAACACTGTCCCGTTGTTGCTGGCTACGGCGACCGTGTTGCCACTGACGCTGGTCGTCAACGGAAAGCTGACATCGCCCAGTTTGGCGTTCCAGGCTTGGCGCACACCCAGCAGGGCCACGTTGGCCGGCAGATCGGCGGGTTTAGGCTTGTCTGGCGTACTGGAGCACGCCGCCAAGGTCGCTACCAAAAAACTAGCTACTGATGCACGCAGAATATGCGCTGGAAGCACTTTTTTCATTATTTTTTGATTTCTACAGTGACGGGACTGGCGGCGCTAACCACAGGGGCGGCAGGACGGGGGTCCACGCCCAGGCTGTTGAGTTTGATTTCGACGATGCGGCGGTAGTCGTCGCGCTCGTCCAGGCCGGTATAGGCGGCCTTGTATTGCGCAATCGCCTCGGCTTTTTTGCCTTGCAGGGAGAACACGTCGCCCTTGCGGTCAGCGACCAGCGGCTCGAATTCTTTGGGGAAACTGCCCGACAACTGCTGCATCGCCTCGTCATACGACTTGGATTCGAGCAGCACGCTGGCCAGACGCAGGCGCGCTACAGGCTGGTAGCCGTCTTCGGACGACTGCCCAGCCACCCAGGTCAAGGCGGCTTTGCTGGCATCCACACTGCCTTTTTCAAACAGGGTTTTGGCGGCCAGCAAACCAGCTTGCTGGGCAAAGGTCGTGCTGCCGAACTTATCTTTCATGTCGGCGAAAGCCCGCTCGATCTTGGCGGTGTCACCGGCCTTGGCGGCGCGGTCTACCTCGTCGTACAGGGCGGCGGCCTGGGCGGATTGGCTGCGCTGCCAGTATTGGTAGCCGTTCCAGCCTGCAAAACCGGCCAGCACTACGATGAGCGCCCAGGTGATCAGGTTGCCGAAGCGGTTCCAGAAGGCTTTGAGTTCGTCAAGCTGTTCTTGTTCTTCAAGGTCGAGGTGGTTTGCCATAAGTTTCTAAAAATCAAGCGTTCGATTGTAGGGTGGCGGCCCAAGCAGCCACGTCGGCGAGGGACTCGGTGCGCTGGGCACCAGCACCGTCACGCAAGGACTTCACCAGCACCAGGTTTTGCGCCAGTTCGTCCGCGCCAAAAATCAGCGCGAAACGGGCTCCGCTGCTGTCAGCCTTCTTGAGTTGCGACTTCATACTGCCCATGCCTTCGGCGGCACCGGCGTGCATCTGTACCTGCACACCGGCGCGGCGCAGGGTTTGCAGGGTTTGCATGGCCACCGGCAAAGCCGCGGCATCGGGCAGCACGGCGTAGGCATCGGCCACCAACGCAGGCAGCTCGGCACCTTGCTCTTTGATAAGTTCCAGCACGCGCTCGATGCCCATGCCCCAGCCGACCGCCGGGGTAGGTTTGCCACCCAGCAGCTCGAACAGGCCGTCGTAGCGCCCTCCTCCACACAGCGTGCCCTGGGCACCCAGCTCGTCGGTGATGAACTCGAACACGGTGTGGCTGTAGTAGTCCAGCCCGCGCACCAGGCGCGGGTTGATGGTCCATTGCACGCCGCAGGCGGTGAGCAGGCTTTGCACGGTATCCAGGTGCTTGCGCGAGGCATCGCCCAGGTAGTTGAGCAGTTGCGGCGCGTCTTGCACCATGGCCTGCATGGCGGGGTTCTTGGTGTCCAGGATGCGCAGCGGGTTGGTCAGCAGGCGGCGCTGGGCGTCGGCATCCAGCAGCTCGCGGTGCTGCTCGAAGTAGGTGATCAGCGCGGCGCGGTGGGCCTGGCGCTCGGCAGGTACGCCCAGGCTGTTCATCTCGACCCGCACATTGCGCAGGCCCAGACCAGCCAGCACGTCATTGGCCAGCAGCATCAGCTCGGCATCCACCTCGGGACCGGCAAAGCCCAGGGCCTCGGCACCCAGTTGGTAAAACTGGCGGTAGCGGCCGCGCTGGGGCCGTTCGTGGCGGAACATGGGGCCCATGTAGTACAGGCGCTTGCCACCGTCGTAGGTCAGGTTGTGCTGGATGGCGGCGCGCACCACACCGGGGGTGTTCTCGGGGCGCAGGGTGAGCTGCTCGCCATTCAGCCGGTCTTCGAAGGAATACATCTCCTTCTCGACGATGTCAGTGGTTTCGCCGGTACCGCGCACAAACAAGGCGGTGGGTTCGACGATGGGCGTGCGGACCATGCGGTAGGCCGAGCGCGCCATCTGCGTGCGGACCTTGTCTTCCAGCCACTCCCAACGCGCAGAGTCGGGCGGCAGTATGTCGTTCATGCCTTTGACGGCACTGATTTTGTCAGCCATAAATCCTGTTTACTATTCTTTTAATAGCTGCCAGCGCAGGTACCACCTGCGCCAGAGGCCGATTTCTTATAAATTTTGGCTAGGCCAGCGCAGGGCTGCCAAAGCGCTTGGCGATGTAGTTTTCTACGATCACCTGGAATTCCTGGGCGATTTTGTCGCCGCGCAGGGTGACGCTCTTCTCACCGTCGATGTAGACCGGCGCAGCAGGCGCTTCGCCGGTACCGGGCAGGCTGATGCCAATGTCGGCATGCTTGCTTTCGCCGGGGCCATTGACGATGCAGCCCATCACAGCGACCTTCATGGCCTCGACACCGGGGTACTGCTCCCGCCACACCGGCATTTGCGCGCGCAAAAAGTCGTCGATCTGCTTGGTCAGCTCCTGGAAGGTGGTGCTGGTGGTGCGGCCACAGCCAGGGCAAGCAGTAACGCTGGGCACAAAGCTGCGCAGGCCCAGCGACTGCAGAATCTCAGAAGCCACGACCACTTCTTGGGTACGGGCTTCGCCCGGCTGGGGTGTGAGCGAGACTCGGATGGTGTCGCCAATGCCTTCTTGCAGCAGCACCGCCAGCGCAACGCTGGAAGCCACCGTGCCCTTGGTGCCCATACCGGCTTCGGTCAGGCCCAGATGCAAGGCGTAGCGGCAGCGTTGGGCCAGGGCGCGGTAAACCGAAATCAGGTCTTGTACACCGCTGACCTTGCACGACAGAATGATTTGCTCGGGCGGCAAGCCCATGGATTCGGCCAGGCGGGCAGACTCAATGGCCGAGGTGATCAACGCCTGGTACATCACCGGCTTGGCATCCCAGGGCACGACGCGGCGGCTGTTTTCGTCCATCAAACCGGCCAGCAGTTCCTGGTCCAGGCTGCCCCAGTTGACGCCAATGCGCACGGCTTTTTTCCAGCGCACCGCAGCTTCGATCATCTGGCCGAACTGGCGGTCGCGCTTGTCGCCCTTGCCCACGTTGCCGGGGTTGATGCGGTACTTGGACAGGGCTTCAGCACAGGCCGGGAAGTCGGTCAACAGGCGGTGGCCGTTGTAATGGAAGTCGCCGACCAGGGGCACGTCGATGCCCATGCGGTCGAGTTGCTCCCGGATATACGGTACGGCCTGGGCGGCTTCGGGGGTGTTGACGGTGATACGCACCATCTCGGACCCTGCCAGCGCCAGTTCTTTGACCTGGATAGCGGTGCCGATGGCATCCACCGTATCGGTATTGGTCATGGACTGCACCCGTACCGGTGCATCGCCACCCACGGTCACATCCCGCGCACCCCAGCGCACATGGGCCTGGTAAGTGTTGCGCACCCGGGGTGCTGCGGCATCGATCGGGGTGGAAAAGTCCAAGGGAGAGTATGTGGAGGGCATCACTTCACCTCGAAACGGGCGACACGGTCTTTGGGGAAAGCCGCCATGTCATAGGGCTGGCCGCGCACCTGCAACTGCACGGCATCCACACGCCCCACCACCACAGCCATGGGGAATGGGCCGGTCACTTCCACGGTTTCACCGGCGTTGAGGGTTCGGCTCACACCGACCACACCTTTGGCATCGGTCACTTTGACCCAGGACTCGGCCTGGGCTGTCAGCACCACCGCCTGGGTTGCAGACGCAACAGGCGCCACCGGTGGCACAGCCACGGGCTCAACCGGCACCGGCTCCGACGCAACCACCATTGGTACGGGTACCGCCGGGGTCTCCGTCGCCTCGACACTGGGTGCCAGCACGGCGGCTTCGTCTTTGGGGGCATCGGAAGATTTAGGCCACAGCACCACCGCCACAGCGGCGACGAGCAAAGCGGCCACAGCCAACACCGACGGGTTCAGCATTTGCCCGCGAAGGGAGGTACGCGGACCCGCGTCCGTGGGACGGTAGGGCGTGTTGATGGACGGAGCCTCGGCACCCAGCCGGGACACGCCGGTGGCCGGGAAATGCGCCAGTACCGGGTTGGGGTCAATTTTGAGGGTCCGGCAGACGCTGGCGGCCAGTGCCCGCGCGAACGTCAGGTCGGGCAGCAGGTCGAGACGCCCCGCCTCCAGGGCTTCCAGCTTCTTGACAGGCACTTTCAGCGACACGGCCAGGGCGGCTACGTGCAGGCCAGTAGCTTCGCGTGCACTGCGCAGCAAATTGCCGGCCTCTACAGCAGAAACGGCGGTATCTGTTACCGGATTCAATCCAATTCCATCTTGCCCCACTGGCTCACTCATCAAATGCCCCTCTGTCATATGCGGCCAGCTCACGGGATTGGCCAAAACGTTTTCTCAATTGCTCTACCAGTTGCAACATGGCTTCGCGGTTTTCCATACGGCGTTCGACCTTGATACCCAGCCACAGGGACTCGGCATTGGCCAGCTCGGAATTGTTTAAACGTCGGATGTAGAACTGTGCCCGTAACCACTCACCACGCTGGAACAACAAGGTGGACAGGTTGTAGGCAATGATGGGGTTACCTGCGTCCAGCTCGTAGGCACGGGCCAGATTACGCTCAGCCTCGGGTAGCTGGCCCGCGCGTTGCTGGCACAGGCCTTCGGCCATCCAGGTCTTGGAACGGGCCCCGTAGGTGGGGTTGGCCAGCGCCTGCTCAAACATCTGGATCGACTCGGGATACCGGCCCTGCTGGCACATCAGCCAGCCATAGTTGTGCAGGGTGTTCGGGTCACGGGGATTGATAGCCAAGGCGCGGCGAAAACTATCTTCTACCAGCGGCATATCGTTCAACCGCATGTAAATCAGGCCACGCAGGTTATAGGCATCCGAAAAAGACGGATCAATCACCAAGGCCTGCTTCACCTCGTCCAGCGCCACCGTGGTCTGGCCTTGCTCGAAGTAGGCTACCGCGAGCTGCATACGGGTACGGGCGCGCTTGCGGGCCTCGGGTTCGTCCGAATCGGTCAGTATTTCGCCCTGGGCCACCGGAACCGGGGCAGCTCGGGATGAGGGAGTGGTCACCGTGCTGCTGTTGGAGACGCTGGTGGTCGTCGTTGTCGTGGTGCAGGCCTGGAGGCCAAACAGCAGGGAAAGACCCGCCAACAGCCGAACCCACACTGGTACGCACAGAGTTTTTTGCATGCCTCAAGCCCCTTTAGCGTGATTGTCGGATGTGCCTACCACTGGCGGAACCTGCGCCATCATCACCACACGCTGCTGCGCCATGCGTTTGACCACCTGGGTACGGTCTTTCACGTCCCCTGCGAGCTGTCCGCAGGCGGCATCAATGTCGTCGCCCCGTGTCTTGCGTACTGTGGTGATGATGCCTGCATCACTGAGCATCTTGGCAAACGCCGTCACCCGGGGCATGGGCGAGCGCAGCAGGCCCGACGCTGGGAACGGGTTAAAAGGAATCAGATTGAACTTGCACCAAACGCCGGGCTGGCGGTACTGCTGCACCAGGGCAATCAGCTGATGGGCATGCTCGGGTTGGTCGTTCACACCATCCAACATGCAGTATTCAAAAGTAATGAAATCGCGCGGCGCATGTGCCAGGTAGCGGTTGCAGGATTCCAGCAACTCGGCCAACGGATACTTTTTATTCAAAGGAACCAGGTTGTCGCGCAAGGCATCGTTGGGCGCGTGCAGCGACACGGCCAAGGCGACAGGGCAATCCAGGCCCAACCTATCGATCATCGGCACCACGCCCGAGGTGGACACGGTGACCCGACGGCGCGACAGGCCGTAGCCGTGGTCATCGAGCATGACCTTCAGGGCGGGCACGAGGGCGTTGTAATTCTGCAGAGGCTCGCCCATGCCCATCATCACTACATTGGAGATGACGCGTTCAGAGGTGTTGAGGTGCTTGCGCAGGAAATGTTCAGCAAACCAAAGTTGCGCAACGATTTCACCGGTGGTGAGATTGCGGCTGAAGCCTTGGTGGCCGGTGGAGCAAAAGCGGCAGCCTACAGCACAGCCTGCCTGGGACGATACACACAGCGTGCCCCGGTCGCTTTCGGGAATGAAAACCGCCTCGACGGCATTGCCGTCACCCACATCGAAGAGCCACTTGATGGTGCCGTCGGCCGATGCGTGCTGGCTGATGAGCGGCAAACCCTGTACATGGGCGCTGGTGGCCAGCTTGTTGCGCAAGGACTTGGCCAGGTCGCTCATCTGCTCAAAATCAGTGGCTCCACGTTGGTGGATCCAGCGGAACAACTGGGTGGCGCGAAAGCGCTTTTCACCCAGCCGTTCGCAAAACGCGGCCAAGCCGTCGAGGTCAAAGTCGAGCAGGTTGGCCGTCATTGCATAAAACGCTAATTACTTAGCAGCAAAAACATTCAGACCGGCGAAGAAGAAAGCGATTTCTTCCTTGGCGGTTTCAGCAGCGTCAGAACCGTGCACGGCGTTGGCATCGATGCTGTCGGCGAAGTCGGCGCGGATGGTGCCAGCGTCAGCCTTCTTAGGGTCGGTCGCGCCCATCAGGTCACGGTTCTTCAGGATGGCGTTTTCGCCTTCCAGGGCCTGGATCATCACGGGGCCAGAGATCATGAACTCGACCAAGTCCTTGAAGAAAGGACGGGCAGCGTGCACGGCGTAGAAAGCTTCGGCTTCACCGCGCGACAGGTGGGCCATGCGGGCAGCAATAACCTTCAGGCCAGCGGCTTCAAAACGGGCGTAAATCTGGCCGATCACGTTCTTGGCAACGGCGTCGGGCTTGATGATGGAGAGTGTGCGTTCGATAGCCATAATTTTTCCTAGATTCAGAAATTGGGTTTTATTGAAATTTTGCCAACTAAGCAAAGCCTGCGAGTTTAACCCGGCAGCATGTCCTCTTTACGAATAGGCCGCCGTGGTGTAAGCGATTACGGTGACTGGTTTGTCCTTTAGCGGTTACGGCCACCGCTGCGGCCACCGTTACCACCACCACTACCACCGCCGCGCCGTGGCCCGCCCTGGTTGGACTCCTTGCGTTGTCGCACAAGACTGTCGGCACCGATGTAACCCAAAGAGGTTTTCATCGGGTCCGGTTGACCGGTCGGGTCTTTGCGCACGGGGTTACGGCCTTTACCGCCGATCTGGTTGGTCACCAGGGGGTTCGGTCCCGCGGGTGCGTTGCCACCCGATGGGCGGGGGCCGCGCCCACCGGTGTTGCGACCACCACGGGTACGGTCAGGGGCGGCACGCTTGTCCATGGGGTTGGGCGGGCGACGGCTAGGGGCACGGGCCTGGCGGGGCACTTCATCGAACTCTCCCGCCGGTGTTTTGTTGGCGGCTTTAACCAGGGCCTGGATGTCGCGTTCGTCCAGCTCCATCCAGCCGCCACGCTTGAGGCCGCGCGGCAGCAGCATGGCACCATAACGGATACGGATGAGTCGGCTCACGGCATGACCCACGGCTTCCAGCATGCGGCGGACTTCGCGGTTACGGCCTTCGGAGATGGTGACGCGGTACCAGCAGTTGGAGCCTTCACCGCCGCCATCCTCGATGCTGCCGAACGAGGCCATGCCGTCATCCAGCTTGACACCATCGAGCAGGCGCTGCTTTTCTTCCTTGTTCAAAGCGCCCAGCACGCGCACCGCATATTCACGCTCCAGGCCAAACCGCGGATGCATCAGTTGGTTGGCCAACTCGCCCGAGCTGGTAAACAGCAGAAGGCCTTCGGTATTCAAATCCAGCCGACCCACCGACTGCCACTTGCCGTTGTACAGCTTAGGCAAACGGCGGAACACCGTAGGCCGGTTTTGCGGGTCGTCATTGGTCACCACTTCGCCGACGGGCTTGTGGTAAGCAATCACGCGCGCTGGCGGCGGTTCTATGCGGAAACGCACTGGCTTGCCGTTGACCTTAACGGAGTCTCCAAACTGCACGCGCTGGCCGATGTGGGCAGGTTCGTTATTGACAGAAATACGGCCTTCCAAAATGAGCTGCTCCATTTCGAGGCGCGAACCCATACCGGCCTGGGCCAGCACTTTGTGCAGCTTGGGGCTTTCGGCCTGCGGCAGCAAGACGCGTTTTACAGGCACCAGATCAGGCACGTCTTCGTCGGCATCAAACTGGCCAGACACCACATCCAGAAAGCGATTACCTTCCTCTGTCGTTACGGGTTGGAGGGCAAGCGGTGTCGTTTCTTCAGGAGTGTTGTTCATGGGAAGGCTCGGTTATTGGGGCATCCACCGTCTCGGCGGGACCCTCAGAGGAAATAGGGGGAAGCTCCACCAAGGCGGGCTCTTCGGTACGGGTGAGTGATGCCAGCAACTCGGCGCGCTGCACAGGATCATCAGCCACCGGCAGTTGGTCTAGCGAAGACAGACCTAAATCGTCCAGAAACTGCCGGGTAGTGGCAAACAAGGCTGGGCGGCCCACGGTTTCCCGGTGGCCAATCACTTCGATCCAGCCCCTGTCCTCCAGTTGCTTGATGATCATGGCACTGATGGTGACACCCCGGATTTCTTCCATGTCCCCCCGTGTGGCAGGCTGGCGATAGGCAATGATGGCCAAAGTCTCCAGCGTGGCACGGCTGTAACGAGGGGGTTTTTCTGGGTGTAAGCGGTCTAAGTACTCGCGCATTTCAGGTCGGCTTTGGAAACGCCAACCACTGGCAACGTTCACCAACTCGACACTGCGCTGTGCCCAGTCGTTTTGCAACTCAAGCAGCAGCGACTTCACAGTGTCCGCTCCCAGAGCATCGTCAAACAGCACCCGCATATCGCGCACAGGCAAGGGCTGCTGCGCGCAAATCAGCGCAGCTTCGAGGACGCGTTTGGCCTCTGCCGTGTTCATGGTGTATCTATCTTCCGGGAAAACATGCCTAAGAGCGGCACAAAATCGACAGCGTTGGGTTCAAATTGCAGCCAGCCCCAGATACTTCACCCAGGTTGTCACAAAAACCACCGAGCGTCAGAACTACTGCCTGAGCTTCAAAACACTTTTACCCATTGTAACTGAGGCCCCATTCAGCCAACGCACTGCGCATATCTTCGGGCAAAGATGCATGGAACTTTAATGCATCACCGGTGATGGGGTGCCTGAATGCCAGTTGCGTCGCATGCAAGGCTTGCCGCACCAAGCCCGCAGTCGATGTTCCACCATATACGCCGTCGCCCACCAGGGGATGCCCGGCAGAAGCCATGTGTACGCGAATCTGGTGTGTGCGACCGGTGTGCAGGGTACAGCGCACAAAGCAACCCTGGTCGAAGTTATTCAGCAAAGCGATATCAGTACGAGCAGTTTTTCCGCCCTGCACCGCCAGATCCACCACCGCCATGCGCAAACGGTTTCGCGGGTCTCGGCCAATCGGCAGCTCGATAGTACGGTTCGCAGCACCCACCCAGGGCTTGTGTGCCAAGGCCAGGTATTGGCGGCTAACCTCGCGCGCCGCAATCAAGGCCACCAGCGCATCCATGGTGGCACGGGTGCGGGCCACCACCATCAGTCCACTGGTGTCTTTGTCCAATCGGTGGACGATACCGGCCCGTGGCAGCATCTGGGCCTGCACATCGCGCGCCAACAGCCCGTTCAGCAAGGTGCCGC
>NZ_JBDTEM010000021.1:0-2593 GCF_039922535.1 Rhodoferax sp. | reverse complement strand
AATGCCGGTAAAGAACCAACGCTGCCAGCCGGTTTCGCCCGCCAGGAACGAGAACGCCGCGCCGGTGTTGTGGGCCCGCACGATGTTGAAGAAGCTGGTGACGTAGGTGCTGTCGCCCAGGTGGTAGTAGCCCAAGATCAGCGTTTTGGCGAACTGGTCGGCTATCAAAATGATGAGCGCCAGACCCAGCCAGGGGATCATGCTGGCGCTGGATTTTCCAAAAGTGGACTTGCCTTTAGTTGCCATTACGCAAATGCCCGGGTTTCACCGGCTCCATACAGGTTGCTGGCGCAGCGGCCACACAGGGTGGGGTGGGCCGGGTCGATGCCCACGTCTGGCGTGTAATGCCAGCAACGTTCGCATTTCACGTCCAAACTGGCCTTGGCGCTTATCTGCTGTGCGTCACCAGCTACTAAGTTAATAGCAGAAGTGATGAACACAAATTTCAGGTCGGCACCCAGGCTGGACAGCAGCGCAAAGTCGTCGGCGGGCACGGTCAGGTCCACATTGGCTTGCAGCGATGCACCCACTTGGCCGTCGGCGCGCAGCACCTCGATGTCCTTGTTGACCGCATCGCGGATCTCGCGGATGCGGCTCCACTTGGCCAGCAAGGCGGCATCCGGCGTGCCCAGGTCGGCATAGGTTTCCAGGAAGATGGTTTCCGATGTGCCAAAGATTTTCCAGGCTTCTTCAGCGGTGAAGCTGAGGAACGGGGCCATCCAGCGCAGCATGGCGTGGGTGATCTGCCAGAGCGCGGTTTGGGCGCTGCGGCGGGCCAGCGATTTGGGTGCGGTGGTGTAGAGCCGGTCTTTCAGTACGTCGAGATAGAACGAGCCCAGGTCTTCCGAGCAATACACCTGCAGCTTGGCGACCACGGGGTGGAATTCATACACCTCGTAGTGCGCCAGGATGTCGGCCTGCAGCTGGGCGGCGCGGCTCAGGGCGTAGCGGTCGATTTCCAGCAACTCGCCCTCCGGCACGGTGTCGGTTGCCGGATCAAAATCGCTGACGTTGGCCATCAGGAACTTCAGCGTGTTGCGCACCCGGCGGTAGGTGTCCACCACGCGGGCCAGGATCTTGGCATCGATGCCCAGGTCGCCCGAGTAGTCGGTCGATGCGCACCACAGGCGGATGATTTCGGCACCCATTTTGTCGCTGACCTCTTGCGGCGCGATCACATTGCCTTCGCTCTTGCTCATCTTGCGGCCACGGCCGTCGACGGTGAAGCCGTGCGTCAGCAGGCCCTTGTACGGCGCGTGGTCGTACATGGCGCAGGAGGTGAGCAGGGAGCTGTGGAACCAGCCGCGGTGCTGGTCGTGGCCTTCCAGGTACAGATCGGCGGGCCAGGCAGATTGCTCTTTGTGGCTGGCGCGCAGCACGTGTTCGTGGGTGGTGCCGGAGTCGAACCACACGTCCAGGATGTCGTTGACCTTGGTGTAGTTTTCGGCCTCGGCGCCGATGATGGACTCGGCGGTGGCCTTGCTCCAGGCTTCCACACCGTTGGCTTCCACCATGGCTGCCGCCTGGTCCATGATTTCCATGGTGCGCGGGTGCAGTTCACCGGTGGCGGTGTGGATGAAGAAGGGCAGGGGCACGCCCCAGTTGCGCTGGCGGCTGATGCACCAGTCGGGGCGGCCCGCGATCATGTCGCGCAGGCGGGTCTTGCCGTTCTCGGGATAGAAGCTGGTTTCTTCGATGGCGGCCAGGGCCAGCTTGCGCAGGGTTTGCGGGGCTTTGTCTTGGGTGAACACGCCCACACCTTCGTCCATGCGGATGAACCACTGGGCTGCGGCCCGGTAGATCACCGGCGTCTTGTGGCGCCAGCAGTGCGGGTAGCTGTGGCTGATGGTTTCGGTGGCAAACAGGCGGTCGTGCTCGCGCAGTTTTTCGATCACCAGCGGCGCGGCCTTCCAGATGTTCAGCCCGCCGAACAGTGGCAAGTCGTCCACGTAGCGGCCATTGCCTTGCACCGGGTTGAGGATGTCGTCGGTTTGGATGCCGTTGGCCACGCAGGAGTTGAAATCCTCTACGCCGTAGGCGGGCGAGGAGTGGACCAGGCCGGTGCCGTCGTCGGCGGTGGCGTAGTCGGCCAGGAAGATCGGGCTCAGGCGGCGGTAGCCGGGGTCTACGTCGTAGAACGGGTGCTTGAAGTTGATCAGTGCCAGCTTTTCACCCAGGGCGGTGGCCAGAACGGTGCCGTTCAGGGCGAAGCGCTCCATGCACTTTTCGACCAGGTCTTCGGCCAGCAGCAGGATGCCGCGCTCGGTTTGTACCAGGGCGTAGGTCAGGGCGGGGTTCAGGTTCAGTGCCTGGTTGGCGGGGATGGTCCAGGCGGTGGTGGTCCAGATCACGGCATAGGCGTGCTGGGCCAGTTTGTCCAGGCCGAAGGCGGCGGCCAGCTTCTCGGGCTCGGCGCATTCAAAACCCACGTCCAGGGTTTGCGACTTTTTGTCGGCGTATTCGATCTCGAACTCGGCCAGCGAGCTGCCGCAGTCGAAGCACCAGTACACCGGCTTCAGGCCGCGGTACACAAAGCCACGCTCCATGATGCGTTTCAGCGCGCGGATTTCATTCGCCTCGTTGCCGTAGTCCA
>NZ_JBDTEM010000020.1:0-11388 GCF_039922535.1 Rhodoferax sp. | reverse complement strand
CGCTGGACATCCCGGATTCGGTGCTGGCCCAATTGGGTAACCGGGTGCAACATGCCTTACGCGCATTTACACCGCGCGACCAAAAAGCCGTCAAGGCCACGGCGCAAACCATGCGGCAAAAGCCCGGGCTGGACATCGAAGCCGCCATCACCGAGCTGGCCGTGGGCGAAGCGCTGGTCAGCCTGCTGGACGAAAAAGGCCGCCCCAGCATCACCGAACGCGTGTTTGTGCTGCCGCCCGGAAGCCAGCTCGGCCCCATCACGCCAGAGCAGCGCCATGCCCTGATCGGCAATTCGCTGGTGGCAGGCGTGTACGAAAAGCTGGTAGACCGCGAATCGGCCTACGAAAAGCTCAAAGGCCGTACCGAAACCACTGCCACCAACGCAGCGGCACCCGCCACCCCACCCAGCCTGCCCGGCATGGCCCCACCCGCCGCAGAGACCAGCGCACTGGGCGGGGTGATGGGCGGTTTGAACGACATTCTGTTTGGCACTACCGGCCCACGCGGCGGCAAGCACGACGGCCTGGCCCAGACCATGATGAAGTCCGCCGTGCGCACCATGGGCACCAAGGTCGGGCAAGAGATATTGCGCGGCGTGCTGGGCGGCATCTTTGGCGGCAAGCGCTAAATCCCCGTTGCGGCAGATTTATAACAAATCAGCCTCCAGCTCAGGTGGTGCCTGCGCTGGCAGCTATTTATTAAGTAGCAATGCGCATCAAACCCGCACGGTACACGCCACCAAGCGTGCGACCAGCGGGCGCACAAAAATCACGCAGACAAAGGCCACCGGCATGGCCAGCGCATACGCCTCCAGCACCTGCGCCAGGTAGCGGGGGCCCAGGCCGCTGTTGGCGGCCACAATCACCGCGCACATCAGCAGCGCCATGATGCCAGCCATGTAGAAAGCAAACACATAGGGTGTCAGCGGCCGCGGCAATTTCCAGGAAGTTCGGGCGGTGGCAGAGGAAGGTAGTGGCATAAAAGTGCGATCCGTTTGGGGTTGAAAGTGTCTGAACTTTAGGCCGCCTGCTGACGCATACCACCCGGTCGCAGGCGCTGACGGCGGCGGGCCAAGCCTACTTTGCGCGCGTCAACACCATCTTGGGGGCGTTGGCATCGGCACGTTCCGAGGTGACGGCCCTGCAAGGTGCAGTGCAAGGGCCGCTCAAGGTGTCGAGCAGCATGGCCTTTGGTCGGCACGTAGTCGCGCCGCTGGTGCCCGCTTTCATGGCGCGTTACCCGCAGGTCCAGGTGGAGCTGCTGATGACCGACCGCAATGTGGACCACCTCAAAGAAGACGTGGACGTGGGCATACGCTACCGCCAAGTGCTGGAGCCCGGCTTGGTGGCGCGGCGTATTGCCACCGCCCCCATGGTGTTTTGCGCATCCCCCGCCTACCTGCAACAGCATGGCAACCCGACCACCCCCGAAGCCCTGGCCGAACACGCCTGCCTGGCTTTTCGCATGCCGCTGGATGGCCGGGTGATGCAGTGGCCGTTTTTGCGCGACGGCACGCGGTTTGCCCCGGCGATCCAGGTGGCCGCCGTGTGCAACGACATCGATACCCTGGCCGCGCTGGCAATTGCCGGTGCCGGCATCACCCGGCTGGGCAGCTTCATCGCTAACCCGCTGATCGCCACCGGGCAACTCGAGCCCTTGTTTCTACCCGGCAGCGGCCGTGCCCGCACCCGTGCCGATCCCGAACCGCTGGAATATTTTGTGTGCTTCCGCGACCGCGAACATCTGCCCACGGCAGTGCGGGCCTTTGTGGACTTCATCGCCGACGCACTGCAAGACCATCCGTTGCTGCGCGTGCCGACCTGGCCGTTGGCTTAGGACCGCTTTACAAAGGCTTTGCGGCAGCCACACCGGCACCCAAAGGCGGCCACCCAGAATGCGGCGTGTCAACCTTCACCGCTCTGGATATGTTTGCCATGCATCTCAACTTTTTCTCGTCCGTCAGCGACCTGCCGGAATACGGCTTTTGGCTGCTGATCGCTTTTTCCATCCTGGCGCCGGTGGGCGTATTCACCACCCTGTTGGTGCGGCGCGTCATCTCGCGCCCGGCGGTGCTGGTGTTTGGCATCGTGCTGATTCTGCTGGCCGGGCTGGATGTAGTGCTGCTGCAAAAACTCAACAGCTGGGCCACCGTGGTACCGCATCCGCGAGAAGACCACTTTTTTGCATCCGAAGTGTCCCTGGCCTTGTATCTGCTGCCGGTGGTGCTGGCGGGGATTGGGGTCAACCTGGTGTCGCATGTTTTGATACACCGCCTGGGCGAGGCCGAGCGCCGCTTTGACAAGTCCCACAAGAATCCCGAATGAATCCCGAACGAATCGCTGATAAGAGGCCGTTGCGCATGCAAAATGCATAGCATGTACGGAATGTGTTGCCCCTTTTGAGGACTCTTATGCCCGCTGATACCGCTACCACCACTGGCTCCATGGCTCCCGCGCAAACCAGCCACATCCGCCTCACCTCGCATGCCAGCGGCTACGGCGCACTACCGATCCGCTGGGCCGCAGCCACCGCCGCCGAGCGCGGCCCCGTGGTCGGCACCACCACCAAGCGCAGCCACCGCAATGTGATCGGCACGCACAGCGGCAGCTACAGCATTTACCGCGCGCTGGCCGTGGCCTCGGGCGGCCTGTCGCCCAAGCACAAAGCCGACCTGACCAACACCATGCCCACCGACATCATCGGCCCCTACCCGCAGTGGAGCGAGCCGGGCCGGATCGTCGCCATGGACCCCTGGGGCGCCACGATTGCCGATGTGTTTGCGGCCGAGCTGGCGGCCGGCTACGACATCCGCCCCACCATTGCTGTAACCCAAGCCCATGTGATCCTGCCCGAGGTGATTGAGGCGCTGCAGTCCGGCCGCCTGAAGGCCGACGGCAAATTCCTCACCGCCAGCGGCGCGGCCATGGTCACCAAGGTGGCGGTGGAACCCGTGTGGTACCTGCCCGAAGTGGCCAAGCGCTTCAACTGCACCGAGGCCGAGCTGCGCCGCGTGCTGTTCGAGGAAACCGGCGGCATGTACCCCGAACTGGTCACCCGCAGCGACCTGGAGGTGTTTTTGCCGCCCATTGGCGGGCTCACCGCCTACATCTTCGGCAACCCGCGCGACCTGGCGAATCCCGAGGTAGAACTCACCGCCCGCGTGCACGACGAGTGCAACGGCTCGGACGTGTTCGGCTCCGACATCTGTACCTGCCGCCCCTACCTCACGCACGCCATCGAGGAATGCATCCAGGGCGCGCAGCGTGGCGGCGTGGGCCTGGTGAGCTACTTCCGCAAGGAAGGCCGGGCTTTAGGCGAAGTCACCAAATTTTTGGTTTACAACGCCCGCAAACGCCAAGTCGGTGGCGACACCGCCGACCAGTATTTCAACCGCACCGAGTGCGTGGCCGGGGTGCAAGACATGCGCTTCCAGGAACTCATGCCCGACGTGCTGAACTGGCTGGGTATCACCAAAATCCACCGCCTGGTGTCGATGAGCAACATGAAATACGACGCCATCACCCGCGCCGGTATCGAGGTGGTGCAGCGGGTGAATATTCCCGACCACATGATCCCGGCCGATGCGCAGGTGGAAATGGACGCGAAAATGGCGGCGGGTTACTTCACCCCCGGTGCCGTACCCAATGCCGAAGAACTTAAAAAGGCCAAAGGCCGTGGATTGACTGAATGACTATGGATTTGATAGCTACCCGTGCAGATGCAATAAGCGCTAGCACCCTATTACGCTCTACAAAAGCGGTGCGTACGCGGGCCCAGGGCTTGCTGGCACGCGCCCGTGCAGGCGGGTCGGCGTACTTCACGGTGGTAGATGCCGCGCTGGCCCCCACCGCGCAGCTGGTGGCCGAAGTCACCCGCAAAAATTACCCCAGCCTGGACATCCCGTACCACAGCCGCTGGCGGCATTTTGAGGCGGGCGGCGTGAACCGCACCGACCAGATGACCGAAGAGCTGGGCAAGGTGTCGGTGGCCAAGCGGGCCCGGGCGCAGATCGACCTGGCCATCGTCAGCGTGCTGCTGGACGCGGGCGCGGGCCCGGACTGGAGCTACACCGACCCGCGCACCGGGCAAAAGCTCAGCCGCTCTGAAGGCCTGGGTGTGGCCAGCTTCAACGCCTTCACCAAGGGCCTGTTTTCCAGCAAACCCACCCAACCCTGCCAGGCCGACGCGCTGGGTTTGCAGGCCCTGACCTCGCGCCAATTGGGCGATGCCTTCCAGGTCGGCGTAGAAAACCCGCTGGTCGGGCTGGAAGGCCGCGCCGCCTTGCTGCGCCGCCTGGGCGAAGTCATCGCCGCGCAGCCCGACGTGTTTGGCGGTGCGGGCGGGCTGTGCCGCCCGGGGCGCTTGTTCGACTACCTGGTGCCCACCAATGCCGAAGAACCCACGGTGGCGGCGCACGACATTCTTGGGGCACTGTTAAGCACGCTGTCGCCCATCTGGCCTGCACAGAATGCTATTAAAACTGACGATGGCGGTGAAATCGCTCTGGGCGACTGCTGGCGGCACAGCGCCGTGCCCGGCGAGGGCGCATCTGCCGGCTGGATGCCCTTCCACAAGCTGTCGCAGTGGCTCACCTATTCGCTGCTGGAGCCGCTGGAATGGGCAGACGTGACCGTCACCGGGCGGGACGCGCTGACCGGCCTGCCCGAGTACCGCAATGGCGGCCTGCTGCTGGACGGCGGCGTGCTGGTATTGAAAAACCCGGCGCTAGCCACCCAGGCGCAGACGGCAGGCGACGAATGCATTGTCGAATGGCGGGCCCTCACCGTCGCCCTGCTGGACGAGCTGGCCCCGCTGGTCCGCGCCGAGCTGGGCCTCACAGCCGCACAAATGCCCCTGGCCTGCGTGTTGGAGGGCGGCACCTGGGCGGCAGGCCGGGTACTGGCCCAGCGCTTGCGTGGTGGCACACCACCGATGAACATCACCAGCGATGGCACCGTGTTTTAACTTTGAGAACAAGCAAATGAGCAACGTACACCTGATCAACCACCCGCTGGTGCAACACAAGCTGACCTTGATGCGCCGCAAGGATGCCAGCACCAACACCTTCCGCCGCCTGCTCAACGAACTGTCGTCGCTGATGGCCTACGAGGTCACGCGCGACATGGCGATGCAAGACGTAGAGATCGAAACCCCGCTGGAGACCATGACCGCCAAGGTGATTGACGGCAAGAAGCTGGTGTTTGTGTCCATCCTGCGCGCGGGCAACGGCATTTTGGAGGGCATGCTTAGCGTGGTGCCGGGCGCACGTGTCGGCCATGTGGGCCTGTACCGCGACCCCAAGACGCTGACAGCCGTAGAGTACTACTTCAAGATGCCCAAGGACATGCATGAACGCGATGTGGTCATCGTCGACCCGATGCTGGCCACTGGCAACTCGGCCATTGCGGCGGTGGAGCGGCTCAAGGAGCTGAACCCGAAGTCGATCAAGTTTGTGTGCCTGCTGACCTGCCCCGAAGGCGTGGCCGCTCTGCAAGCAGCGCACCCCGATGTAGCGATTTATACCGCCGCCATCGACCGCCAACTCAACAGCCATGGCTACATCGTGCCCGGCTTGGGCGATGCGGGCGACCGTATCTTCGGCACCCAGTAATCGGACAAGGACTTACCTAAGTCCTTCTGCTTACGTGTTTAGACGATAACCGTAAGGTCCGTCGAGTTCACCAGGCTGGAACCGGCACGTGGCCATTCGACCAGCACGCCCTTGTCGGTCTGCGCCAACACGTAGCCATCGGTGCGCTCAATGCTGCCGCGGCGAACCAGGTTCACGCGTTCGCCGGGGGCAAACTGGATCTGTGCGACGGCGAACAGGGATTTGATGAAATAAAGTGCTTGCATGGTGAAACTCCAAAAAAGGGGTAGGCGCTGTGCCTGAAACTAAAAAATTGAAACTGACCACCCGCCACGTTTACGGTCACAGCGCTCTCCTTCCAGAACACCGCAGAACTGGCTCTGCCAGGCTGCTGGTGTTGCCCCCAGCAAGGGGGTTGGCGAAAGAAGCGAAGCTCTGTAGCCTGGGGGTGTGCCTAGCCTATTGCGATTGCAGCCAATGGCGTTCGCGGGATTCCAGATCGGCGAATGACTGGGATTTGCCGAGGTAGTTGTCTACACCGCGCTGGTCTTGCTGGTCCAGATGGCGGCCCAGTGCGTTAGCGGCATTGCGCGCGGAGAACCAAAATAAAAAGAGAATTTGCATAGCCATAGTGTCCTGAGATAAAAGCGTGCCCTGCTTTTAGGGTATACCCTAGTATCGCACAACGAGGGTGCGCCAGTGCACGAAAAAATGCACATTAGCGACTGTTGTTTGGTATAAGACACGGTTTTGCATCATATTGGTGCAAACCTAAAACACCAGCGCACCATGGGCCACCCAGGCCCAGGTGCCACGAATTGGTAGCCACATCGGCCTCCAGCGCATATTCCACGAGCGCTGGCAGCTATTTATTCAGTAGCATTCACCACAGCTGCTCCAGCCGCCCCGCCACCAGCCGCAGGCCGCGGGTGGCCATGGCCTTGGCTTCGGCTGCGTCGTGGGTTACCAACACCGTGGCCATACCGGCGTCGAAGATGCGCTGGCGGAATTCGGCCTGCAGGTCCAGGCGCAGCGCGGCATCCAGGGCGGAAAACGGCTCGTCCAGCAGCAGCGCACGCGGCGCGGTGATGAGGGCGCGGGCCAGGGCCACGCGCTGCTGTTCGCCGCCCGACAGCGTCCACACGCGGTGGCGGGCGTGGCTGGACAGGCCAAAGCGCTCCAACAAGGCCTCGGCGCGCTGGCGGGCCTGAGCCTTGGCGACACGCTGCTCGACCAAGCCAAAGGCTACGTTGTCCCGTACGTCCAGGTGCGGGAACAGCGCAAAGTCCTGGAACATCAGCGCAAATCCGCGCCGCTCGGGGGGCTGGCGGCTGATGTCTTTGCTGTCGAACCAGACGCTGCCCGCCTCGGCCGCCTCCAGCCCGGCAGCAATTTTCAGCAAAGTGCTTTTGCCGCTCCCCGAGGGGCCAAGCAGCGCGACGATCTCGCCCTCTGCCACTTGCAGGCTCAAGTCGTCAGCCAGCAGGCGCGGGCCGTAGTGTTTGGTGATATTTCGAAGTTCAAGCATGGGGAGATTCCGCCCGGCGCGGGCCTTCGATCAACGCAAACGCGGCCAGCGCCAACGCCATCAGCACACAGGCCAGCACCAGCGCCGCGTCGCCATTGGCCGCGCCGGGGCGCCCCAGGCGCGCGTAAATTAGCGTGGTCAGCGTGGCCCATTCAGGGCGGGATAAAAACAAGGTCACGGCGAATTCACCCAGCGCGGTAGCCGCCGCGAAAGCCATGCCCCGGCGCAACGCCGGTGCCACCATGGGCAACGTGACGCGCCAGAACACACGCCAAGGGTTGGCCCCCAGGCTGCGGGCGGCCTGGGGCAGGTGTTCGGGCACGCTGTCGAGTGCAGCAGCCAGCGACTTGGCCACGAAGGGATAGGCCAGCACAGCATAGGCACACAGCAGCAGTGGCAGGCTGGCGGTCCACTGCGGGTACAGCAGCAGCAGGCCAAAGGCCACGGTGATGGGCGACACCACAAACGGCAAAAACGCGGCAGCACGCATCGCCACCGAGCTTTGCGCGGCCAGCGCGTGCAACACGCCCAGCACGGTGGCCAGCAACAGCGCGGTGGCCGAAAAGCGCAGGGTATTCCACAGCGCGGCCAGGGTTTCTGCGTCGGCCACCAGCGCCCAGGTGTCCCAGCCCGCATGCGCGGCCCGCCACACAATCGCCACCAGCGGCGCGGCGCAGAAAAAGGCCAGCACCGCCAACGCCGCCGCAACACCCAGCCAGTGCGCCGGGCGGCAGGGGCGCTGGCGGGCGATGGGCTGCACGCGGGTGGGCGTGGCCAGGCGCTTTTCGATCAGCGCGTAACCCCAGGCCACCGCGCCCGTCAGCAGCAGCATCCACAGCGCCAACAGACTGGCCGGGGCGAGTTGCAGTTCATGCGCGACCAGGGTGTAGATCTCGACCTCGACCGTGGCGTAACGCTGACCGCCCAGCACCAGCGCCAGGCCAAACCCGGCAAAGCAGTACAAAAACACCAGGCACAGGCTGGAGGCCAGCCAGGGCAAGATCGCCGGCCATTCCACCCGCCAAAATGCCCGCCACGGGCTAGCACCCAGCGTGCGTGCGGCGGCCACGCGCGGTGCGTTGACGTGCTCCAGCGCGTCCACCCCGGCGCGCACCACCACGCAGAGGTTGAAAAACAAATTGCCGTACAGCAGCAACCAGGGCGTGTCTTGCAGTTGCAGACCCGCAAAGAAACCGCGCGGCCCGAACAGCGCCAGCACGCCCAGCGCCGCCACCAGCGTGGGCACCACAAACGGCAGCATCAGCAGGCGCAGCACTAGGCCACGGCCCGCAAACTCCCAGCGCGCCAGCACCCAGGCCACCGGCAGGCCCAGCAGCAGTGCGGAAATGCAGGTAGCAGCCGCTTGCAGCACCGACCACAGCACCCGCCAGCGCAGATACGGGTCGGTCCATAGCGCCCATGGAGATGTGGGGGTTGAGGTCGCCAAGTCGCCCCACCAGGCCTCCCACGCCAATCGCAGCACCGGGGCCACCAGCAGTACGGCCAGGCTGAGCAGGGGGATGAGCGCGAGCCACGGGCGGCGGGAAACCATAGTGCTACAAACTTACTAGCTGCCCGCGCAGGTAGAACCTGCGCTGGAGGCTGTTTTTATATAAATTTCTAACAGGGCCTGGCGGTTACTTCAACACCACCTGCGTCCAGCGCGCCACCCAGCCCGTGCCTTTGTCGGCAATCGTCTCGGCGGGTAGGCTGTCAAAAGCGGTGGGTTCGACGGCGTGCTTCATCACGTCGGCCAGCGGGGTATGGGCTTCGATGGGGTACATCCACATGCTGGTTTGCAATGCCTCTTGGACACCGCCGGAACGCATGAAGCGGATGAATTTGCCCGCGGCCTCGCGCTGGCCGCCACCAGCCACCAGGGCCACACCCTCGACCTGGCGGAACACCCCGCCCTTGAGGAACAGGTTGCCAGTGGGCGATTCGGTGATTTTTTCCTTGCTGTAGAAAACCTCGGCCGCTGGGCTGCTGGCGTAGCTGACGACCAGCGGGCGGCTGCCGCCGTTGCGGCTGAATTCGGTGTAGTAGGCCTCGGTCCAGCCCTTCACCGCCTTCACGCCGTTGCCGCGCATACGGGCCCACCAGTCAAAGGCTTTTTCTTCGCCCATGCCTGCAATGGTGGCCAGCAAAAAGGCGTAGCCCGGGCTGGAGGTGGCGGGGTTGGGGACGACCAACAGGTTGCGGTAGGCAGGCAGAGTCAAGTCTTCCAGGCTTTTGGGCAGCGCCAGGCCACTTTTGGCGAAGGCGGCCTTGTCAAAGTTGAGGTTGACGAAGCCATAGTCCACCGGCACCACATTCGCGCCGATCTGGGCGGTGGCCGAACCCTGGCTGTATTGCAGGGGCTCCAGCACCTTGGCGGCCTGGGCCTTGGCGACCAGGGCGTTGTCCAGGCCAAACACCAGGTCGGCGATGGGCTGGGCACGGGTGAGGATGAGCTTGTTCAGCATCTCGCCCGCATCGCCCGCCTTGATCAGACTGAGCTTGACGCCGGACTCGGCCTCGAACTGGGCCAGCAGGGGTTTGGGTAGCGAGAACGAGCTGTGCACCAGCACCCGCAGCGGGGTGTCTTCGGCCAACGCCGGAAGGGAGACGAGTGCGGCCAGCGCGGTGGCGGCCAGGGTAAACGTACGACGGTGCAGCATGTGTGCCTTTCAATGCGCCAGCGGCGGACGCATGAAAAGGCCCTCACTGATGACCCCATCACGCTCCCTACGCTGGCATGACCCAGATCAGGTATGGGGTATTTCTCAGTCTGTTTTTTGGTCCAGACACCCCCGGTGAAGGATGGGATTGTAGTGGTTGGCCAGCAGCGGAAAGTTCTCCCTGCCAACACTGGATAAACGTGTGGATAACCCCGATAAGCACTTGTATAGGGAAGCTAAGTATTTGATTTATATCAACAAAGCTTAGGCCGCTTAAAATTTAGGCACTATACCCCAGGCACTTTGCGAGATATGCGGCTCTTGACCGCGCCCAGCAAGATGATGGCACCCGGAATCAAAATCATGGCCCAGATAATTTTGTCCAGATGCTGCTTGACCCAGGGGAAATTACCAAAAAAGTAACCAATGGTGACGATGCCCACCACCCACAGCAGGCCGCCCAGCACGTCAAAGAACGCGAACTTGGCGCGGTTCATTTGTGCCACCCCGGCCACAAAAGGCGCAAAGGTGCGCACAAAGGGCATGAAGCGTGCGGCCACCAGGGTCACGCCGCCGTAGCGTTCATAAAACGCATGGGCTTGGTTGAAAGCCTGCTTGTTGAAGAGTTTCGAGTTTTCCCACTGGAACACCTTGGGGCCAAAAAACCGGCCAATCGCGTAGTTGCACTGGTTGCCCAGGATGGCCGCCGCTACCAGCAGGCCCACGGCAATCGGGTACGACATCAGCCCCACGCCGCACATGGCGCCCACCACAAACAGCATTGAATCACCGGGCAAAAACGGCATCACCACCACCCCGGTCTCCACGAAGATGATCAAAAACAGCAGCGCATAGACCCAGGGGCCGTAGCTGACCACAAAGGCCTCCAGGTGCTTGTCAAGGTGCAGAATGAAATCGAGAAGTTGCATGAGAATGTCCATAGGGCGCGATTATCGGGGGTGTCTGCTGTCATCATGTGACATTGCCGCCAAAGGGCTTACCCCGGTCCGCACCCATCTACCCGAGTCGAAACATGAGCATCCTTTGCCCCGCCTGCAAAACCGAGAACGCCAGTGATGCGACCGTCTGCACCCACTGTGCCGCCGCCCTGCCCCCTGCCCCGCCCATTTCCCAACGCATGTCCCTGCTGGAGCAAGCCATGGCGAAACCTGCCGCCATGCCTTTCGCCAAGCCAGTAGCTGCACCCGTGGTGTCGCCGCCTGCAGCCCCGGTGCCCGCACCTGCACCTGCACCCGCACCCGCGCCCGCGCCCGCGCCCGTTCCAGTGCTAGCCCCGAAACCAGCACCGACACCGGCACCCGTAATGCCATCTACGCCGGCACCCGTCCGCAAACCCAAACCCCAACCCGCACCCGCTCCGGCCGCAGCCAAACCCGCGTACACCATGCCGCCCCTGCCCCCACAGCCACGACCCCGCCGCCGCAGCCGCGCGCCCTGGATGCTGGCCGCGGTGCTATTTCTGGCCCTATTGGGCGCACTGGCTTACGAACAATTACAAATCCGCGGCCTATCCCTCTCTGCCCTGCTCTCTGCCCTGCTCTCTTCCCTGTTCACTGCCCGCCCTTGATGGAGACCGAAGCCCGCTATG
>NZ_JBDTEM010000019.1:0-22592 GCF_039922535.1 Rhodoferax sp. | reverse complement strand
CGAGAAGCTGTAATCGCGTTACTATTGTTTTTATAGCTGCTAGCGCAGTTACTACCAGCGCTAGCGCCTTATTTTTTATAAAGTACTGCTATGTCCCAACACGCACCTTTGATCATTGATATCGCAGGTACCAGCCTGACCAAGGTCGACCGCCAGCGCCTGAAACACCCGCTGGTCGGTGGCCTGATTTTGTTTGCCCGCAACTGGCAAGACCGGGCGCAACTTACCGCTCTGTGCCGCGCCATTAAAAAGGCTCGCCCCGACGTGCTGATCTGCGTGGACCACGAGGGTGGCCGGGTCCAGCGCTTCAAGACCGACGGCTTCACCCACCTGCCGCCCATGCACGTGCTGGGCGAGCTGTGGATGGCGGATGCCTTGCAGGCCACCAACATCGCCACCGCCTGCGGCTACGTGCTGGCCTCTGAGCTGCGCGCCTGCGGGGTTGACTTCAGCTTCACCCCGGTACTGGACCTGGACTATGGCGACAGCAGTGTGATCGGCAACCGCGCCTTCCACCGCGACCCGCGGGTGGTCGCTTTGCTGGCCAAGAGCCTGATGCACGGCCTGTTGCTGGCGGGCATGGCGAACTGCGGCAAGCATTTCCCCGGTCACGGCTTCGTCACCGCCGACTCGCACACCGCCATTCCGGTGGACCGGCGCAGCCTGAAAGCCATTTTGGCGGAGGATGCGGCCCCGTACCCCTGGTTGGGCGGCAGCCTCAGCAGCGTGATGCCCGCCCACGTGATGTACCCCAAGGTAGACAAGCGCCCGGCAGGTTTTTCTGCCAAGTGGCTGCAGGACATCTTGCGCGGCAAGCTGGACTTCCAGGGCGCGATCATCAGCGACGATCTGAGCATGGCCGCAGCCCGCCAGATCGACGGCCAGCAACTAGGTTACACCGAAGCCACCATCGCCGCCTTGCAAGCTGGTTGCGACTTGGCGCTGCTGTGTAACCAGAGCCTGGGTGACGGGGCTGAGGTCGATGCCTTGCTGAACGGCATGACGCAGGCCCAACTCAAAGGCCAGTGGCACCCCGACGAAGCCAGCGAAGTGCGCCGCCAAGCCCTGCTGCCTACCTCCCCCGCGCCCGAGTGGGACAGCCTGATGACCCAGCCCGCCTACATGCAGGCGTTGTGGCTGGTGCCCTGAAATACTATGGATTTAGTAGCTGTTTGCGCAGGCAGTACCTGCGCCAGAGGCTGATTGGATGCCAAAAATAAGGGTTTCAAAATCCACTTCTGAATTCTGTGACCGCCGCCACAATCGCCTGCACGATGGCATCTTGCTTTGCGTCGTCGGCCACGTATTTTTCATCCACCGGGTCCACGATCACGCCCACCTCCAGCAGCACGGCGGGTACGGTGGTTTTTCGTAACACCAGTAAATCGTCAAATCTGTAAATGCCCAAGTGGGCATCCAGCAGTTCGCGGTTCTCCCCGGCAATGGCTTCGGCGTGGTGCAGTGTGGGCGGGCGACCGAGTGCCAGCATGGCCTGCCCCAGTAGCTTGGCAAACTGCTGACTTTGCGCAAACTGGGGATTGCGTTGCGACACAAAGATGGAATAACCGGCAATGGGCTGCAGGGTTTGGTAGGCAGGTTTGCCGTTGACTTCGGTCTTGACCAGGTATTTCAGTTGCGCCGAGTCGTGGTGCAAGGCTAAAAACAAGGCTGCCTGCCGCTGGTTGGCCAGTTCGGCACGGCCGTCCAGGCTAATGTCTTCTGCGGGGGCGCGCGTCAGCAGCACCTGCACTCCTGTGGCTTCTAAGGCCTTGGCCAGTTTGGCGCTCAGTGCATCGTTGTAGCGGACTTCATAGATGCCTCTAACGCCCAAAGCACCGGGTTGCTTCGGGGTGTGGCCAGGGTCCAGCACCACCATGAACGGTTTGTCCGTGGTGCCTGGCTTGTCCGCCGCATGGCTCGGTGCGGTAACTGCAAAAAAAGCGCACAGGCCCCAAAGGGCCACTGCGCTGAGTGCCTTTACAGAGCGGGGCAACATGTCTTACCGCCTATGCGTGCAAGCCGCGGGTTACCAAGATTTCTTCGCGATGGCGGCATCGTTGCAGGTGCCGGTTTTGCATTCGCGGGCCCGGTCGCGCAGATATTCGGCGCGCTCGCGGTTGAGCTTGTAGTTGCAGTCCACGTCGATAGAGCCAGCGCGTTCACAAGACGCATCGCGGAATTTAATCCAGTCGCGCTGGGTTTCCGTCAGCTGCTTTTTGACATCGTCTTTGAGCGGTTTGCGCAGCTCGGTGTACACGCTATTGAGCTCTTTATCGGACTCTAAAAACAACTTGGCGACGCAATAGGTTTTGTCATAGCTGGTCTTGAACTTGTCGCAGCTGTCGGTGTTGTCTGCGTGGGCAAACTGCGCCGAAAAAACCAAACCTGCAGCCAAGGATGCCAAAGTCAAACGTTTCATAGATTCTCCGAAGGGTGGAGTGGGCATTATGGGCGAGTCGCACACGGTGCGCAGTACCTGCCTTTTAACTATCATTTAAATAGCTGCCAGCGCAGGTGCTGTCTGCGCTGGCAGCCTATTTGGCTTGAGGAATCAACTTTCGCGGCGCAGCGCCGGGAAGAGGATCACGTCGCGGATGCTGGCGCTGTTGGTCAGCAGCATCATCAGGCGGTCGATGCCGATGCCGCAGCCGCCGGTGGGGGGCATGCCGTATTCCAGTGCGCGCACGAAGTCAGCGTCGTAGTGCATGGCTTCGTCGTCGCCGCTGTCTTTGGCGTCCACCTGGGCCTGGAAGCGGGCGGCCTGGTCTTCGGCATCGTTGAGCTCGCTGAAGCCGTTGCCGAATTCGCGGCCGGTGATGTAGAGCTCGAAGCGCTCGGTCACTTCGGGGCGGTCGTCGTTGGCGCGGGCCAGGGGCGAGATTTCGGTGGGGTGTTCCATGATGAAGGTGGGCTGCCAGAGCTTTTCTTCCACGGTTTCTTCAAAATACAGCACCTGCAGGCTGGCCAGGGTGCGGCCTTCCAGCTTGTTCTTGGCCTCGGTCAGGCCGAGCTTCTTCACCGCGTTGGTCAGCCACACCGCATCGAACACGTTGTCACCGGCTTCGGTGTACTTCTGGATGGCTTCGACGATGGTCAGGCGCTCGAAGGGCTGGCCCAGATCGACCGGCTTGTCGGCGTAGGTGAGCTGCAGCGTGCCGCACGCGCGCTGGGCGGCATCGCGGATCAGCTTTTCGGTGTAGTCCATCAGGTCCTGGTAGTTCCAGTAGGCCGCGTAGAACTCCATCATGGTGAACTCGGGGTTGTGGCGCACCGAGATGCCTTCGTTGCGGTAGCTGCGGTTGATCTCGAACACGCGCTCGAAGCCGCCGACGATCAGGCGCTTCAGGTACAGCTCGGGCGCGATACGCAGGAACATTTCCTGGTCCAGCGCGTTGTGGTGCGTCTTGAACGGCTTGGCATTGGCACCGCCGGGAATGGGGTGCAGCATGGGGGTTTCGACTTCCAGGAAGTCGTGGGCCACCATGAAGTCGCGCAGGGCGCTGACGGCCTTGCTGCGCGCCATGAAGCGCTGGCGGGCCTCTACATCGGTCATCAGATCGACGTAGCGCTGGCGGTACTTGGTTTCCTGGTCGGCCATGCCGTGGAACTTGTCGGGCATGGGGCGCAGGCTCTTGGTGAGCAGGCGCACGCTGGTGGCGTGCAGCGAGAGTTCGCCGGTGCGGGTTTTGAACACCGTGCCCTCTGCCGCCACGATGTCGCCCAGGTCCCAGTGTTTGAAGCTGGCGTACAACTCCGCGCCCACGTCTTCGCCCTTGATGTAGATCTGGATGCGGCCACCGGTGTCGCCGAACGATGCGTCTTGCAGGGTGCAAAAGCTGGCCTTGCCCATGACGCGCTTGAGCATCATGCGGCCTGCCACCTTGGCGGTGATGTTTTGGGCAGCGAGCTCTTCGGTGGACTGGCCGTTGAAGCGTTCAAACAGGCTGGCGGCGTGGTCGGTGGGCTTGAAGTCGTTGGGGAACGCGACACCCTTGCCCTCGGCCTGTTGCTGGCGGATGGCTTTGAGCTTTTCGCGGCGCTCCAGAATCAGCTGGTTTTCGTCTTGGGCCGGAACGGGGGGGAGGGTGTTTTCAGACATGGGGGCGTTTGGAATGAGGGGAGGGGCGGTTTGCGCCGAACCCGTGATTCTAAAACGCCGTCAGTGGGTGATTCCATCGCGGCGCAGTACCTTGAAGAAGGTCAGCGCCAGAATCCGCAGATCCAGCCCCAAAGAGCGGTGCTGCAGGTAGTAGGCATCGAGTGCTACCTTGGCCGGAATCGGCAATTCGTCGCGCCCGTGGATCTGCGCCCAGCCCGTCAGCCCTGGCACCAGGGTGTGCACACCCTGGGCGGTGCGCAGGGCCACCAGATCGTGCTGGTTGAACAGCGCAGGCCGCGGCCCGACAAAGCCCATGTCGCCCTTCAGAATGCTCCACAGCTGGGGCAACTCGTCCAGGCTGCTTTTGCGCAGAAAGCTGCCGATGGGGGAGAGATAATTTTCAGGATTTGCTAGCAAATGCGTAGCTACTGCCGGAGTTCCCGTCTGCATGGAGCGGAACTTTGGCATAGAGAAAATGCTATTGTTTTTGCCAACACGGTTGGACCAGTACAGCACCGGGCCGGGCGATGTGAGGCGCACCGCCAGGGCGACCAGCAGCATGGGCAGCGCCAGCACCAGCAGGACCAGCAGGCCCAGTATGAGGTCGATCAGCCGCTTCAAAGCCGGTAGCCCACCAGCGCCCGGCGCAGGCCTTCGTCCACCGTGACCGGCGGGTTCCAGTCCAGCAGCGTGCGCGCTTTGCTGCTGTCGATTTGCAGGTTGCCGCACAGGCGTTGTGCTGCAGCGCGTTGGCCCAGCAGTGTGGCTGCGCCCATCAACATCCACACTGGGGCTGGCAGCAAATGGGCGGGCCGGTCCATGGCGCGGGCGATACGTTGTACCAGGGCCGTGGTGGACAAGTCCTCGCCATCGCTGACCACCAAGGTCTGGTGGGCCGCTGCGGGGTGGGTGAGGCAGGTGGTGATGAGGTCAACCAAGTTTTCGACGGCAAGCAGACTGCGTTGGTTGGCGATACGGCCCAGCGGTAGTGGTGTGCCGCGTGCTACGGCACGGGCTAGTGACGCGAAGTTGGCTCCTACACCCAGGCCATACACCAGGGGTGGCCGCAGAATGGTGAGTGCCAGGCCACTGCTGCGGGCTACGCCCTGCAAGGCTTGCTCGGTTTCCAGTTTGCTGATGCTGTAGCCGTCCTGGGGTGCGCAAGCGCTGGTTTCGCTAAAGGGCTGGTGGGCTGGCGTGGATTCGCCGTTGACTTTGATGGAGCTGATGAACACCAGGCGCTGCACACCCGCCTGCACGGCCATCTGTGCCAGGCGCACGCTGCCCTCGACGTTGACTTTTCGGAACGCCTGCAACGGGTCTTGGGCCTGCTCGTGCATCACATGGACCCGTGCCGCCAGATGGACCACCGCATCCACACCCGCCAAGGCGGCATGCCAATCGGTGTTGGCATCCAGATCGCCGACCGGTACGTACTGGGATGCAGGAGGAAGTCGGTCCACCGCAGACGACCGCATCGCCGCCCGCACATCGAATTGCGGCAGCGTCTGCAAATGCGCCAGCAGCGCACGTCCCACGAAGCCGGTGGCTCCTGTAACCAGTACTTTCACGGGCGAACGTACTCCCATAATTTGAACGGATATTTAGACAAAATCTTGAACCAGTTGGTCGCAATGCCGTTGTCTCGGCAGGCGCGCATGACTTCACGGTTGAGCAGCACGGTGCTGCGCCAACCGCGTGTGCTGATGCCGCCCGTCTGCATGTGCACCAACACTTCAGGCAGATACCGATAGCGTAACGTTTTGTTATAAAAAGCCCGTGCCACCCATTCAAAATCGCCTGCGATCCGGTAATTTATTTGGAACGGGCCCGTATTTTCAAACACGCTGCGCCGCACAAACATGGCCGGGTGGGCGGGCATCCAGCCCCAGCTGATCAAGCTTGGCCTGAAGCGGTCCGAACGGTAGCGTCGAACTAAGCGATCAGGAGCGTTGGCATTAAAAAAGGCGATGTCGCCGAAAAGTACATCGAGGTCGTCTTGTTCCATTCGTGTGGCGACCGTCGCCAGCACTTCGGGGTGCGCGTAACGATCGTCAGCATTTAAAAAACCTATGACATCGCCCGTCGCCGCCTGGATGCCTTTGTTCATGGCATCGTAAATGCCGTTGTCGGGCTCGGATATGAAAGTGGCTACGCGCCTGCCATGCTGGCGAACGATGGCTTGCGTACCGTCTTTGGAGTTACCGTCGATCACCACATGTTCTATGGAGCTGGCTGTTTGCTGGCTGACTGAAAGTAGGCTTTCTGCAATAGTGGCGGCGCTGTTGTAGCAGACAGTAATGATGCTAAGTTTCATTGTTTGAGTGACAGCCGTAATACCAGTGCAACTAGGAGGCGGATTCGAAAGCCGATTTGTTGAAATGGGGTAGCACGGCTTTTCCCAGCTGCATCGCTGTTGGCCTGACTATGCCGCCGATACAGGCACAGCGGTTCCGGTAAGAAGATGACTGGGCCACAGGTTTGTGCCACTAGACCTAGCCACATGTCATGCATGGGGAGCTTAGCTGGCAGGGGGAGTGCGCGCTGGAGAATGGATTTACGAAAAGCCATGCAGCATCCCAAATAGCTGTTTTTCCATAAATTGGTAAGAATCCCTGCACGTGAACCTCTAAGGGTAAAAAAAGAAGCGTGTAATGGTTGTAAGTGGGCATCTACTACGGTGCAGTCAGTGACCACCAAGACGGCGGTTTGTAGCAATCGCACGCATGCATCTACTTTGCCGGGCAGCCAAATATCATCTTGGTCGCATAAAAAAATATATCCATGTTTGGCATGGCTGAGCGCATTCTCAAAGTTTTGGATGATGCCTTTTTGTATCGTGCTTTGCAAAATGCGGATGCGAGGATCACCTAGCTGCTGCACGAGTGCCAATGTCTGGTCTTGTGAGCTGTCGTCGGAGACGATAAGCTCGTCCTGCTGGCTTAATTGGTCCAATACCGAATGGATTTGCGCTTCTATGTAGTGCGCGCCGTTGTAACTTGCTAAACAGACCGAGACCGGTGGTCGTGCGGGATGATTACTCATATTTTGGGCCCCGTACGATTACGCATTCCATCCCACAAACCCCGGAGCATCATTCGGAGTCTAGGAGCACGTTGGGGGACAAGAGCCAAAAAAAATACAAAGAGCTTTAACAGGCGTAGCAGGTGGTAGCGTTTCCAGTGCCATGCTACATAGGGTTCTCGCACAAGGAGTATGGTGTTGCGAAACATGTAGTAATGGCGCAAGGGGCTGTGGTGGGGAACTTGTCTCTCACGTAACCACCAAACCGTGGTCATTTTTTCGCCTAGCCGGTGACCTAGGCAGGCGTCGGCAACACCGATCATTTGCCATCCCTTAGCTCGCGCGCGCAAACACCATTCGGTGTCAATGTGGTCAATGAACCAGTCGTCTCGCATGGGTCCGATGCCAGCCAGTGCCCTGACTTGTAGCAAGCTGCCAGAGGCAATAAGGTACGCGGCTTCTATCGTTTGATGGGCAATGCCAGGTGCGGGCATCCAGGTCTGGGGATGTGCACGGGTGTCGGTCAGAAAATAGCTTCGCTTTAAGTTCCGCATATCTTGTACGCATGGACCAGCAGCTGCAGCGCGGGGAAACGCGCGTAACGCAGCTGACAAGTGGCAGACCATGCCTGGTTGTGGCTCGCTGTCTTGGTCCATCAGCAAGACCATTTGGGCACCCAGATGGATGGCTTGTTGGATGCCTATGTTCTGGGCATGCGCAATTCCTTTATTGCTGCCGAGGGATGTGAGCGATACCTTGAGTTCACCGCAGAGCTCTGCTAAGCCAATGGGGCTTTCTCCATTGTTGATGACCAGCATGGTGTTTACTTGGCCATGCAAATGGTCGAGTTGTCTGCGCAAGGCCGACAAATCAGGGCGGTAGCAAATAGTGATGGAAACGATCATAGCGAGAGGCTATCTGGTGCGGGTGGCTTCCACCGTAATGAATTCTGCTTTGTTGGTTCGGATGGATTGCATGAACGCATTCCATAGCGAGGGCATATGTAAGAGACTGCGCCAAGCGACACCCTCTGTATGTGCTCGCCCATTAGCGAGGTTTCGGCTGGCGTCGTACACCGGTACAGCCATCAACATGGGTAACGGGAGCAAACGAACTGCAAAGCCGACATCTTCTAACAGCGTGGTCAGTTTTTCAGGGGTAAACAGTATGAGGTGGCGCGGGGGTTCTAAGCCACGCCAGTTGCCACCAAAATAGACATGGCCCTTGCTAGCGATATTCGGTGTTTGTAACCACAACTTTCCATGGGGGCGGAGTAGCGAATGCATGCCATCTAACCATTGACGCGGGTCGTGTACGTGTTCGATCACATGGCTACAGGTTAGGTAATCGAATCCTGCAGCAGGGTCCGTAACCTGTTCGAGGCCGCCGCAGATCACGTTGAGCCCTCGGCTACATGCCGAAGCTACTGCTTGGGGATCAAAATCTACCCCCTGAACTTGCCATCCCGCTGCCTGTGCCATTTCCAGAAATGCACCACTGCCACAGCCCACGTCGAGGAGGCGGGCCCCAGGATAGGGGGGATGTGGTGGCAAGTGGCGCATGTGTGCAGTCAACAAGTTGCGCAAGGGCCATGCAAGTGGCACCACCAAGCGCCCCCAGCTGCTTGCGGGTGTTAGGTGCATCTGCCAGCGCGCATTTCGGTAGTCGTTCAAGCCGCTCTGAATCCATTGCCGCAAACGCTCTTGGCGGGATGGCGTTTTTGGGGCGCTGCAAGCAGCAGCGCTCACTTCTGTATGGGTGAAGTAGGTGCTGTAGGCACGCCCGATACTGGCTTGCGTGGGGCGGGGGTCCAGGTAGGCGACCTGGCACGCGGTACAGGTGTGGAGTTGCCAGTTGCCTGGTGCGCAGTTGAACAAGCGGTCTGTTAGCGCTCCATGCAACGGCGTTCTTTCCTGGCTGTTGCAAACCGGGCATTGGCCCAAGGTTTCCATATCTTGTTCCGGCCAGCTTTCAGCGAGAGGCGAGGCCATGCGTGCGGTTTGTGTCGTCGAATTCATGTTTGCTTTTTGAGTAAGCGGTATAAGTGGAAGCTAGACCAGAGCAAGGCCACCAACACGAGCCACATAGCTGTAGTTGGATTTGTCCAGGCCGCCATGTTCGACGACTCGGCATATAAACCAACCGAAATGAATGCGCTAGTGCCCACAGCCCAAGCAAAGGTCCGGGTGCATACAGACCTTAGCTCGGGGAACAGACCTGCAGCACCCAAGCACAGAAACAAGGTATCTACCAGTACACGCAATGTCCATACGGCTGCAGCCCCTTTAATACCGTAATGCATGATGCCCCACCAAAGAGCGATCAAATAAGGCACCAGCTCAACCAAGTGCAGTTTGGCGGTTATGTCAGTTCGGCCCGCGCTATGCAGTAAAGTGTATGGAAGATGGGCAAATCCATTGATCAGAACGCCCATGGCAATCCAGGCCCATACGCCGGAACTGGCTTGGGCAATGTCTGCACCGACCCACCAAGTTAGTAACAGCTTACCCAATAGCCCGCATACCACCAGTCCGGGAACCCAAAAGCCTACCAGCAGTTGATTGGCTGCGCGCACCATGCTGGGCAATTTCGCGTGGTTTTGTGTGCCATGGGTCTTTGCCAGCAGTGGGAAGAACACTCCCATCATGGCAACTGGAATGGCGGGAAGCCTAGATAACACATCGAATGGCACGGTGTAATGGGTGACGGCGGTGACTGAGATGAGTGCGCCAATCGCAAATCGGTCGAAATAGGCGAGCACCGGGCCGACCAAGTTGCTGACCGTAAGCCAGCCTCCAAAAGTCAGTATTTCTTTAAGGTGGGAGGCCGCAAATGTTTCGTCTGGATTGGTAAAGTGGGTTTGACTCAGATAGGCCGAGGCGAGTGCCGTTATGAGGCGTACGCCACAAAGGCCAGCCAAAACGATACCGAGATCGCTCGTCCAGTGCGATATGGCCCAAGGCACAAAGAAAGTGGCGATACCCATGGGGATGCGAATGGCGTTGACAGTGGGGAAGCGACCGTAGGCCTCCAGAACGCCTATGCTGCTACTGGACCACATGAAGAATGGTATTGACAGTGAGAGAAAGATCCACCCAACTGTGGCCTCTGCATGAAGTGCAAGGGGCATCTTTAGACCGGTCTGGGTGAGCCAAGGAGTTAACACCAGTAGAAGAGTGCTCCATCCCAGTCCCATGCAGAGCATCCAGAAACGCACTTTCCGTGCCACGGCAGCCCGTGTTTCTGGCGCAGTGCCAGTCGCCGTCTGTTGGGCTAGAAATTGGGTTAAACCGCGTGCCAGCCCTAAATCTAACAAGCCAAAGTACCCAACCAACACCCAACTAATCGACAGTACACCGAAGCGGTCGGTGCCGAGTCGATGCACTAGGCTGGGTATGACCAATAACCCGGCTGCCATTGGCAGCACCATGCCGCTAATGTTGAGCGCAATATGTTGTAAATGCTGCCGTCCTAGCACAGGAGTTCCGCAGTGGGTGTGGGCGGTGCCGTTGGAATACAGGGGGCTATGCCATAGGCGGGCACCAATTCTTGCAATACCGTCTTGATCCTATCGATTCGATTGTGTTGCGAGGCGATTTGCAAATGCTGCAGGCTGGTTGATAGCTGGGCCCAAACCAGAAACTCCTCGCGTGCTTTCATGATGCGTGGGTGCTCCGTCGCCTCTGGATTGTCTGCAATCAACAGCTCTTCATACAGTTTTTCCCCCGGTCGCAACCCCGTAATTTCAATCTCAATATCTCCATCTGGATGTTCAGCGCAGCGTACTTTTAAGCCTGATAGTGCCAGCATCCGGTGCGCCAAGTCCAGAATTTTTACGGGCTTGCCCATCTCCAACACAAACACGTCCCCCCCATGCGCCATCGCACCGGCCTGCAGCACCAGTTGCGCTGCCTCAGGGATGGTCATGAAATAGCGGGTGACTTCGGCGTGGGTAACGGTCAGCGGCCCGCCGTGGGCCAATTGCTTGCGAAACAAGGGCACGACGCTGCCGCTGGAGCCGAGCACATTGCCAAACCGCACCATGGCGAAAAGCGTGTTGTTGGGGCAGCTGGTGGCCTCATCCCATTGCACCTCCGGGCTGGCGGCTAGGGCTTGCAGGATCAGCTCTGCGACACGTTTGGTGGCACCCATCACATTGGTGGGGCGCACGGCTTTGTCAGTGGAAACCAGCACGAAATGCGCCACCGACGTGGTGACGGCTGCACGCGCCATGTTCAGCGTGCCGAACACGTTGTTCAAGATACCTTCGGCTGGATTGCTTTCGACCAGCGGCACATGCTTGTACGCGGCGGCGTGGTAGACCGTGGCGGGTTGGTACATGGTGCAGATGTCGAGCATCCGGGCATAGTTGCGCACGCTGCCCAGCAGCGGCACCAGTTCTACATCCAGGTCGTGTTGGGCGCACAGGGTTTGCAGTTCTGCGTGGATGGTGTACAGGCCGAACTCGTTGTGGTCTACCAGTACCAGGCGCAGTGGGTGTTCCACCACAATCTGCCTGCACAGCTCGCTGCCGATGCTGCCACCGGCACCGGTCACCAGCACCGTTTTTGCGGTGAGGTTACGGGCCAGCAGCTCGGGGTGGGGCGGAATGGGCTCGCGGCCTAGCAGGTCTTCGATGTCGAGTTCGCGTATGTCTTGCACTGTGACGCGGCCGCTGGCCAGGTCCGACATGCTAGGCAAGGTGCGCACGTGCACTGGCAAGCTTTGCAAGGTTTGCAAAATTTCGTTGCGGCGCTCCCGGCTCACGCTGGGCACGGCCAGCAAAATATCAGTGACATTTTCCCGGTTGACGATGCCAGGAACCTGCTGTGGGCTGTACACATGCACACCGTTGATGCTACGGCCCGCTTTGGCGACATCATCGTCCACAAAACCCAGGAGGGTGTAGGTCCGGGTGCTGCCTAGCGCGGCGGCGGTTTGCACGCCTGCGTTGCCCGCGCCATAAATCAGCAAGCGTGCGTCGGTGCGCCGAGATGCGCCGTCCAGTCCGGCCAACCAGAAGCGGGCCACCGACCGGCTGGCACCCACCAGCAGCAGAAAAATCAGCGGCTGCAAGATGCCAATGCTGCGCGGAATGACTTCCCACTGCATCCATTGCATCCATTGCAGCAAGACAACCAGCCATACGGTGTAGATCCCGACGGCTTGGGCGGTGGCCGTGAGGGCAGCCATACCGGTGTAGCGAAAAATGGCGCGGTACAGGCCAAAGCGAACAAAAATCGGCACCGATAGAAAAGGCCCGAGTGCATACACCGCCCATTGGGGACCGGCAGGCCAGTGCAGCTTGTCCAGCCGCAAGGTGAACGCTAGCCACATGGCAAACAGGCCCAAGATGATATCCAGCGTGACCACCACCAGACGCTTTGTTGCGCGGGACCACTGCAGGATGGCGTGCTGGTTCGAGAGCAATTCCGCCATCATTCAGGACGCAGTGGGGCCGGGTGGGCCTTGGCCAGCACATCCGCCACCAGTTCCAAGCGCACCAGCGGGCTGTCCAGGGCCAGCAGATTGTGTTTGAGCGGTACCGACAGCGGCAGCATTTCACACCAGCGGTTAGCCACCCAGCCGCAATCTTCCAGCTGCAGGGGCGGCAGAAGGGGAAAACGGTTTTCTGCGCCGTGTTGCTCCCGCAGCGTCTGGATCAGTTGGCCCAGTGTGTGGGATGCGTGCGCCAGGTCACTGGGAATGGGTGTGGCGACGTCGTCCTCCAGCAATTCCACATCCGCCACCCATTGGCCGTTGGCGAGTTGGTGGCTGGAGGTCATGCGAAAGCGCTCGGCCCCCACGCAGTCAATTTCCATCAAACCCGGTTGGGGTGCGTCGAAATGGGTGATGTGGGCCAGTGTACCGACTGGGTGGAAAGTCTCACTGTCTGCTCCAGGGCGGCGTACTTCGGAGCCCTTCAATAGCGAGACGATGCCAAAGGGGGTTCCGTCCTTGCGACATTGTTCGACCATGTGGAGGTAGCGCACTTCAAAAATACGCAGAGGTAGCAGCCCACCGGGGAACAGCACGGTCTCCAGGGGGAACAGGGGCAGGTTGGCGTGGGTGCGGGGTGTGGACAAGGGGGGCTCTGGGCGGACGGTGACAGGCGCTATCATCCCACGACCCGAATAGGCGTTTGCATGTTGTACCAAATCATCTCGTTTTTGTTGGAAGTCGCCACCGGTCTGGTCGGCAGCGCTTGCTTGCTGCGTCTGTATATGCAGTACCAGCGCATTTCATTTCGCAATCCGGTCGGGAATCTGGTGTTTGCCCTCAGCGACTGGCTGGTGTTGCCGCTGCGACGCATGGTGCCTGCGGTCGGGCGCTGGGACCTGGCCAGTGTGATCGCCCCGATTTTGCTCAAGCTGCTGCAGTTCTTTTTGCTGTGGTTATGGGCGGGCGGCGTGGCGGGGATCGCCGCGGTGCCGGTGCTGGCGGTGTTTGGCGTGGTGTCGATGGTGATTACCGGGCTGATCGGCATGCTGCTGGTCTACAGCGTGTTGTCGTGGATGCAGGCCCGCTCACCGTTGTCTGACGTGCTGGAGCGCCTGTGTGCGCCCCTGCTGCTGCCGGTGCGACGCATCGTGCCGCCGGTGGGGGGCTTTGACCTGTCGGCGCTGGTGCTGTTGGTGCTGTTGCAGGTGGCATCCATCGTGATGAATTACGCGCTGCCTGCGGTCCTGGCGATGGTGTAGCTCTACACACTGCTACATTTTTTAACTATATTTTTGATAGCTGTCAGCGCAGGCAATATATGCGCTGATGGCCAATTTAACCTCTTAAAAAGAGGCCTAAAAACCTAAACTACCGCATCCACTGGCTGCTTGAGCAGCATGGCCAGCGTGTGGGCGATGGTTTTACGCAGTTCCTTGCGGTTGCAGATCAGGTCGATGGCACCCTTTTGCTGCAGGAACTCAGCCCGCTGGAAGCCTTCGGGCAAGGTCACGCGCACGGTGGACTCGATCACGCGGGGGCCGGCAAAGCCAATCAGCGCCTTGGGTTCGGCAATCACCACATCACCTACAAACGCAAAGCCTGCGCTCACGCCGCCCATGGTGGGGTCGGTCAGCACGCTGATGTAGGGCAGGCCTTTTTTGGCCAGGCGGGTTAAAGACGCATTAGTTTTGGCCATTTGCATCAGGCTCAGCAGGCCTTCCTGCATGCGCGCGCCGCCGGTAGCGGTGAAGCAGATGAACGGCACTTTTTGCTCGATGGCGGCGTGCACGGCGCGCACAAAGCGCTCGCCCACCACGCTGCCCATGCTGCCGCCCATAAATTCAAACTCAAAACAGGCCACCACCACGTTGATGCCGTGGACCGAACCGCCCATCACCACCAGCGCATCGGTTTCGCCGGTGTTCTCCATGGCTTCCTTGATGCGCTCGGGGTACTTGCGGCTGTCCTTGAACTTCAGCGGATCGACCGGCACCACCTCTTGACCCAGCTCGTAGCGGCCTTCGGCATCCAGAAACACGTTCAAGCGCGCGCGGGCATTGATACGGTGGTGGTGGCCGCAGGTGGGGCAGACGTTCTGGTTTTGCTCCAAATCGGTTTTGTACAGCACGGTTTCGCAGCTTGGGCATTTGATCCACAGCCCCTCGGGCACGCTGCGGCGGTCCGCTGGGTCGGTGTGCTGAATTTTGGTGGGAAGCAGTTTTTCAAGCCAAGACATGTGATTTCCTCTGGTCAGGTGGCGCGCCCAGGGTCGGGGCGCGCGGGGGATGGATTATGCGTCCAGCGCTGTGCGGATGCCGCGCAGGAAGTCGGCGGCGGTGGCCACGACCTGGTCATGCGGCTGGTTTTCGATGAGCTGGATGATCTTGCTGCCGATCACCACCGCGTCGGCCACCTGGCCAATGGCGCGGGCGGTTTCAGCATCGCGGATGCCAAAGCCCACACCCACGGGGATGTGCACGTGCTGGCGGATGCGCGGCAGCATGGCGCCGACTGCGCCGGTGTCCAGCGTGCCCGCACCCGTCACGCCCTTGAGCGATACGTAGTACACATAGCCGCTGGCGACCTGGGCCACCTGCTGCATGCGTTTTTCGGTGGAGGTGGGGGCCAGCAGGAAGATCAAGTCCATGGAATGGGCCTTAAGCTTGGCGGCAAAGTCCACGCACTCTTCGGGTGGGTAGTCCACCACCAGCACACCGTCTACACCGGCTTTAGCGGCGTGCTGGATGAAGGAATCGGCACCGTGCGTCTGGTCGTAGCGCTCCACCGGGTTGGCGTAGCCCATCAGCACCACGGGGGTGTGCGCGTCTTGCTGGCGGAACTGGCGCACCATGTCCAGCACGTCGGCCATGCCGATGCCAAAAGCCAGGGCCTTGTCGCCCGCCTTCTGGATCACCGGGCCGTCGGCCATCGGGTCGCTGAACGGAATGCCCAGTTCGATCACGTCGGCCCCGGCGGCCACCATGCCGTGCATCAGCGCAGGCGTGATGTCGGCGTAGGGGTAGCCTGCGGTAACGTAGGGGATCAAAGCCTTGCGACCGTCCTTTTTAAGTTGCGCGAAGGTGGTGGTGATGCGGCTCATACGGCCTCCTTGCTGGCAGTTGCGCCCTTGACGGTCAGGCCGCGCATGGACGGCCGGTCGTAGAAGTCGCTGCCGGACAAATCGGCCACCGTGCCGATGTCTTTGTCACCCCGGCCCGACAGATTCACCAGAATCGACTGGTCGGGCCGCATGGTTTTGGCCATCTTCATGGCGTAAGCAAAGGCATGGCTGGATTCCAGCGCGGGAATGATGCCCTCGGTGCGACACAGGTAATGGAAGGCTTCGAGCGCCTCGGTGTCGGTCACGCCCACGTATTCGGCGCGGCCAATGTCCTTCAAAAACGCATGCTCCGGGCCGACACCGGGGTAATCCAGCCCTGCGCTGATGCTGTGGGTTTCGGTGACCTGGCCGTTGGCGTCTTGCAGCAAATACGTGCGGTTGCCGTGCAGCACGCCGGGGCTGCCTTTTTGCAGCGATGCCGAGTGCTTGCCCGATTCCAGGCCTTCGCCGTTGGCTTCCACGCCAATCAGCCGGGTGGCCGCATGGTCGATGTAGGGGTAGAAAATGCCCATGGCATTGCTGCCACCGCCCACGCAGGCCACTACGGCATCGGGTTGGGGGCTGGTGCAGCCCGCAGCCGCTAGCATTTCGGGCATTTGCACCAGGCATTCGTTGCCGATCACGCTCTGAAAGTCGCGCACCATCATCGGGTAGGGATGCGGGCCCGCCACTGTGCCGATGATGTAGAAAGTGTTGTCCACATTGGCAACCCAGTCGCGCATGGCTTCGTTCAGCGCGTCTTTCAGGGTTTTGCTGCCCGACTCCACTGGCACCACCGTGGCACCCAGCAGCTTCATGCGGTAGACGTTGGGGCTTTGGCGCTTCACGTCCTCGCTGCCCATGTAGACCACGCATTCCAGGCCGTAGCGGGCGCAGATAGTGGCCGTGGCCACGCCGTGTTGGCCCGCACCGGTTTCCGCGATGATGCGCGGCTTGCCCATGCGCTTGGCCAACATGGCTTGGCCGATGGTGTTGTTGATCTTGTGCGCGCCGGTGTGGTTCAGGTCTTCGCGCTTCAGGAAGATCTGCGCGCCACCCATCTCGCGGCTGGTGCGGGCCGCGTGGTAGACCGGCGACGGGCGGCCGACAAAATGGGCCAGTTCCGACTCAAACTCGGCCAGAAAGGCCGGATCAAATTGGTACTGGGCGTAAGCGTCTTTCAGCTCTTCGATGGCGTGGGTCAGCGTCTCGGAGACAAAACTGCCGCCGTAAATGCCGAAATGGCCTGACACATCAGGTTGTTGGTAGGTGGTCATGGTAATTTTTTGCAAGTTGGTCGTCTGCCGCGCGCACTGCGGCGACAAACTGGTGGATTTTTGCGGTGTCCTTGATCCCTTTAGAGATCTCGACACCGGAGCTCACATCAACGGACAGCGACAGAGCGCGTGGCCGAACCTGCAAAATGCCATCGGTCACGTTTGCAGGCGTGAGTCCACCACTTAAGACGAGGTGAGAGTTGACGCTTGGAGGAAGACGTGACCAATTGAATGTTTTTCCGCCGCCACCAAAACCTTCGACGTGTGCGTCGAGCAGGATGGCTTGGGCTGTTGCGTAATCGGATGCAAATTTTAGCAAGTCAAACGGCTGGCTGTCATCCAGGGGAATTCGGGCCGCCCGCAAAAAGGGCCGCGTACCGTTGGCACTGGCTGCCCAGCAGTCTGCGGGCGACTCTTCACCATGAAATTGCACCGTAGCGCTTGCTATACCTGCGCAGGCAGCTATTACATTGGTAGCGGGCTCGTTGACGAACAACAATACGGGGGTGACAAACGGCGGCAAGCGCTTGGCCAGTTCGGCGGCGCGTTGCGGGGTCACATAGCGCGCGCTGTGCGGGTACAGCACAAAGCCAATGGCATCGGCCCCGGCGGCGACCGCTGCGTCCACGTCTTGCTCGCGGGTCAGGCCGCAAATTTTGATACGGGTGCGATGGTGAAAAAGCTTAGAAGTCATGGCAACCAATCATAGGCCGCAGTACGCTCGGGCAAACCCCAGTGCGCGGGATACACCGGCCCCATGAAGTACAAGCCGTCGGGCGAAAACGTAGGAGAGGCGGCTTTGCGGTCGCGGGCGGCCAGCACCTGCAGTATCCATTCGGGCGGCTGGAAGCCCTGGCCCACCACCACCAGGCTGCCCATCAGGTTGCGGATCATGTGGTGCAAAAACGCGTTGGCCTCAAACTCAAAGCGCCAGTACGCGCCGTGCCGCGAAATTTCCAGCCGAGTCAAGGTTTTGACCGGCGATAGCGCCTGGCAGGCGGCGGCACGGAAGGATGAAAAATCGTGTTCGCCTTGCAAATACGTGGCGGCCTGCTGCATGGCCACCAAGTTCAGCGGGCGGTACACCCAGCCCACCCGGCCCGCTTCCACGCTGGGGCGCACCGGGGATTCGAGCAGAGAGTAGACATAGCGCCGGGCCACGGCACTGGCGCGGCAATGGAAGCTGTCGGGCACTTCCTGGGCCCACTGCACGGCGATATCGCGGGGCAAAAAGGCATTCACACCGCGTACCCAGGAGGCGATGGGGCGCTGCAAAGGTGTGTCGAAGTGCACCACCTGCATCAGGCCGTGCACGCCCGCATCGGTACGGCCCGCACACAGGGTAGATACTTTTTGCTGGCTAAAAGAGGCCAATGCGGCCTCTAGCTTGTCCTGCACGGTTTTGCCAGACAGCTGGCTTTGCCACCCCTCGTAAGCCCCGCCGTTGTAGCTAACGCCCAGAGCTATGCGCATGGCACAAACACGGCGCTGGCGGCGCAGGCTTGGCGCAGCTCCCCGGCTTTCAGAGGCATCAGGACAGGCTGTCCAGGAACTTCTGCGCCTTGGTGCGCAGGGCGCCGGTGGCTTCTTCCAGCACTTCTTCGGCCAGGGCGCGCGCACCGTCTTCGTCACCGATGGAGCTGAATTCTTCGGCCAGCGACAGTTTGGTGGCCAAGGGATCGGTTTCGTCGATGGGATCGGCATCTGCTTCGTCCGCTTCGGGGGGCAATTCAGTGACAGAGGCGGGCAGAGGATCTTCCAGATCCAGCGACAAGGCGCTCAGATCGAACGCAATGGGCTCCGGCTCAGGCGGATGCTCAGCAGCTGCCGCGGGCACCGATAGCGGGCTGGATGCCGTGCTCAGGTCCAGGTCAAAGTCCAGGCCGTCAAAAGGTGCATCTTCGGCTACGTTGGGCAGGTCCAGCGCAGCCGGTACGGTGAGCGACGAGGCCAAGGGGTCTGACACCGGTGGTGCAACGGGTGCCTCGGTCATGGCGTGCAGGTCGCTGTCCAAAAAGTCCAGGTCCAGATCGAGGTCCAGGCCTTCCAGCCCGGCGGGCGGATCCATCGCTGGCTGCGGCGTAAAACCAGACACGGGCGCTTCGCCAGGGTGCTCGCCACGCACACTATTCATCCAATCAGGATTATCGGTGGCGGTGACTACGTCATTTTGCTCAGCCGACTGGTACAGGCTGTTGGTGGGCTCCAGGCCGTGGCCCATGGCAGCAATGCGATCCCATTCTGGGCCTTGGCCGTTGGTGAGTGCATGGGCTACCGCGGCCAGGCCTGCAAAATTGGCGGCATCGCGGCGCTTGGCGTAAATCTCCAGCAGCTTGCTGTGGATGGCGATGCGCTCGGGCGTGGCGCGCAAGGCTTCCTTGAGGATTTCTTCGGCCTGCAAGTCCCGGCCATAGGCCAGGTACACATCGGCTTCGGCCACCGGATCGACATCACTGGTGGCATCCAACTGGCTGGGTGAGTACGACATGCTGGACGCGGGCGCATCTTCGGCATGGGTGTCTACGCGCTGGCCACCGCTGGCACCAAAGAACGAGTCGGCCTGCAGTCGGCTTTCCAGGAACGAGCTGTCGGCACTGGCTAGCTGCTTGCGCCGCCGGGCGCTGTACACGCCGTAGCCGCCCAGCAAGGCGATCAAGGCGGCACCTGCCAGCACCAGGGGGTTGTCGCGCAGGGTGTCCATCCAGCTGCCAGACTCTTCTACAGCGGGTGCGGGCGGTACTGCACTGGCCGCGGATGCCGGGGCCGAGGCAGGCGCTGCAACCGGCGCAGAGGGTTCCGAGGCGGGCGAGGAAGCTGTAGGGGCTACCGAAGCCGCCGCCATGGTTTCAGATACAGGGGCGGTGGGTGTTGTGGCCGCAGATGCCACGGGCGGTGCGGGCACGGCCACGGGAATGGCGGGCAGTTCCACCGCCGGTGCTTTGGCCACGCTGGCTACAGGCGCGGGCGGCACGACGGTGGAGGCACCCAGCTTGTTCAGTTCGGTGATGTTTTTGGCGAGTTCGGCGACACGGGCTGCGGCTTCTTTGTCGGCTTTGTCGCGGGCAATTTTGTCTTCGTCGGTTTTGCTCTTCAGCGCGCCTTTGGAAAGGGTCAGCTTGTCGGGTGTGGCGGTAGATGGCTTTTTCTCATCGACCTGGGCTTGCACCTTACCGCTGGCTTTGCGGTCCGCCTCGGCCATCCGCACCGCGGGCGCGCCACCGGCCAGCTTGCTGCGGAAGGCGTTGAAGTCGCGGCTTTGCGCGGTGATGATCTGGGTCGCTTCCACAGGCGCGGTGCTGCTGGCCAGGCTGGCATCGGGCAGGTTCAGCACGGAACCAGCTTTGACCCGGTTCACATTGCCGTTGATGAAGGCATTCGGGTTGGCGCGCAGCATGGCGACCAGCATCTGGTCCAGCGACACGTTGGCGGGCTTGCCCGCGCTGGCAATTTTGCTGGCCGTGTCACCCGCTTTGACGGTGACCTGTTTGGCATCGTTGGCAGCAGGTTTGGCGGCTACGCTGGGGGCGCTGGGCTTGGCGGGGGCGGTGCGTGCCGGGGCTGCTGCAGCGGGTGTGGCGGCCGGCACCACGGCGGGGGCCGGTGGGGCGGCTGCCGGTGCCACGGGTGCGGGTGCGGCAATTTGCGGCGCGGTGGCCGCGGCAGCCGGGGCCTGGCGGCTTGTGGGTGGGTCCAGCAGGATGGTGTAGTCGCGGACGATCCGACCCGAGGCCCAGTTGACCTGCAGAATCAGGTCGATAAACGGGTCGGTGACGGTACGGCTGCTGGTCAGGTGCAGAAAGGATTTGCCGTCGGCGCGGCGCTGCAGCACGATGCGCAAGTCGGCCAATGCCGCGTTGTATTCCAGCCCAGCCGCGCGAAAAGCCTCCGCCGGGGCCACTTCGGGCTTGAGGCTGCTGGCTTCGTCGGTGGTGATGTCGGGGAGCTCAATGTCCGCGCGCAGGGGTTCGCCCAAACCGGACAGCACCGTCATGCGGCCCAACGAAAGTGCCACGGCATTGCCACTGGCCAGCCCTACCAGCGTCGCCACCACCGCCGCCGCGACGGTCGATGTCTTCCAGCGGGGGGCAGAAACAGGGTTTCTGGCGCTATCAACCGGGCAATTTTTGTTCATCATTCGGGCATGCACTGCGACACTGAAATAGAAAAAAACACCATAGCATCAATGTCTTAGGCTGACAAGCTGATGTAAGGTGTTGACGGTGGCAACACCGGTTCCCACCGGTGTTGCATTAGGTTACATACTAACAAATGTCGGTTAACTATCGGGAGCTGTGTTATGCCGCTAGCAAGATTCGTAGCATGCGACGCAAAGGCTCGGCGGCACCCCACAGCAACTGGTCGCCAATCGTGAATGCGCCCAGGTATTCTGGCCCCATGGCCAGCTTGCGGATACGGCCCACCGGGATGCCCATGGTGCCGGTGACCGTCACAGGGGTCAGGTCTTTCACCGTGGCTTCACGGGTGTTGGGGACCACGCGGACCCACTCGTTGTCCTGGGCGATCAGGGCTTCGATGTCGGCCACGGGCACGTTCTTTTTGAGCTTGAAAGTCAGCGCTTGGCTGTGGCAGCGCATGGCACCCACGCGCACGCAGAAACCGTCCACAGGGGTGATGGCCGTGCCGAAGCTGGGGCCCTGGCCGAGGATCTTGTTGGTTTCGGCACCGGCTTTCCATTCTTCCTTGCTGGAGCCGTCGCCCAGGTCTTTGTCGATCCAGGGGATCAGCGAGCCGCCCAGCGGTGCGCCAAAGTTGGCGATCTCGGCCGCACTCAGGTTTTGCTGCTTGGCCAGCACCTTGCGGTCGATTTCCAGGATGGCGGATTTGGGGTCGTCCAGCAGGGTGCGGACTTCGGCGTTCAGCGTGCCGAATTGCGTCAGCAGTTCGCGCATGTGCTGGGCACCACCACCCGATGCCGCCTGGTAGGTCATGCTGGTCATCCATTCGACCAGGCCCGCCTTGTACAGCGCGCCCACACCCATCAGCATGCAGCTGACGGTGCAGTTGCCGCCGATCCAGTTTTTGCCGCCTTTGGACAGGGCATTTTGGATGACCGGCAGATTCACCGGGTCGAGCACGATGACGGCGTTGTCTTCCATGCGCAGGGTGCTGGCGGCATCAATCCAGTGGCCATTCCAGCCCGCAGCGCGCAACTTGGGGAAAACTTCGCTGGTGTAGTCGCCGCCCTGGGCGGTCAGGATGATGTCGCAGCGCTTGAGCGCGTCGATGTTGTACGCGTCTTGCAGCGTGGTTTCGTTTTTGGCTTGCGCGGGGGCGGGGCCACCGGCGTTGGAGGTGGAGAAGAACATCGGCTCGATCAGCGCGAAGTCGCCCTCGGCCTGCATACGGTCCATCAGCACCGAGCCGACCATGCCGCGCCAGCCTACCAAACCTACTAAGTTACCTACTTTCATGTCATCGCCCTTGTAAAAAAGTTTTTAACCCCGGCTCGTCGAGCCGGGGAGGGCGTGACGAACCGGGCTGGATCAGCCTTTGGTTGTCTTGGTAATCGCAGCGACGACAGCGTCGCCCATTTCCCGCGTACCCACCTTCTCTGTGCCTGCGGAATAAATGTCTACGGTGCGCAAACCTTGGGCCAGCACGGATTGCACCGCAGACTCGATACGGTCGG
>NZ_JBDTEM010000018.1:0-5041 GCF_039922535.1 Rhodoferax sp. | reverse complement strand
AGCCAGTCGTACATGGCCGAATCCGGCTTGACAGCCAGCTTGCGCACCAGCGACTGCGGGTGCAGCGCGGGCCGGGTGGACCGCACTATAGAGCCGACGCGGTAGTACACCAAACGGCCTTTCAGGTGGGTGGCATCCACCCATTCAGCCACTTTGGCGTAATGCGCATCGGGCACCAGCAGCGAGAGGCCAAAACCGTGCAGCAGGCGCTCGGCTGCGCCCTCCCAGTCGCGTTCCTCGTCGCGTACCTGCAGCAGTTCGCCCGCAAAAGGCATGCTGTCTTCGGGCAGGGCCAGTGCCTGGCACAGCGCGCTGCGCATGGCGATTTGGGTGGAATCGATATTGCTGCGGCGGGAACGCAGGCTGGCAATTTCGGCGCTCAGGGCTTTGTGCTCTTGCCGCCCTTGGGCCAGTTCCACGCTGCGCTCGGTAATCTCGTTTTGTGCTTCAGTTTCACGCTGGCTGTCGGCGGCCACGCGCTGGGCACAGCCTTGTTGCTGGGTCAACAGCTCTTCGGCATTGGCGACCTGCAGCAGGCCCAGGGGGCGGCGCAGCGCATCGTAGCGGTCGGCGGCCTTTTTACGCCGCTCCAGCTCGGCGCGCTGGCGGGCAATTTCGGCATCCAGCTGGGCGATGCGGTCGCCGCCGTTGTGGGCGATGGACAGGCTCAGTTCGCCCGCTTGCGCGAGCTGCATTTTTTGCTGCTCTGCGAGTCGCTCCACCTTGGTGGTTTCGCTGTTCAACGTGTCGGCTAACTGCTCTAGCCGCAGCTCCAGCAGGCGCAGCTTGTGGCCCGCAAACCAGGGCTTGAGCGCTTCGCGGCAGGCGCGCAGGCTGTCGGTGCTGGCACCCAGGGCGGCATGGGCATCGCAGTCGCCCACCAACGGGGTCAGCAGAGCGACCTGCTGCTTGGCCTTCAGCACCGCCTCGTGGGCGCGGTGCAGATCATCAAAGTGGGTGATCAGCGCGCTGATGCGCGGGGCCACGTCGAACGGCTCGAGCATGTGCTGGCGCACAAAGTCGGTCAGGTTGCCCACCGACTTCATGGACACGGTTTGGTGGAACAGCTCCAGCGCCTGCTCGCCCTCGATACCAAAGCGCCGCCGAAAGTGCGCGCCGTAGGGCGGAAAGCTGTCAAACAGCTCCACCCCGCTTTTGCGCAGCCGTTTGCGCAGCTGGGCCATGTCGGTGCCAAAGTGGGCAAAGTCGGCCGCCAGGGTCAGCGGTTTCTCCGCCACGGCGTAAAAGCGCTCGGGCTGGCCGTGCGCGTCTTTCAACCAAAACACCTGGGCCAGGGTCACGGTTTGGTCAAAACCCGCGTTGTGGAACACACCCAAGATCACCGAATAGCTATTGGCATCGCGCAGCGCCACCGGTTTGGCGTTGCCGCTGGCCTCGTTGCGCTCAGACTTGTAGTGGCCCAGCACATAGGAGCGCAGCGAACGTTCCCGCGCGTCGGCCCCGGCGGCCTTGTTGTAGGCGATGCGCTGGGCGGGCACCAGCAAGGTAGTCACGGCATCGACCAGCGTGGACTTGCCGGAGCCAATGTCGCCGGTCAGCAGGCCGTTGCGCCCGCCTAATTCTAGTGACCACACGCGCTGGTCGAACGTACCCCAGTTGTAGACCTCCAGCCGCTGCAGGCGAAAGCCGGACAGTGCCGCTTCATTCATCCGTAGCCTCCGCCAAACTCAACTGGCCTTGGTAGCCCGCCAGCCGCGCATCCAAGTCGGCCAGCCACTGGGCATCAACAAAGGCTTTCAAAATGCGCCGCACCTCAAACATGGCGGGCTGGGCCACGCCGCTGCTTTTCAGGCGGCGCAAAAAGCCCATATCTACAATTTTGGTCAGATGCGCGTCCACCTGGTCGATCAGCCGAGACTCGTTGCTGCCTGCGGGCAAGAACACCCGCACCAGCTCCACCATTTGGTCACGCGACAAGATCAACCGCGTCTCGCCACCGCTGGCATCGAACTCGGCCAGCTTTTTGCGCAGCAGCGCCAGCAGCAGACTCACATGGAATGACAAGGGGCGGCGGGCCACCAGCCGGGGCAGCTTGGGCGCATCCTCGTCGTCCTGCGGGCGCGACTTCAAAAATGCATAGCCCTCGGCCTCGTCCACCACCGCGTGCGGGCCTTCACTGGCCAGTTGCAGATAGGCCACCAACTCGCCCAGGCCTTGCTGCAAAGGCCGGGTCTGCAGCAGCTCACCCAGGCTGATTTGGGCCCGGGTTTGCAACGACTGGCGCACGTGCGCAGCCAGCGCCACCTTGTCCACCCGCACCTGCGAAAACAGCGCGCCCGCGTCCACATCGACCGCGCCGTCTTCTAGCACCTGATTGGCAAACACCGGCTTGGTGGGCGGGCTGTGCAAGGGGCGCTCCATCGGCAGATCGATGCGGGGAACCAATTCGTCCACGCCATGAAAGTCGCCCTGCGGTGGGGCGGCGCGCAAGGCCAGGGCCTTGGCTTCGATGCCGCGCAAGATGTCCATGATGCGGCGGTTTTCCAGCCAAGCCTGGTCGTCCAGAAAACGGCGCAGCTGCTGCGACAGCAGAGCCACGGTGGCCTGGGCCTGTTCGCCCGCCTCCAGCCAGTCGTAATGCACGCGGCGCAAACGCGGGTCGGGGGCCAGCGCGGCCACGGGGGGCAGTTGCAACACTTGGTCGAGTAGCTGGGTGAGTTCGTCTTGGCGCGACTGGGACATCAAAAAGTCCCAAAAAGCACGAAAGCTCTGGCCTTGGTCCGAATCGGCAATGGCGTCGCGCTCGCCCATGATTTGCTCCAGCAGCGCGCCTTTGGCCCCGTCCCACAGGGCGATGCGCTCACGCACGCGCCGGTCCAGCCCGCGAAAGTTGTGCTCCACCTCACGAAAGTCGGCCAGCAGCTCGCGCGCCAGGCTGGTGAACTGCTGAAAACGCTCTTTCACCGCCGTGTCGCCCAGCAGGTCCATATCGCCCTGCACCACCCGGGCGATTTCGGCATCTATCGCGTCGCGGCGTTGCTGCAGATCTGCCAGCCGGGTGGCGGGGTTGGCATCGCTGCCTTGGCTCATCTGCTTGAGCAGCTCAAACAGCGTCAGCAGGCGCGACTCGGTGCCCACAAAGGCGCGGTCGGTCAGGCTGCCCAGCCAAGCCAGCGCGCGCTCGGTGGCGGGGGTCAGGTCAAAATGCGGCTCGTCCGAGCCCACAGGGTAGAACTTGCGCAGCCAGCCCTTGTCGTTGGCGGCCCAATCGTTCAAATACTCTTGTGCTGACTGGGGGAAGGCCTGCGCACCCAAACGCTCGTGCAGGCCGTACAGCGTGTCTTTGAGCGACTCCACCAGGTCGGACTGGGACATGACCCGCACGTTCGGCACGATGAAGGCGCGGTGCAAAAAGCTGGCTACCAGCGGCGCGTGCGGCGTGGTCAGCAAGCGCCAGGCGGGGTGCTGACGACGCAAGGCGTCGAGGGTAGCGTAGTCCAGGTTAATGGGAGGCTCCAAAAAGCGCTGATTTAGGCACAGCCGCCCCTTACACCGGCCGCAGCTGGTCCGCCAGCGAACGCGTCTTTTCGGTGGCCACGTCGCCGGTGTGCAGGGTGGATTTGCGCTCGATCAGCAGGATGTGGCATTCCTCCTCGGCCACCGGGTTGTGGCGCACGCCTTTGGGCACCACAAACATTTCACCCTCGGCCAGCTCGGCCACGCCGGTTTCCATCTCAATGCGCAAATGGCCTTTAAGCACCATAAACAGCTCGTCCTCGTCGGCATGGCTGTGCCAGGCCAGGGAGCCCAGCACCTTGGCGACCTTGATGTAGGAGTCGTCCAGCTCGGCGATCACGCGGGGCGACCAATGTTCGGTCAGCGATGCGGCGATCTGCGCGGGGGAAGTGATGGGCGACATGGGGTTCCTAAATTTTGAATACAGCTCAAGGCGCATCGGGGATCAAGCGCTTGCCCAGGCTCACGACCTCGTCTTGCGCGTAGCCCAGGTGGCGGTAGAAATCCAGCACGGCGGTGTTGCTGGTGCGTACCTGCAGATTGAGCTTGGGGCAACCCAATGCCAGCAGTTGTTGTTCGACGTGCCGCACCAAGGCCGCACCCAGGCCCTGGCCGCGCTGCTCGGGTGCCACCGCCAGGTAGTTGATCCAGCCGCGGTGGCCGTCGTACCCGGCCATGGCCGAGGCGATGACCTGGCCGTCGGCCTCGCCCACCAGGAACAGCGCACGCTGCACCTGCAGTTTGCGGGCGATGTCCTTGTGCGGGTCGTTCCACGGGCGGGTCAGGCCGCAGGCCTGCCACAGGGCGACCACGGCGGCTTCGTCGGTTTCTTGGTAGGGGCGGATGTGCATAGTAGGGGTATTTTCAGGCCGAAAACAGGTTAGAGGCCTGGCCCCAAGTGTCGTCATACACCAGCCCGGCCAGGGCCTCGCGCCGGGCCCAGTTTTCCTGCTGCAGCATGGGCTGGTCGTAGAACTTTTCAACCGGCCCCAGGCACAGCAAGGCGATGGGTTCGGCCCCTTCGGGCAGGCCCAACGTATCGGCCAAGGCCAGCGGGTCGAACAGCGACACCCAGCCCATGCCCAGCCCTTCGGCACGCGCGGCCAGCCACAGGTTCTGGATGGCGCAGGCGCTGGAAGCCAGGTCCATTTGCGGCAAAGTGCGGCGGCCAAAAATATGCTGCTCGCGCCCATTGGGCAGCACCACGGCCAGCACCTCGGCCGCGTCCAGCAGCCCCTGCACCTTGAGGCGCATGAAGTCGTCTGCGCGCTCGCCCAGTGCCTGGGCGGTCAGCACGCGCTCGGCCTCTACCAGGTCGTGCAGTTGCTGGCGCAGCGCCGTCTGGGTGATGCGGATAAAGCGCCAGGGCTGCATGAAGCCCACGCTGGGGCCATGGTGCGCTGCCAGCAGCAGGCGCTGCAACAGCTCCGGGGCGACCGTGCCGCCGCTGAAATGCCGCATATCGCGGCGCTCGAACATGGCGCGGTAGACGGCGGCGCGCTCGGTGGCGCTGAAGGCGTGGTCAGTCATACGGTGTTCATTTTGGTAGCGCCACCCACTGATC
>NZ_JBDTEM010000017.1:0-14417 GCF_039922535.1 Rhodoferax sp. | reverse complement strand
TTTGACCCGACCCTTCATCAAAAATGACGTACTCATCGTTCCATGATGCCCAGTGCAAACTGGTTGCTGGATTAACTTTGTAGCTCGTATTCTTTAAAATTTTCTAATTCCTAGATAACAATTTTTTGTAAATTAGTTTTGAAGAATGTCAATGAACTTGGCTTGGCTTTGCAAAGACTAATAACTTGTGCTGGTGTGTAGGGGAAGTTTTTAACCCCCGAGGCGGTGCTGCCCGTGGTGCAAACAATGGCGTTGAACAACGCCGTAATCCAGGCCGCTTCATCAGAGCCTGTATTGGTGGTCATGGTTGTTTTAATAGAAGTATTGCTGCCACAGCCAAATACAGAATAAAAAGACGCGCTATCCTTAAACTTTATACCTTGGCACGAAACTGTATAGGTTTTAGTCGGCTTGTCATAGGTGCAGCTCGGCCATTTAGTGCAGTCGTTGTAACTTGTTGGGGGGCAGCCAGAGCAGGTCTGGGCGGTAGGGTCCTTGGAGTGAACGCCCGATGCCATGCTGGAGACCGTGCAACGCGTGCCATTGATCGTTTTTGACATGGTGCCCGTACCCGCCAAGGTATGCATAGGGATGGCCGCAGCGGCGATCACCGAAGAACCTTTGCCCAGGCTTTTCAACAGCATACGACGGCGCGCGATGGCATCCGATGTCAGGCCAGCAATGCCAGCTTGCACGGGCATCATGCCGGCTGTTTCAGTATCGGGCGTTGAAATATGAAGATTCTTTGACATAAGTAGTCCTGAGCGTTCTTTGAGCGGCCGCTAAATTCGGGCTGATAGCTAAATTACAGCAAATATTGTGCCTTGCTCGGATTATAAAAAAAAATCCAAGTAATTCAACGGCTTAAAGAGCATGCGTGTGGGGCAATGCCTCCATTCCGTGCAAAAAGTCCGGACTCTGTAAAGAAAACCGACACCCACTATGCGAACCCCTGTGGCACGTACGGGTTCCAGGCCCAAGCCTGCGTTTGTGAGGTTTATGCTGCCTGCGCCCGCGCGCCGTCGACCGCCATTTGGATACCGCGCACGACATCACCCACCACCATGACCGATGGGCTGGCGAGTTGTTCGCGCACGATGGTGTCATGCAAGGCACCCAGAGTGGTCACCACGTGGCGTTGGGTGCTGAGCGAGACGTTTTGCACCACCGCTACGGGTGTGCTGGCGGGCAGGCCGGTAAGCAGCTCGTCCTGGATGCGGCGGGCACCGCTGACACCCATGTAGATCACCAGGGTGAGCTTGGCGCTGAAGGCCGTGGCGGCCAGGGCTTGCCAGTCGGTGCCTGCGTCATGGGGCTTGGCGTGGCCGGTGACGAAGACCACGCCGTGGGCATGCTCGCGGTGGGTCAGGGGGATGTTCAGCGAGGTGACAGCCGCCAGTCCGGAGGTGATGCCGTTGATGACGCTGACCTTCACGCCCGCAGCCTGCAGGTGTTCGACCTCTTCGCCGCCGCGGCCAAAGATGAACGGGTCGCCGCCCTTGAGTCGCACCACGTTTTCGCCTTCGCGGGCGGCCATGACCATCAGCTTTTCAATAAACGCTTGCGGCGTGGATTTGCAGCCACCGCGCTTGCCGACGTGGACGATGCGGGCCGTGGGCGAGGCAAAGGCGATGATCTCGTCGCTCACCAAGTCATCGACCAACAGCACGGTAGCGGCCTGGATGGCTTTCAAGGCCTTGATCGTCAGTAATTCGGGGTCGCCCGGCCCAGCGCCAACCAGCGTGCATTGGCCAAGGTGCACCGCTTTGGCGGGTACACGCTCGTGCACGGTGCCAAAACTGGTGGGAAAGGAGGTATCGGTGGGCTTCATACGGGGGCCGTGGTGTTTTCAAATATTTGCAGTGTCAACCGCAAGATGTGCGCCACCTGCTGGGCGATGGGGGCGGGCACGGGTTTGCGCCCGGCCAGCACGTCGCGGATGTACGTGGCGGTGCTGTCGGCATCAATTTCTTTGGGCAAGTCGGGCACCACCGCCAGCGGGCCGGACTGGGCTTCTTGCATCAGCGTGGGCTGGCCGCGCAGGTAGCCGGTCATTTGCGGCGCACGGCGGGCGTCGGCCACCACTTCGCCTTCGGTGCCGCGCAGCAGCAGGGCGTTGGATTCCATCAGCGCGAAAGTGGCGGCCATGGACACGGCGTATTCGGGGTGGGTGTAGCTGCTGACCACCAGGGCCGGGCCGTCGGTGGGTGCCATCAGCTTGACCAGGCTGTGCGCCGGGTTGCGCAGGCCGACGGCACGGCGTACGTCCAGCAGACGCTTCAGGCCGGGACAGAGCAATTCGGTGGTGGCATAGGCTACTTCGCCATTTGCTATTTCTTTAATAGCTGTCAGCGCAGGTATATCCAGCGCCAGCAGCACATTTTGTGCAGAAATGCGGGTGGATTCGGTGGCCGTACCGTGGACCAGCACCGGCAGGCCTTCGCGGGCCAGCAGCAGGGCCAGCAGCGGGGTCAGCACCGGCAGCTTGCGTGCTCCGTTGTAGCTGGGCAGCACCACCAGCGGGCGGTCGCAGGCGGGCACCATGATCAGCCGCGCGTAGGTTGCGTCCAGAAAACCCGCCATCTCAAGCTCGGTTTCGCCCTTGATACGCATGGCCAGGCAGAAGCCGCCGATTTCCAGGTCGGTGACCGTGCCGTCCAGCACCTGGCCGAACAGGTCGGCGGCTTGCGTGCGTGACAAGGCCCGTGCGCCATCTTTGCCACGGCCGATTTCTTTGATGTATTGGCTGATTCCCATGGCGCGATTGTCGTAGATGGCTGATAACGATTGGTTATTTGCTGAATGAAGTTGGGCCCGGCATCACGCGGCTTGCGCCGTGGGCATGCTGGCGCGCACTAGTCTGCGCACTTCGGGCAGGCAGGAGCCGCAGTTGGTGCCGCACTTCAAGGCCGTTTGCAACTGGCCCAGGCGCTCGTCTTCAAAGCCACGGCAGTCCACCAGGGTGGTACGGATGGCATCGTCGGTGACGTTGAAGCAGGTGCAGATCTGTTTGCCGCGCGCCTTCACCGCCACCGGGGCCTTGCTGCCGGGCAGCAGCAGCAGGTGGCCGTAGGCGAGGGCGGGCAACTGGTCTTGCAGCAGGGTTTTGATCCATACCTCGGCGCTGGTGTCGCCCGCCAGCAGGAAGCCGGTGAGCTGGGCGTTGTTGGCCGTGCGCTCCAGCTTGACGGCGCGGCGCTGGCCCTTCTTTTTGTCGGCGTAGCGCAGCACGTCCACGCCGCCCAGTCCCAGCAGGGTTTCGATTTGGGCGATGACCTCGTCGGGCACGGCATCAAAGCTGGCGGCGCGGAACAGCAGGCCGGTGCGCTCGCGGCCAAACGGCACCACGCTGGCAAACGGAAACTGCGCCATCAGACCTTTGAGCTTTTCGCGCGCGGCCAGTGCGTCGGCCTCGGGCAACCAGGCCACGCCCAGCAGCGACCAGGGCATTTCGGCCTTCAGAATCTTGATGGCGGTGTGCTTGAGTTCGGGCTGCTTGGAGGTGGGGCAAAACACCGAATTGGTCAGCGCGTTCACCCCCATCAGCCGCTCCCCGTTGGCGCTGGTGCCGCTCAGAAACTCTTCACCCCAGTGCATGGCGATGAAGGTCTGGCCCATGGCGACTTCGGTGCTGGCCACCAGTGGCACCAGGATGGAGCCGCGCTTGCTGGTGACGTGGACCAGGTCGCCGTCGCTCAGCTGGCGGCGCGCCATGTCTTGCGGGTGCATCTGGATGCTGGGTTCGGCCACGTGGCCAAACAGGCGGCCCAGCGTGCCGGTGCGGCTCATGCCGTGCCATTGGTCGCGCAGGCGGCCAGTGGTCAATGAGAACGGGTAGCGGGCTTCGCGCGGCTCGGCCACCGGCTTGTAGACGGTGTTGGCAAAGTTGGCCTTGCCGTTGGTGGTGGGGAAGATGCCGTTTTCGTACAGACGCGCCTGGCCCACGGTTTCGCCCGTGCGCAGCGGCCATTGCTGGGCACCGGCATCCAGCATGGCGTAGTCCATGCCGGTGATGTCCAGGTCGCGGCCCCGGGTGGATTCGCGGTGCTCGTTCCAGATGGATTCGGGCGTGGGGTAGTCAAACAGTTGGGGTGGCTGGCCCAGTTCGGCTTCCAGCAGCTGGGCAAATTCCACGGCAATCGACCAGTCGTGGCGCGTCTCGCCGGGCGCGGCCACCGCGGGGCGCACGCGGCTGATGCGGCGCTCGGAATTGGTCACGGTGCCGGTCTTTTCGCCCCAGGTGGTGGCGGGCAGCAGCAGGTCGGCGTATTCGCAGGTGGTGGTGGTGCGGAAGGCCTCTTGCACGATGACCAACTCGGCGCGCTCTAGCGCACGGCGCACGGTGGCCTGGTCGGGCATGCTCTGGGAGGGGTTGGTGCAGGCAATCCACAGGGCCTTGATTTCGCCATCGGCCGCGGCCTGGAACATCTCGATGGCGGTTTTGCCTGGCTTGGACGGCACATCGGCCACGCCCCATAGCGCGGCGACTTCGGCGCGGTGGTCGGCATTGGCCAGATCACGGTGGCCGCTGAGCAGGTTGGCCATGCCGCCCACTTCGCGCCCACCCATGGCGTTGGGCTGGCCGGTCAATGAGAACGGGCCCGCGCCAGGCTTGCCGATTTGTGCCGTAGCCAAGTGCAAGTTGATCAGCGCGGCGTTTTTGGCGGTGCCGCTGCTGGACTGGTTCAGGCCCATGCAGTACAGGCTCAGCGTGGCCTTGCGACGCTGCGGGTCGCCTGACGCTCCCGTGGCAAACCACTGGGCGGCCTGGTGCAGCGCCTCTTTGCTGATGCCGCAGATTTGCGCCACCAGCTCGGGCGTGCAGTCGCGCACCGTGGCTTTCAAGGCCTCGAAATTGTTGGTGTGCTCGGCGATGTAGGCGGCGCTGGTCCAGCCCTCCCACAGCATGATGTGCAGCATGCCGTTGAACAGCATCACGTCGGTGCCGGGCTGGATGGGAAGAAACAGGTTGGCGATCTCGGCGATATCGGTGCGGCGCGGGTCGGCCACGATGATCTTCATCGCCGGGTTGGCCTTCTTCGCGTCTTCAATCCGGCGGAACAGAATGGGGTGCGCCCAGGCCGTGTTGCTGCCCACGATGAAGATGCAGCCGGTGTGGTTCACATCGTCGTAGCAGGCCGGCGGCGCGTCCGCACCCAGCGTGGTTTTGTAGCCCGCCACCGCGCTGCTCATGCACAGACGCGAGTTGGTATCCACGTTGTTGGTGCCGATCAGCCCCTTGGCCAGCTTGTTGAAGACGTAGTAGTCCTCGGTGAGCAACTGGCCCGAAATGTAGAAACCCACCGCGTCGGGTCCATGGTCGCGGATCACCTGGGCGAATTTGCGGGTCGCCATGCCCAGGGCGTGCTCCCACGACACACGCTGGGGCGGCTGGCCGCGCTGCAGCCGCTGCATCGGGTAGAGCAGCCGGGTTTGCATGGTGACCGCGGCCGTGGCGGTGTGGTGCAGGGTGGAGCCCTTGGTGCACAGGCGGCCAAAGTTGGCCGGGTGGTCGGGGTCGCCCCGCACGCCGGTGATCTGCGCGCCGGCGGATTCGATGATCACGCCGCAACCGACACCGCAGTATGGACAGGTGGACTTGGTTTCTGTGGGGCTGGTCATGTAACGTGAAATTTAAGCAGGTTGCACAGTCTTGGGGCCAGCGGTGGGCGGCACAAATTCCAGCGCCAGCGTGGCCAGTTCTTCGGGCATGAGGTGCACGCTGCCGTCTTCTACCTTGACGCTGAACTTCTGGGTGCAGCCCACATCGGGCTCGCGCACACAGCCGTCTTTGAGATCGATGTTCCAGTTGTGTAACGGGCAGGCCACGCTGGTGCCGAAGACGATGCCCTGGCTCAGCGGGCCGCCTTTGTGCGGGCAGCGGTCGAGCACGGCAAAAACTTCGTCCTGGTCGTTGCGGAACACGGCCACGTCCATGCCTTTGGTGCGGGTGACGCGGCGCGCGCCCAGGACCGGGATGTCATCGACGCGGCAGATGATTTTCCATTCGCTCATATTGCTATTCCTTTCGTAGCTGCCAGCGCAGGTGCTGCCTGCGCTGGAGCCCTTATTTTTATAAATTTATACAGGGATGGCTGCGAACTGTCGGGTGTCCACTTGCGCGTCTTTAAAGTCAAACCAGGGGTCGGGCTCGCCGTCCAGCGCAAACTGCAGGCGTTCCCACAGGGCTTTGCGGCCGGCGTGGTCTTCCAGAATGCGCTGCTTGATGTGTTCCATGCCGACGCGCGCCACGTAGTGCACGGTGCGCTCCAGGTACCAGCCTTCTTGGCGGTACAGCTCGCAAAACGCGCCGGTGTACTCCAGCACTTCGGCCGAGGTTTTGACCTTCACCAAGAAGTGCGCCACCTCGGTCTTGATGCCGCCGTTGCCCGCGATGTACATTTCCCAGCCGCTGTCCACACCGATCACGCCCACGTCCTTGATGCCCGATTCGGCGCAGTTGCGCGGGCAGCCCGACACGGCAAACTTCACCTTGTGCGGGGCGTACATGCGCCACATCGCGCGTTCCATGTCTTTGCCCATCTGGGTACTGTCTTGCGTGCCCATGCGGCACCACTCGGAGCCGACGCAGGTTTTCACGGTGCGCAGCGCCTTGGCGTAGGCGTGGCCGCTGGGCATGCCGATGTCTCTCCAGACGTTGACCAGGTCTTCTTTCTTCACGCCCAGCAGGTCGATGCGCTGGCCGCCGGTGACCTTGACGGTGGGGATTTTGTATTTGTCCACCACGTCGGCAATGCGGCGCAGCTCATCTGCACTGGTTTCGCCACCCCACATGCGCGGGATGACGCTGTAGGTGCCGTCCTTCTGGATGTTGGCGTGGCTGCGCTCGTTAATGAAGCGGCTTTGCGGGTCGTCCTTGGCCTCTTTGGGCCAGCTGGAAATCAGGTAGTAGTTGACGGCCGGGCGGCAGGTGGCGCAGCCGTTGGGGGTCTTCCAGCCCATGCTTTTGAAGACGGTGTCTATGGTCAAAAACTTGCTCTTCACAATCGCATCGCGCACCGCCTGGTGGCCTTGCTCGGTGCAGGCGCAGATCGCCTTGGTCTTGGGCGTGGCCGAGTAGTCGCCACCGGCGGTGAACATCAATATCTGCTCCACCAGGCCGGTGCACGAGCCGCAGGAGGCGCTGGCCTTGGTGTGCTTTTTGACTTCTTCCAGGGTGAACAGGCCTTTTTCTTTGATGGCCTTGCAGATCGTGCCCTTGTTGACACCGTTGCAGCCGCAGACTTCGGCGCTGTCGGGCATGGTGGCGGCTTTGCTGTGGCCTTCGTGGCCGGTGTCGCCGATGTTGGATTCGCCAAACATCAGCCGGTCGCGCACCTCGCCGATGCTGCGGCCATCGCGCAGCAGCTTGAAGTAGTAGCTGCCGTCCACCGTGTCGCCGTACAGGCAGGCGCCGATGAGCTTGTCGTCTTTCAGCACCAGCTTTTTGTAGACCCCGCCAAAAGGATCGCTCATCACGATTTCTTCGGTGCCTTCGCCGCCGGTGAAGTTGCCCGCGCTGAACAGGTCGATGCCGGTGACTTTCAGCTTGGTGGAGGTCAGCGAGCCCATGTAGCGGCCAATGCCGAACTCGGCCAGGTGGTTGGCCGCTACCTTGGCCTGTTCAAACAGCGGAGCTACCAAGCCGTAGGCAATGCCGCGGTGGGCCGCGCATTCGCCCACCGAGTAGATGCGGCCGTCGGTGACGGTCTGCATGGTGTCGGTGACCACGATGCCGCGGTCGATGTGCAGGCGCATGCTGGCGGCCAGGTCGGTGTTGGGGCGGATACCCACGGCCATCACCACCAGGTCGGTGGGTACCTGGCTGCCGTCTTTGAATTGCACGGCGCAGACCCGGCCATCGGCGTTGCCCAGCAGCGCCTGGGTGTGCGCGCTGAGCAGGAACTTCAGGCCACGCTCTTCCAATGATTCCTGCAGCAGCTTGCCCGCCACCGCGTCCAATTGGCGGTCCATCAGCCAGGGGTTGGTGTGCACTACGGTTACGGACATGCCGCGCAGCATCAGGCCGTTGGCGGCCTCCAGGCCCAGCAGGCCGCCGCCGATGACCACCGCGTTCTTGTACTGGGTGGCGGTGGCGATCATCTCGTTGGTGTCGGCAATGTCGCGGTAGGCGATCACGCCCTGCAGGTCCTTGCCGGGGATGGGCAGGATGAAGGGGTTCGAGCCGGTGCACATCAGCAGGCGGTCATATTCGGCCTCGGTCCCATCTTCGGCGCGCACGATGCGTTTTACGCGGTCTACCTCGACCACTTTTTTGCCGGCGTGCAGGGTGATGTGGTTGTCGCTGTACCACTCCCAGGAGTTCAGCACGATCTCGTCCAGCGTCTGCTCGCCGGCCAGCACGGGCGACAACAGGATGCGGTTGTAGTTGGGGTGCGGCTCGGCACCGAAGACCGTGATGTCGTACAGATCGGGGGCAACCTTGAGCAGCTCTTCAATGGTGCGCACACCGGCCATTCCGTTGCCGACCATCACCAATTTAGATTTCTTCATCGTGGGGACTCCAAAGGTGCCGTTGTGAAATGCCGAAGCCCGGTCCAGAAAATGTCCAGAACCATCGCCGACGCAGCGCAGCAAAAACAAGAAAGATAGATACGAATAGCCAAAGCCGTGGGGCCTCGGGCAGAACATGCTGAAAAGCACATTCTTTGCAAACACATGCGTGCACACGGCGTTGTGTGCGGGCTCCGCTGCGCGCTGGCAGCAGATGGGCGCTTCGTTACGCCCGCCTCAAACCACGCAAAACCTGTGCCATAGGATGGCCCGCTAGTCGGCTTGGCTTACACGGTGGCTCCCGGTGCCCTCCCTGTGCCGCTACCCAGGCGCAATATTTCTTTCTAAGTGCTTGATTTTTCTGGCATCTGTGTGTTTTTGCGGGAAGGCAGCGGGGATGGGTTCTGGGCAGGCAGCCCCAGGCAAGCCGCCCGCCAGAGCGCTATAAGTTGGTGCACGGCGGGATGGGGCCCGCACCAGACGCGTCGTTTTGCCAGCGGTGCCTTCCCGTGGTCGATAACATCCCCAGCCTATGGCATTCCAACTCGACATCGGTTTCACGTCTCTGGCAGGCACCAAACCCATCAATGAAGACTTTTGCGCCGCCATGCTGCCCGAGGCGGGCCAGGTCGACATGGGCTGCATCGTGGCCCTGGCCGATGGCGTGAGTACCGGCGGCATGGGCAAAGAGGCGGCGCAAACCACGGTGACCAGCTTGGTGCGCGACTACTACTGCACCCCCGAAACCTGGGACACCACGGTCGCGCTGGACCGCATCATCGGTGCGCAAAACGCCTGGCTGGCGGGCATCAACCGCCGCCGCAAACCGGCCCTGGGCCTGACGACACTCACTGCCGTGGTGCTGCGCGGCCAGTCGTACACGGTGGCCCATGTGGGCGATTCGCGGGCCTACCTGCTGCGCGGCGGCCTGTGCACCCAGCTCAGCCACGACCACGTACCCGACCACCCCGACCTGCGCCACCAGCTGCTGCGCTCCGTGGGTGTGGACGAGCGGCTGGTGGTGGATTATTTCCAGGGCGATCTGCAGGTGGGCGACGTGTTTTTGCTGGTGACCGACGGCGTGCACGGCGTGCTGGACGATACGCAGATGGCGCTGCTGGCCCGCGGCATTGAGGCCAAAACCGCTGCCGAAAGCCTGGTCCAGACCGCCCTGCAGGCCGGTAGCCGCGACAACGTCACCGCCATCGTGGTGCGCGTGTTGGGCCTGCTGGATGCCACGCTGGAAGACGAAAACCGCGCCGCCCGCGCGCTGCCCATCCCCGGCCCATTCCGCGTCGGCGACAGCATCGATGGCCTGAATGTGACCGCTCCGGTGGCCGACAACGGTATCAACGTGGTGGTGCAAGTGCGCCACCCCACGACCCAAGCCCTGTACGCCCTCAAAACCCTGCACCCCAGCCGCGCCCACGACCCGCAAGAGCGCGCCATGCTGGCCCACGAAGCCTGGCTGGCCAAGCGCATGGGCTCCTGCCGCGCGGCCGGCTACCTGGTGGCCTTGCACGACACCCACCCCGTCAACACTGCCACGGGCCAGGCTGCCAGTGCCTTCTACCTACTGTACGACTGGCATGGCGGCGAAACCTTGCAGCAGATGCTGGACCGGCAGCACAAATTCACTGTCCACCAGGCCGTCAGCGCGGCCCGCCAGGTGGCCCAGGCGCTGGGGCGGCTGCACCAGCAAAACGTCATCCACCGCGACATCAAACCCGCCAACCTGCACCAGGGCGAAGACGGTGTGCTGCGTCTGCTCGACCTGGGCGTGGCACTGACTGGTCGCGAGCCCGAGGCCATGCGCAAACTGCATGCGGGCACGCCCAGCTACGTCAACCCTGAGCAGTGGGGATTCAGTGCCTTGGGGGGCGACGCGGTAGAGGAACTGCCCACCACCCAAAGTGACCTGTTCGCCCTGGGCGTGACGCTGTACCAGCTGCTCACCCATAAGCTGCCCTACGGTGAGGTGCTGCCCTACCAGGTGGGCCGCTACTACCGCGACCCGATTGCGCCCAGCCGCCACAACCCCGAAATTCCCATCTGGTTGGACCACGTGGTGCAAAAAGCCGTGGCCCGCGACCAACGCCTGCGGTTTGAGACCGGGGAGGAGTTTTTGCTGGCTTTGGAACGCGGTGCATCGCGCCCCTTGACCGCACCCGCGCCCAGCCCGCTACTGCGCCGCGACCCGACCGCCGCCTGGAAACTGGCGCTGTTGCTGTCGGTGCTGTTCAACTTGCTGCTTTTATTTTGGCTGTTGTTCTTGCCAAAGTAGGCGCAGCCCGGCAAGGGCTCTGGACTGGTTTATGTGAAAAAATAGCTGCTAGCGCAGGTGGTACCTGCGCTAGCAGCTATAAATTGAATAGCTAATGGAATTTAGGCCGTGCGTGCGCGCCCACCTTTATGCCTGCGGCGAAACGGAGGTCTACCTGCTGCGCAGGCAGCAATTTCTTGCGAAATTTTTCACGCGCTGCGCGCGCGACCTCCCTTTTCAGCCCAGGTCCGCGTCCAGCGCATTTGCATCACCCGCAGCAGCAACAGCATGGCCGCTGCGCAGACGGCGAAGCCGACAAAGCCCCACAGATAGGTGCCCGCATGCTGCTTGCTCAGGCCCATGGCGTTGGGGATCAGGCCGCCGCCCAGGGCACCAATTTCGCCGATCATCGATCCGGCCACGGCGGTGGACAGGGGCCAGCGCAGTGGCACCAGTTGGAACAGTGCGCCGTTACCGGCACCCAGTGCGGCAAAGCACACCAGGAACAACAGCACGGTGAGGGTCAGCGAATTCTCGGCCAGGCCGCACAGCACCAGTGTGCCGCTAACCACCAGCAGCACGCCGGTCAAGGTGTTCACGCCGCCCCAGTGGTCCGAGATCCAGCCGCCAAACACCCGCAGCACCGCGCCCATAAAGGCGGCCAGCATGGTCAACTGGCCCGCCTGCACTTTGCTCACGCCGAACTGGTCGTAGAAGTAGCTGGGCAGAAAGGTGGTCAGGCCGATGAAGCCGCCAAAGGTCACGGCGTAGATCAGGCTAAAGGCCCAGCCGTCTTTTTCAAACAGGCAGGCAATGTGTTCCTTGAAGCTGGCGTGTTTGTCCAGGTCGGGCGGCTCCTTGGCGAAGACCACCATGGCCATCACGGGCAGCAAGACCGCCACGGCGGCAAAGCCGTACACGGTTTGCCAGCCGAAAGCCTGGGCCAGCGGCGGCGCCAGCAGCGCGGATATCGCGGTACCGATGTTGCCCGCACCTACGATGCCCATCGCCAGGCCCTTGTAGCGAGCGGGGAACGATCCCGAACCCAGCGACATGGCCACGCCAAAGCTGGCACCGGCAATGCCCAGCAACACGCCCATGGCCAGCAGTTCGTTGAAGCTCTGCACATAGAAATAGCCAAACAACATGGCGATGGCGATGCCGCCCATCTCCACCAGGGTGGCGTTCTTGCGGCCGATGTACTGGGCCAGGATGCCCAGCGGAAAGCGCATCAGCGCCCCGGCAAAGATGGGTATAGACAGCATCACGCCTTTTTCGGCGGGCGACAGCTTGTAGGCCTCGGTGATAAACGGTGCCATGGTGCCGTTCAGCACCCAGATGGCACAGGAGAACGCGAAGTAAAAGAATGCCGCGCCCAAGGTGGGCGCGTGGCCAGCTCTGAGAAAGCTGCGGAAATAGCTGGGCTGTATCGCCACGGTGCTTGTCATGGGGTAGGTCCTCTAGGTTTTGCATGCCCGCTGCGCGGGGAAACCGGTGCACCGGTCTCGCACGCGAACGTGCGCTGCCAGTGCGACAGAGCTGCAAAATGGCGGTTATGGATGTGAAACCCGCCAGCAGCAACCGCAAGGCAAAGCGCCATGCCTGGTTGAGTGGAAGGTAAAGCGTGTGCGTACGCCGTTGTGCGCACAGCCCGCCGGGTTAGGCGGGAGCGGGCGCGCCGTTACGCCCACATCCATTCGTGCAAGTCTTATGCCATGGTCATGCTGCACATTGGTGCGGCGAAATCGCGGGGGGGCAGTCTGCTGACACCATGTTGTCAGTAGCAGGTCTGCACCATACGGTTCTCTTTAACTGAACCCCCGAAAGGATGCATTCCATGTCTAACCCCAACGCCAACCCTAACGCCATTAGCTGGTTCGAAATCCCCGTAACCGACATCGCCCGTGCCCAGGTTTTTTACGAAACCCTGCTGGCCCAAACCCTGCACCGCGAGGTGTTTCCGATGGGCGGCCAGAGCTACACCCTGGCCATTTTCACCGCGCCGGACGAGGGCGTAAAGGGTTGCCTGCAAAGCGGAGCCGACACGCCGAAGGCGACGACGGAGGGCACGCTGGTCTACCTGGACTGCTCGCCCAGCATCGACGCTGCACTGGCCCGCGCCCAGACGCTGGATGCCACGCTGCTCAAAGCCAAAACCGCGCTGCCGCCCGGCATGGGTTTCATCGCCCACATCCAGGACCCGGACGGCAACCGCGTGGGCTTGCACGCCTTGGCCTGAGAATCGTCCCATGCAAGCTTTCGCCGACCCAAGAGTAGAAGCCGTCTTCCAAGGCTGGCCGCAGCCCATGCGGCGCAAGCTGCTGGCGCTGCGGCAGATGATTTTCGAGGTGACGGTTACTAAGCCGGGCGTGGGCGTGCTGGGCAAAACTTGAAGTGGGGTCAACCCGCCTACCTGACCCCGCAGACCCGCAGCGGCAGCACCGTGCGACTGGGCTGGGATGCGCGCAGCCCCGACCAGTGCGCGGTGTATTTCCATTGCCAGACCCGCTTGGTGGAGCAGTTCAAAACCTTGTTTCCGCACGACTTCAGGTTCCAAGGCCAGCGTGCCATCCTGCTGAATGCCAGCGAAGCCGTGCCGACCGATACCTTGCGCTTTTGCATTGCCATGGCGCTCACCTACCACCTGACCAAGAAGGATTGATGTCACCATGGACCAGTTACCCCACCATCCCCACCATCCCCACCTCGTCCACCGCGACCAGCCCCTGCACCTGGCCGGCATCACCACCCGCACCACCAACGCGGCCGAGTTTTCGCCCGCCACGGCCAAAATTGCGCCGCTGTGGCAGCGCTTTTTCTCGGAGCGGGTGGCGCAGTCGGTGCCCGGCTACAGCCCGCAGTCGGCCTTGTACGGCGTGTACAGCGCCTACGCGTCGGATGCCATGGGCGCGTTCGACCTGAGCGCTGCCGTGCTAGCCACCGAGGTACCAGAGGGTCTGGATGCCGTGACCGTGCCCGCCGGGCCCTACCTGGTGTTTGAGGCCCAGGGCCCCATGCCCGCCACGGTGATTGCGCTATGGGCGGCGGTATGGCAGCATTTTCAGGACCAACCCGCCTATCCACGCCGCTATGCCAGCGACTTTGAGGAATACCGCGGGGACGGGCGGATTGCCATCTCCATCGGTGTGGAGCTGCCCTGAACCGGATTGCTCACCTTTCAATAGCTGCCCGCGCAGGTGCTATCTGCGCTGGTGGCCTAAAAAGCTTGTAAATAATGCGCCGCGCTGACCGACTTTTCCACTTGGTACAGCTTGTGCGCGGGCGGCGCTTGTCCACCGCGGCATTTCTGGCCGAGCGGCTGGAAATCTCCGAGCGCACGGTCTACCGCGACGTGGCCGATCTGCAGCGCCAGGGTGTGCCCATCGAGGGTGAGCCCGGCGTGGGCTACCGCTTTGGCGCGGGTTTTGAGCTGCCGCCGCTGATGTTCAGCCAAGATGAGGCCAAGGCGCTGGTGGCTGCTGTGCGCCTGTCGCAGCCCTGGCTGGATGCCCCGCTGGCCCTGGCGGCCGAGGACGCGCTGGGTAAGATGCTCTCCATCCTGCCATCCGCCGCCCGGGTTGCCGCCGAGAGCCTGGCGCTGTACGCGCCGCCCACCAGCTACAACGGCCTGACAGCCCCG
>NZ_JBDTEM010000016.1:0-4757 GCF_039922535.1 Rhodoferax sp. | reverse complement strand
GACATGAAGGGCATCAAGATCCGCGTGCAGCCATCTGACCTGATGGTGGCCATGGTGAACGCCATGGGCGCTTCGCCCACCCCGATGCCGTTTGCCGAGGTCTACACCGGCCTGAAGACCGGCCTGGTGGATGCTGCCGAAAACAACCTCCCTTCCTACGACGAAACCAAGCATTTCGAGTCGGCCCCCATCTTCTCTGAAACCATGCACGTGATGACACCCGAAATCGTGGTGTTCTCCAAGAAGATCTGGGACACGCTGACCCCTGTAGAACAAGCCTCGCTGCGCAAGGCGGCCAAGGCATCGGTTCCGTACTACGTCGGCCTGTGGGAAACCAAGGAAAAAGAAGCCCGTGCCGAGGTCTTGAAGAGCGGTGCCAAGATTATTCCTGCTGCCGAAATCGACAAGAAGAGCTTCGTGGACGCAGAAAAGCCAGTGTGGGACAAGTTTGCCACCACGCCTGAACTGAAGGCTCTGGTGCAAGAGATCGTCAACGTCAAATAAACCCAATACACCGTGGTTGCCGCCATGCCGACTGGCGCGGCGGCAACGCGGTGTTGCTGAGTCTGCACCATGGAATTATTCAAATCAATCAACGCACACCTGTCCAACTTGGTTTTGCGCCTGGCCAGTGTGTGCCTGGCCGCACTGGGCCTAGTGGTCATTTACGGCGTGGTGATGCGCTATGCCTTCAACGACGCGCCGCCGTATGTAGAGCAGGTGGCCCTGCTGCTGGTGATATCGGTGGCCATGTTTGGTGCCGCTGCGGGCGTGCACGATGCCGGCCACATTGGACTGGACTCGGCCGTCAAGCTGCTGCCCGCCAAAGGCCAGTTCTTGTGCAATGTAGTGGTGCAGCTATTCGTCATCACCTTTGCCGTAGTACTGCTGTATGGCTGCGAACACATGGCGACCTCCACCCGGCATGACACCATCCCCACGCTGGGCATTTCCGAAGCTTTCCGCTACCTGCCCCCCATCATCGCAGGCGTCCTCATCGTCCTGTTTTCAGTTCAGCATCTGCTGGCACTGTTCACCAAGAAAGCCACGGCCTGACCATGGAACTCGCTGTACTCTCTCTGAGCTTTTTGCTCTTTCTCGTGCTGGGCGTTCCGGTGGCGTTTGCCATCGGCCTGAGCTGCCTGGCCACTTTTGCCGTAGAAGGCCTGCCGCTGGCCACCGCCATGCAGATGATGGTGTCGGGCATGAACGTGTTTTCGTTCCTGGCGATTCCGTTCTTCATCTTCTCCGGTGAACTAATGCTGCACGGCGGCATTGCCGACAAGATCCTCAACTTTGCGCGCAGCCTGGTCGGCCACATGAAGGGCGGGCTGGGCCTGGCCAACGTGATGGCCAGCACGCTGTTTGGCGGTGTCTCGGGCTCGCCGATTGCCGACACCTCGGCCATGGGCGGCGTGATGATTCCGATCATGAAGCGCGAAGGTTACAGCGCCGACTATGCGGTGAACGTCACCACCCACGCCTCGCTGACCGGTGCGCTGATGCCCACCTCGCACAACATGATCATTTATGCGTTTGCAGCCCAGGCTGCCACCGGCATGATCGGTGGCCACGTGATCCGCGGTGTGTCGATTGGTGACCTGATGTTCGCCGGTCTGGTGCCCGTGTTCTGGATCATGGTCTGCATGCTGATAGCCGCCTACTGGCAAGCCAACAAAAACGGCTTCCCCAAGCGGCCCGACGGCTCGTCGATGCTGGAGAAGTTCCCCGGCTGGTATGCGGTGCTGGTCACCTTCGTCGCGGCCATTCCGGGCCTGATGGTGATTGGGGTGATTCTGGGCTGCGTGATGGGTGGTGTCACCACCGCCACCGAAGCGGCCGCGATTGCGGTGGCCTATTCGCTGCTGCTGACCAGCATGTTCTACCGCACCATGAACAAGGAAAAGCTGATCAAGTCGCTGAAAAAGGCCTCCAAGACCACCGGCGTGATCTTGCTGCTGATTGGCGTGTCGAACATGCTGCGCTGGCAAATGGCCTACCTGGAAATTCCAGATGCCATCGAAGCCGCGCTCTTACACGCTACCACCACGCCCTGGCTGATGCTGATGTACATCAACATCATCCAGATTTTCCTGGGCATCTTCCTGGACATGGCCGCGCACATCCTGATCACCACGCCGCTGCTGCTGCCGCTGGCCATCCAGATGGGCGTGGGCCCGGTGCAGTTTGGCATGATGTTGCTACTGAATTGCGCACTCGGCCTGGTCCATCCGCCGGTGGGTACGGTTCAATTTGTAGGCTGCGCCATCGGCGAAATTTCGATTGGTGAGGCAACCAAAACCGCGTGGCCTTACTACCTGGCGATATGGGTGGCCATCAACCTGGTGACCTATGTGCCTTTGTTCTCCACCTGGCTACCGTCAGTGATCACCGGACACCCGGTGTTCTAAACCCCAAGGGCTGCTTTTGCAGCCCTTTTTGTTGGCAATGCGCGCCACAGACCCGTCACCTCAGCCTTTGCCACCCCGGCATCCCACCTATTTTTCTCTGACTATGCACCTCCCCTTTATCGGACACACCAGCATTTCCCGCCGACTGTCCATCGGCTTCGGCGTCATGGTCTGTCTGTTGGCCATCATCACCGCAGTCTCTTTGGTGAGCATGCACAACACCCGACACCGCGTCACCGTCATCAGCGGCGAGCTTAGCCCCAAGGTCGCGGTGGTAGGACAAATGAAGCAGCAGGTTAATCAAATCGGCATGTCGATGCGCAACCTGGCCATCCTGACGACGCCAGAGGACCTGGCGAAGGAATACAAGCGCCTAGCTGCTGCCTACGACAGCTACGACAAGCTGTCCAAGCAGTTCGCCCAGCGTGCCGATGCGGACGGCGAGAAGACTCTGCTCGCCAGCCTAGATCCGGCCCGCAAGGAGGCCTCTGCCATCTTCCAGTCAGCGGTTGAAAAGGCCGGCTCGACCGGTACCGTGCAAGACATCGCCGTGCTCATCCGGCTGGAGCTGCGCACCAATCTGGAGGCCTGGAGCGCCTCGCAAGACACCTGGCTCAACACCATCGACAAGCTGCAGCAAACCGTCTCGCAGCAAATCGCTGACAACCAGGACGATGTGGTGCAGCAGGCCAACCGCGGCATCCAGGTACTGTTGATCGTGGCCTGCCTTGCCATCAGCTTTGGCATCGCCGCTGCCTGGTTCATCACCCGCTCCGTCAAGCTGCCGCTGCGCCGCGCCGTCGAGGAAGCCGACCGCATGGCCGAGGGCGATCTGTCGCACACCATCGAATCCGCCAGCCACGACGAAACTGGCCAGCTCCTGCGCCGTCTGGAAAGCATGCGCAGCCGATGGGCCAGCACCATGGCCCAATTGCGCGACACCACACAAAACGTCAGCACGACGGCGGTGGAAATCGCCCATGGCAACCTGGACCTGAGCCAGCGCACCGAGCACACCGCCGCCAACCTGCAACACACCGCCGTGTCGATGGAGGAGCTGACCGGCATCGTCAAGCACTCCGCCGATGCGGCCCGGCAAGCCAACCAGCTGGCATCTTCCGCCGCCGAAGTCGCCGGCCGCGGCGGCCAGGTCGTGGCCCAGGTGGTGCGCACCATGGAAGAAATCATCACCAGCTCCCAGAAAATGGCCGACATCATTGGCGTCATTGACGGCATCGCCTTCCAGACCAATATCCTGGCACTGAATGCCGCCGTGGAAGCGGCCCGCGCGGGGGAACAAGGCCGGGGCTTCGCCGTGGTAGCCAGTGAAGTGCGCAGCCTGGCGGGCCGCTCGGCCCAGGCCGCCAAAGAAATCAAGGTACTGATCGCCGCCAGCGTCGACCGGGTAGATGCTGGTTCACGCCTGGTGGCCAATGCGGGCCAGACCATGACCGAAATCGTAGGATCGGTACAACGTGTATCGCACATCATTGGCGAAATCACCTCCACCGCGTCCGACCAATCGGAGCGCATTGGCCTGGTCAGCGTGTCGGTGGCCGAACTGGACCAGATGACCCAGCAAAATGCCGCCTTGGTCGAGCAATCCGCCGCCGCTGCGGAAAGCCTGAAAACCCAAGCCTCCCACCTCACGCAGCTGGTGGACACCTTCAAGCTGGCTGCGCCCACCGCCCATACCCCGCTGCCAAAAATCACGGCCAAAACCAAGTTGCAACTGGCCTGAACCCAGCCCTTACTCCGCACCGACCCATAGGCTAAATTTTTGAGAAAATCAGCGTCTAGCGCAGATAGCACCTGCGCTGGCAGCTATATTTTCAAGAGCACTTGAACCCGGGCGCACGGCACGCCTGCAGCGTTTAATCCGCCGTGTGCTTCTGGCTGGAGCCGCGTGCGGTGGCGACCGGGTACTTTTCGGCATTCACCAGCATCTTGCGCCGTGCGGACTCCAGCAGGTCAATATCCAGCTTGTCGCAGAGCTGCAGCAGGTACAGCAGCACATCGGCCGCCTCGGCGCCGACTTCGTCTTTTTTGGCTTGGGGCAGATGGCGGCTTTGCTCCTCGGTCAGCCACTGGAAGTGCTCCAGCAGCTCGGCGGCCTCCACGCTCAGGGCGGCGGCCAAATTTTTGGGCGAGTGGAATGGTGCCCAGTCGCGCGCCGCCGCGAAGTCGCGCAGATCTTGGGTGAGGGAGGGGATGGTGGTTGTCATGCAGGATTTTGGCCTGGTTCCAACCCGGCACGCGCCCGCACCACCAACTCATCAAATCCCGTCGCCACATCCAGCTCCCGCGTAAACGCCCATTCGGGCAGCAAGGCCAGCAACACCTCCG
>NZ_JBDTEM010000015.1:0-1552 GCF_039922535.1 Rhodoferax sp. | reverse complement strand
CGGGCGCTTGGGGTCAAACTTCCAGCCCGGCAACAGGCTCTGCATGGCCATGGCATCGTCGCGCGCTCCCAGGCCGTGCTGCAGGTACAGCTGGTGGGCTTTTTCCACTTCCACCATGTCCAGCTCCACGCCCAGACCGGGCTTTTTCGGCACCTGCACCAAGCCGCCCTGGATCTGCAGCGGTTCTTTGGTGAGGCGCTGCCCATCCTGCCAAATCCAATGGGTATCGATTGCCGTGACGCGGCCCGGCGCGGCCGCCCCTACGTGGGTGAACATGGCCAGCGACACGTCAAAGTGGTTGTTGGAATGCGAGCCCCAGGTCAGCCCCCAGTCGCGGCAGGTCTGCGCCACCCGTACCGAGCCCGCCATGGTCCAAAAATGCGGGTCGGCCAGCGGAATATCTACCGACTGCAGCGACAGCGCGTGGCTGAGCTGGCGCCAGTCGGTGGCGATCATGTTGGTGGCCGTGGGCAAACCGGTGGCACGGCGAAATTCGGCCATCACCTCGCGGCCCGAAAAACCGTCCTCGGCCCCGCACGGGTCTTCGGCATAGGCCACCACGCCACGCATATCGCGCATCAGGCGCACCGCGTCTTTCAGCAACCAGCCGCCGTTCGGGTCCAGGGTGACGCGCGCCTCGGGAAAGCGGGCGTGCAGCGCGTGCATGGCCTGGATCTCGTCCTCGCCACGCAGTACACCACCCTTGAGCTTGAAGTCGTTAAAACCATAGCGTTCGCGGGCGGCTTCGGCCAGCCGCACCACCGCCTCGGGGGTCATGGCGGCTTCGTGGCGCAGGCGGAACCAGTCGTTGTCGGCACCGGGGTCGGTGACGTACGGCAAATCGGTTTGGGTGCGGTCGCCCACATAAAACAGATAGCCCAGCATTTCGACTGCATCGCGTTGCTGGCCCTCGCCCAATAAGGCGGCGACCGGCACGTCCAGGTGCTGGCCCAGCAAATCCAGCAGCGCGGATTCGATGGCCGTCACCGCGTGGATGGTGGTGCGCAGGTCAAAAGTCTGCAGACCGCGCCCGCCGGTATCGCGGTCGGCAAACTGCTTTTGCACCTGCTGCAGCACGCGCTGGTGCGAGCCTATGGGCTGGCCGACCACCAGCGCACTGGCATCTTCCAGCGTCTGGCGGATTTTTTCACCACCGGGTACTTCGCCCACGCCGATACGGCCCGCGTTGTCGGTCAGGATCAGCAGGTTGCGGGTAAAAAACGGGCTGTGTGCGCCGCTCAGGTTCAGCAACATGCTGTCGCGCCCCGCAACGGGGATCACCCGCAAAGCCGTAATGACGGGGGTGGAATGGATGGGCATGGATGTCTCCGTAAATTGAAAAAGTGGCGTTTTATTCAAAACAACGCCATGTTAACGATAACATTTTGACTAATCAAGCCCACTCATCCATAAATCTGGCAAAAATTAGAAGTGAATGGTCGAATTGACCCGGGCATGTGGATCACCCAGCCGCCGTAAGGGGCTCATATCCTCGCTTACAATACGCCTTGACGGACCTTCCCGCATGGTGAAGCGGCCAACCGGGTCAGGT
>NZ_JBDTEM010000014.1:0-9506 GCF_039922535.1 Rhodoferax sp. | reverse complement strand
CAAGTCTTCAGGAATACGCAGGCTCTGCGCGCCCCACCGACTGGCGGGCCCGACCACCGAGATAGCCTGGCTGCCCAAAAACCGGCAATGCAGAGGACGACCAGGGTCCGCGGGAACGCTCTCATTGGCCAGCACCACATCAAGCTGGTGCTGTACCAGCCGCGCCAGCAGCCCCTCCAGCAGCCCGGACTCCAGGGTCAGCACCACGGTGGGGTCGGCCAGCAAAGGGCGTATCCAGTTCTCCTGGTAGTTGCGCGACAAGGTGGCCACGCTGCCCACACGCAGACGGGTGATGCCGGCCGAGCGACCTTGCAAGCGCCCCAGCATTTCCTGGCCGAGACCGAAAATGTTGTCGGCATAGGCCTGCACCAGGTGCCCCGTGTCGGTCAAAACCAGACGACGGCCTTCACGGACAAACAAGTTTTCGCCGATCCGTTCTTCCAATTGGCGAATCTGCGCCGAAACTGCAGATTGCGAGGTATGCAACTCCTCGGCAGCGCGGGTGAGATGCCCAAGTTTGGCCACACGCCAAAAATAGAAAAGGTGGTGAAAATTGAGCTGATCGAGCTTCATCGTTCGTTTTTAAATATTTATTCGTTCTAATCAATCTATTTTACGTATGCCTTCTTCGCAAGCATCATCCTCGCAATGCATTTAAAAAAGGTCATGTAATGGACATTCCCCAGATGTTGTATCTGGCCTGTGCCTTGGCGCCGATCATTTTGATGGCGTCCGTGGCGCTGCTGGCGCGGGCGAATTGGGTCTCTATACCGACGCTATGGCGGGTATTTCATACGCTTTCCTACGCCTCGCTGGCTTTCACCGGCTTTTCTATCCTGGCTGGAGCCAACGGCCCGCTGTGGCCCAGCGCGGTAGCCACCACGTCCTTGGGCATGGTTCTGGCGCTGCTGGTGCAGTTGCTGGGTACGGTCATTGGCGGCTTCTCGGCCCGTTACCTGCAAGGCGAAGTCGGCCAGCGCCGCTATGTTGCCGCCTTGGCTGCGGTACTGGCCAGTGTGCATTTGCTGCTGATGGCCGACCACTGGCTGGTCCTGATTGCGGCCTGGGCATCGGTAGGGGCAGCCCTGCAGCGTCTGCTGTGCTTCTACCCGGATCGCCCTTTCGCTTTGCTGGCTGCGCACAAAAAGCGCATTGCGGATCGGCTGGCCGACGTGATGCTGCTAGGCGCTACGGCGCTGGCGTGGTGGCAGGTAGGCAGTGGCTCGCTGTCGGCGCTGTGGGCACATATTGCCCAGCAGGGCCTGTCCATACCCTTGCAAGCCAGCGCCGTTTTGCTGGTGGTGGCGGTCACGCTGCGCACGGCCTTGCTACCCGTGCATGGCTGGTTGATCCAGGTGATGGAAGCACCGACGCCGGTGTCCGCGCTGTTGCATGCGGGCGTGGTCAATCTGGGCGGCTTTGTGCTGATTCGCTTCGCACCGATGCTCGAACAGGCCATCCCTGCGCGCCTCTTGTTATTGGTGCTCAGCTTGGCGACTGCCGTGCTGGCGGGCATGGTGATGCTCACCCGGATCAGCATCAAGGTCCGGCTGGCCTGGTCCACCGTAGCGCAAATGGGCTTCTTGCTGCTGGAATGCGCGCTGGGCCTTTACACCCTGGCCGCCCTGCATCTGGTGGGGCATTCGCTCTACAAGGCCCATGCCTTCCTGTCGGCATCGTCTACCGTACGCCAGACCCGTTTACGCGCCTTGCACAGCACCTCTTTACCAAGTGCCTTCAGCCTGGTGCTGGCACCGGTGCTAGCGATTTCTGTGGTGTTCTTGGTGCTGGCACTGGTGGCGCATGCGCCCTGGCCCTGGTGGTGGAGCGTTGTGCTGGGCCTGGCCTGGGCTCCCTTGCTGTGGTTGCCGAGCGCGCAAGCCGATTTACTCGCCCGCTTTGCACAGGGCTTTATGGGACTCTTGATGGTGGCCGGCTTGACGGTTGCCGCCATGGCCGCGCATGCCCTGCCGCTGGGCATACAGGATGCCCCGGAACAAGGGCTGGGACTGATCGCGCTGGTGGGCATGGCGGCTTTGTACCTGTGCCAAGCGCTGCTACAACGCTGGCCGCAGCTGCTGTCGCGCTGGCGTCGTTGGAGCTACGCGGGCTTCTATCTGGACGAGGCCTACACCCGTCTGGCCCTGCACATTTGGCCCGCCCGCTGGACGCCTGGGGCTTCCATGCGCGTGGATCCCAAGGCTGCTACGGCGCGGCAGCGCAATACGCCACGCTGAGCGGGCATACCGGAGAACCTGATGACGGACCTACTGAACACCGACGCGCAGCCAAGCCTGGCCCTATACGTCCCCCACTTGGAGACCCGGCATGCTGCGATAGAACAGGCTTGCAGCCAAGCCTGCCAGGCGATTGCACCCACGTGGCCGCTGGACCGCACCATCGCTGTGAATCCACACTGGTCGCGCATCGGCATGCCGGTACGCAGGGTGGCCGCTCGCATGGCGGTGCTGGGCGGCATCCAGGTCTTTCCACCGCGAGATCGGCAACTGCAGGCCTGGCGCGATGGCCGCATCGCCGCCGCCGATCTGGCCCAAGCGCTGCAACAGCTGCCCGAAGCACACGCGGCGGGCCTCACGCCCGAACAGTGCGCCAATGCGCTGCAGGCCAGCGCGCCGCCCGTGCAGTTGCCGCTGCTGGTCGATGTGCTCGACACCGACACCAATCGCCAGGCCAGGCTGTCCTGGCGGCAGGCCCTCACACACCAGGTCAGCCAGACCTGCGCCGCCTATTTCGATGAACACCAGGCCAACTGGCAGCCCGCGCGCGACCAGGGCTTGTATGCCTTCTGGCGAGAGACCTTGCAGCACGACCACGGTATTGGTCTGCTGATGCGTTTGCCCCACATCGGCCGGGCCATCAGCGCCTTGCCCGCCACCGCGCTGGAAGCAGAGCGCTGGGTGATGGCGCGTCTGGGGCTGCCGCAGGCGGTGTGGGCAGACTATCTGGAGTCGTTGCTGTTAACGGTCAATGGCTGGGCATCCTGGTGCGCTTATCTCGGCTGGCAGGCTGGTTTGGCGGGCAACCAAGACTCGCACCTGCGCGAGTTACTGGCCATCCGCCTGGCCTGGGGTGCATTGCTGCTGGAGTGCAAGGACGATGTGGCCCCGCGGCAGGCGTTTGCTGCGTTGCAACATGCCTGGAGCCAGGCCCCCGCCGTGCTGCAGGAGACCGAACGCGCCTTGCTGGTCGACGAGGTGTGGCAGTTGGCGCTGGAGATCGGCTTCCAGCGCGGGCTGGCGCAGCAGCTGGCCGGGGCAAGCAGCGTAGGCGCGGCACCGGCAGAACTTGAAGTCCAGGCCGCCTTCTGCATCGATGTGCGCAGCGAACCTTTGCGCCGCGCGTTGGAAGCCGCGCAGCCGGGCCTGCAGACCCTGGGGTTTGCAGGCTTTTTCGGTCTGCCGGTGGCCTACACCCCTTTGGCAACGCAGGCCCGGCGGCCCCAATTGCCCGGCTTGCTCGCGGCGGCCATGGAGGTGGGCGACCGCATAGTGAGCGCCGATGCGGCCCATCGCGAAGCCGATGCGGCGCAACAAATTGCCGCCAGCCGCGCACGCCAGGCGCGATTTGCCATGGCGGACCAATGGCACGCGGCCAGCCGCTGGCCGGGAGCCGCCTTCTCCTATGTGGAGGCGGCAGGCCTGGGCTATCTCGGCAAACTCGGCCATTGGCTGCTGCCGGGCAAAAACGGGCGCGCCAGAGACGACCTGGAGGGCCTGCCTGCCCGTTACCGCCCCATCTGCCGCCCCCAACTCCTGGGCCTGGACCTTGCAGCAAAAGTCGCGCTGGCCGCGCGGGTGCTGCATGCGATGGGGCTGGATAAACAGCTAGCACCGCTGGTGCTACTCGTAGGGCACGGCAGCCAGTCCACCAACAACGCCCACGCAGCCGGGCTGGACTGCGGCGCCTGCTGCGGCCAGACCGGCGAGGTCAATGCGCGCAGCCTGGCGCAACTGCTCAATGACCCGGCAGTCCGCCATGGTCTGCACTTGCAGGGGCTCACCATCCCAGAGTCCACCCAGTTCGTGGCCGCGCTGCACAACACCACCACCGATGAAATCGAGGGCTTTGATCTCGATCTGCTGCTGCCCACAGCGCGCACGCGGTGGGAGACGCTGCAAGCGGTATTTGCCCAGGCCAGCGACTTGGTCCGCCGCGAGCGGGCCCCCAGCCTGCAACTGGACCCGCTTGCGCCGCAAGATATGCTCTTGGGCCAACTGCGCCGGCGCGCCAACGATGGGGCCCAGACCCGACCCGAATGGGGGCTGGCAGGCAATGCGGCTTTTTTGATCGCCCCCCGGCACCGCAGCCGGGGCCTGGCGCTGGGCGGGCGCAGTTTTCTGCACGACTACGATGCCCGCCAAGACGGCGACGGTAGCGTCCTGGAGCTGCTGATGACCGCCCCCATGCTGGTCGCACACTGGATCAACTGGCAGTACCACGCGTCCACCTGCGACCCGCAGCGCCTGGGCAGCGGCAACAAACTGCTACACAACGTGGTGGGTGGCTGCCTGGGCGTGTTCGAGGGCAATGGCGGCGACCTACGGATCGGCCTGTCGCGCCAATCGCTGCATGACGGCGAGCGTTGGATGCACGAGCCGCTGCGACTCACCGTGGTCATCGACGCACCCCAAGCCGCCATTAATGCGGTGATTGGCAAGCACGCGGTCGTCGGGCAATTGCTGGACAACGGCTGGCTCCACCTCTGGCGCTTTGGGCAAGCGGGCTTCGAGCGCTATGGACACGGGGCATGGTCTCCGGTGAGTCTGGGGATTGATTGATGTCGCGTAGAACCTGAACCGATGGCAGGCCGAGGTGACAGCAGCACCCAGGTGAAAATATATAAAAAGTGCATTCAGCGCATATACCACCTGCGCAAGCAGCTATTTATTCAATAGCATTTCTCGCAACTTCTGTCGTAGCGGAGACGCATCCAGTTCGGTGCCACCCAGCGCTTGCCGCGCAAACTGGCGGCTGCTGGCATCGTGCAGGTGAACTTCTTGCACCACCTGCCCCGCATCGAACACAAAAGCCACATTGGCAAGGGCCAGTACGTCTTCCACGTCGTGGGTGATCATCAGCGCCGGAATGCCCCACTGGCTGCGCACCTGGGCCAGCTCTTCGCGCAGGCTGTGGCGCAGGCTGGGGTGCAATGCGGCAAACGGCTCGTCCAGCAGCAGCACCTGCGGCTGGCAAGCCAGCGCCCGCGCCAACGCCACCCGCTGCTGCTGCCCGCCGGACAGCGTGGCCGGGCGGCTGTGGGCCAGGGCGGCCAAGCCGAAGCTGTCCAGCAGGGTCTGGATGTGCGCGTGTTCTGTGGCCGACAGACTGCGTTTGCGCCAGCTTTTCAAGCCGAAAGCGATGTTCTCCTGCACCGACAAATGGGGAAACAGCGCGTAGTTTTGCGGCAGGTAGCCGACGCGGCGCTGGGGCGTGGGGATGTTGATTTTTTGCGCCGCATCAAACAGCGTGCGCCCATCCAGCCGAATGCGGCCCCGTGTGGGCCGCAGCAACCCGGCAATGGCCTGCAAAGTCAAAGTTTTGCCTGCGCCCGATGGGCCGTACAGCGCTGCAAACGGCACATCGCTGGCGAAGCGTACGGCCAGATCGAAGCGCCTGCGGCCATCGGAAACCGTGAGTTGGATGTCTACATCGATCAAGGTTTGCCAAAGCCGTATTTAGCCAAGACCTGCTGTGCCGCGTCGGTGAACAGGAAGTTGACAAAGCTCTGTGCCACGGCCTTCTGCTTGCTGTCGCTGACCACCGCCAGCGGATACGACACCGGTGTGTGGCCGGGCGGGGTGAGAACGATCTTCACCTTGTCGCCAAACAAGGTGGCATCGGTGCGGTAGACGAAACCGGCTTCCACCTCGCCGCGGCTCACGTAGTCCAGCACCTGGCGCACGTTGTCGGCTTGCACAAACTTGGGCTCCAGCACGGTCCAGAGGTGGGCACTGGTCAGGGTTTGCTGGGTATAGCGGCCTGCGGGCACGGTGGCGGGTTTGCCGATGGCGATTTTGCGCACCGCAGGGCCGGTCAGGTCTTGCAGGGTTTTGAGGCCGGGGCCGTCTTTGCCGGGTTCCACCAGCACCAGGCTGTTGGTGACAAAGTTTTTGCGGCTGTCGGGGTCGATCAGCTTTTGCGCCACGGCCCGGTCCATGGTGTCCTGGTCGGCGCTGACGAACACGTCCACCGGCGCGCCCTGGCTGATCTGCTGCAACAGCACCCCCGAGGCGGCGAAGTTGAAGCGCACGGTGCTGCCGGGCTGGCTGGCTTCGAACTTGGGGCCGAGTTCTTTGAACGCATCGGTCAGGCTGGCGGCGGTAGAGACGGTGATTTGCTGGGCTCCCACGGCCAACGGTACGAGCAAGAATAGGCTGAGAAGACGCATGAATAGGTTCCTTAGCGGAGTGAAAAAAAGCGGTTTGACAGCACCAGCACGGTGATCGACAGCACCGAGGTGATGGCCACCAGCAGCAGCGCCAGGTCGTCTTGCCCGGCCTGCACCGCGTCGTAAATCGCCATCGACAGGGTTTGGGTTTGCTGCGGAATCGAGCCGGCCACCATCAGCGACGCGCCAAATTCGCCCATGGCGCGGGCGAAGGCCAGCAAGGTGCCCGCCAGAATGCCGGGCCATGCGAGGGGCAAAGTGACGCGCAAAAACACCGACAACGGGCTTTGGCGCAGCGTGCTGGCCGCCGCTTCTAGCGAACGGTCTACCCCCGTAAAAGCGGCGCTGGCCGACTTCAGCACCAGCGGCAAGGCGACGATGCTGGAAGCAACCACCGCGCCGTGCCAGCTGAAAATAATCGTGTAGTCCAGGTGCGCCCGCAGCCAGCTGCCCAGCGGGCTGCGCCGTCCGGCCGCCACCAGAATCGCGTAGCCGATCACCGTGGGTGGCAGCACCAACGGCAGCATGCACACCGCCTCCAGCACGCCGCTGCCGGGGAAAGATTTGCGGGCGAAGATCCAGCCGAGTGCGATGCCGACGATGGTGGCCAGCAGCGTCGCCACCGCCGCCACTTTGAGCGACAGCAGCAGGGGAAACCAGTCCATGGTGGCGAGCAATGCAGACATGGCCCGCATTGTATCCACGCGGATATAGCGCTAAGGCGCCAGCAAGGCCTGCAGCGCCGCGATGTCGGCAGCGGCCGCCGTCCGGGCAGCCTCCTCCACCGCCCGGTAATGCCGCACCAGCTTTTCACCCAGCGGCGACAGCGCCGTGCCGCCGCCCTGCGCGCCGCCAGCGGCGGTGGTGACGGCGGGGGCCACCAGTGCGCGGTTCATCTCATCCACCAGCACCCAGGCGCGCCGGTACGACATGCCCAATTGCCGGGCGGCGGCCGAGATGGAGCCGGTCTGCGCAATGGCTTCCAGCAGATCAACCTTGCCCGGGCCGATGGCAATGCTGGCATCGCGGTAGATGCGCAGGCGGAACTGGGCTTTGCTAGGGGCACTCATAGCGGCTTGGCAAACAGGCCAATGGTCAGGCACACGCCGATGCAGACGATGGCGATGCGCAGATATTTCTCGTTCACCCGGTGCAGCGCCCAGGAGCCGATAAGCCCGCCCACAATCGCCCCGGCACCTAGCACCAAGGCGGGCTGCCAATGCACCTCGGGCGAGGTGACGAACAAAACCACTGCTGCTGCATTCATCACGCCGGCCAGCGCGTTCTTGGTGGCCCCGGCATTGCGGGTAGGCAAACCCGCCATCGTCAGCGCCGCCATCATCAAGAAACCAATGCCGCCGCCAAAGTAGCCGCCGTAGATGGCGATGAAAAACTGCGCCACCGCCGCGCCCACGGGGCTGATGTGTACCGATGCCTGCCCCGGCTTGCGAAAAAAGCTGCCCCAGGCAAACACCACGGTAGCGAAAAGCACCAGCCAGGGCACCAGCCGGGTAAAAATGTCCGATGGGGTGTGCAGTAGCAGCAAGCCACCCAGGGCCCCACCCACCACGCTGACCAACAGCAGCGCCCAAAACGGCAAACGCCCTGCCCCGGTCACCAGCTTGCGGCCCGCAAAGCCGGCCGTCACCTGGCCCGGAAACAGCGCTACGGTGGAGGTGATATTGGCCGCCAGCGGCGACATGCCCGACAAAATCAACGCGGGCAAGGTGACGAACGAGCCACCACCGGCTAAAGAGTTCTGCAAACCAGCCCACAGCCCCGCCACCAAGATCAAGACCAGCACGCTGGAAATCCTTTAAAAATACAGATAAAAAAAGTACTCTAGCGCAGGTAGAACCTGCGCTGGCAGCTACTTATTCAATAGCAAATTAGGCCAGAGCCACATCCACAATACCCTGCGCTTCTTGGGTGATGCGGCGCAGATGCTCCTCGCCGTGGAAGCTTTCGGCGTAGATTTTGTAGATGTTCTCGGTGCCCGAGGGGCGCGCGGCGAACCAGCCGTTTTCCGTCATTACCTTCAGGCCGCCCAGGCTGGCACCGTTGCCGGGGGCGGTGGTCAGCACCTTGGTGATGGGCTCGCCCGCCAGCTCGGAGCTGGTGATCTGCTGCGGGGTGAGCTTGCCGAGCTTCTTCTTTTGCTCGGGCGTGGCGGGTGCGTCGATGCGGTCGTAGGCCGGGGCACCGAAGGCATCGGTCAGCAGCTTGTACGACTCGCCGGGGTCGCGGCCGGTGCGGGCGATCATTTCGGCGGACAGCAAGGCGGGCACCAGGCCGTCCTTGTCGGTAGTCCAGACACTGCCGTCGCGCCGCAGGAAGGACGCGCCCGCGCTTTCTTCGCCCACAAAGCCCAGGCTGCCGTCGCACAGGCCGTTGGCAAACCATTTAAAGCCCACGGGCACCTCGTACAGCGTGCGGCCCAGGCGCGCGGTGACGCGGTCGATCATGCCGCTGCTGACCAGGGTTTTGCCCACACCGGCCTGCGCGCTCCAGCCGGGGCGGTTCTGGAACAGGTAGTCGATGCACACCGCCAAATAGTGGTTGGGTGGCAGCAGGCCCACGCTGGGGGTGACGATACCGTGGCGGTCGTGGTCGGTGTCGCAGGCAAAGGCGATGTCGTATTTGTCTTTGAGCGAAATCAGCGAGGCCATGGCGTTCTTGCTGGACGGGTCCATGCGGATGCGGCCATCCCAGTCCACCGACATGAAGCGGAAAGTGGCATCCACCTGCTCGCTCACCACATTCAGATTCAGCGCATATTTCTCGGCAATCCGGGCCCAGTAGTGCACGCCAGCGCCGCCCAGTGGGTCCACGCCCATGCGCACGCCGGCGCTGCGGATCAGGTCCATGTCGATCACATTGGCCAGATCGGCCACATAGGTGGTCACGTAGTCGTGGCGGTGGGTGGTGTCGGCGCGCAGGGCCTGGGCGTAGGGCATGCGCTTCACGTCCTTCAGGCCGGTTTCCAGGTGCACGTTGGCGGCTTTTTCAATCCAGCCGGTGATGTCGCTGTCGGCCGGGCCGCCATTGGTGGGGTTGTACTTGTAGCCGCCGTCTTCGGGCGGGTTGTGCGACGGGG
>NZ_JBDTEM010000013.1:0-1569 GCF_039922535.1 Rhodoferax sp. | reverse complement strand
ACCACAAAGTCTTGGGCGGTCACCATGCTGCTGTCGTCTGCTGCCAAAAATAGCGCCATAATGGCCACGTCCGCACCTTTGACACGGCCCGGCAGGCTCTGGTTGTCGTCCATGGCGCGCTCGCCCTCGGCATCGACCCACTGGGTGAGCTGCTTCTCGGTCATGATCCAGCCGGGGGTCAGGGTGTTGACGCGGATGTTGTCCGGGCCCAGGTCGCGCGCCAGGCTGCGGGTCAGGCCCACGGTGGCGGACTTGCAGGTGCCGTACACCGGGTAGCCCTTGCCCTTGATCATCCAGCTGATGGAGCCCAGGTTGACGATGGTGCCACCGCCCCGGCGGCGCATGCCGGGCACCACGGCCTGGGCGGCAAAAAAGGCGGGCCGCAGGTTGATGGAGACGCGCCAGTCAAAGTCTTCCGGCGTCACATCCATGATGTCGTGGCGTTGGTCGTTGGCCACGTTGTTGACCAGCACACTGATGTCACCGTGCGCGGCGGCGGCCTGGGCGATGGCGGCTTGCAATGCGGCCACGTCGCTGGCTTCGCTTTGCAAAAACAGCGGTGCGGGGCCTACTGCGCTGGCATCGGCCAACACCTTGGCGGCCGATGCGGCGTTGCGGCCGGTGAAGGCCACCTTGGCACCCTGGCGGGCAAAGCCGACCACGATGTCGGCACCGATGCCCGAGCTGCCGCCGGTGACGAACACGCTGCGGCCCTCCAGGCTGGGGTAGTTTGCGGTTTTCATAAGCGTCCTATCAATGAGAGTCGCGTGGCACGGCATCGCCACGGCAGCCGACGAGGAAGTCCATGTCGGCTCCCTGGTCTGCTTGTAAAACATGGCGGTGGTACAGGCGCACGTAGCCCGATGCGGGCTCGGGCGGGGCCACCCAGGCCAGGCGGCGGCGGGCCAGTTCTTCGTCGCTCACGTGCAGGTGCAGGCCACGGCCCGCCACGTCCAGTTCGATCTCGTCGCCATCCTGCACCAGGGCCAGCGGGCCACCGGCGGCGGCCTCGGGTGCCACGTGCAGCACCACGGTGCCAAAGGCGGTGCCGCTCATGCGCGCGTCGGAGATGCGCACCATGTCGGTAATGCCCTTTTGCAACAGCTTGGGCGGCAGGCCCATATTGCCCACCTCGGCCATGCCGGGGTAGCCCTTGGGACCGCAGTTTTTGAGCACCATGACGCAGTTCTCGTCGATGTCCAGGTCCGGCTCCATGATGCGTTCTTTGTAGTGTTCGATGTTCTCGAACACCACGGCACGGCCCCGGTGCTGCAGCAGCTTGGCGGTAGCGGCCGACGGCTTGATCACCGCGCCCTGCGGGGCCAGATTGCCGCGCAGAATCGCCAGGCCGCCCTGCTCTACCAAAGGCTGGCTCAACGGGCGGATCACCTTGTCGTTGAAGCAGTCGGCGTGTTCGACGTTTTGCGCCTGAGTGCGGTTGTTGACGGTGATGGCATCGCCGTGCAGCAGACCCGCTTCCAGCAGGCGTTTCATCACCACCGGCAGGCCACCGGCGTAGTAGAAATCTTCCATCAGGTATTCGCCCGACGGCATCAGGTTGACGATGGT
>NZ_JBDTEM010000012.1:0-3532 GCF_039922535.1 Rhodoferax sp. | reverse complement strand
TGTCGGCGGGCCTGTTTGTGTTGGCCGGGCTCTGCTGGTTGCCCGTGGTGTGGCTGCAGATCCAGATGGCGGCGATCGCGCAAGCTGCCCTGCAGACAGACACTCCATTGCCGCCGCGCTACTGGCGTTATGCGCGTTGGTGGGAGTGGCTAGGCTACCCCGCGTTTGTGGCGATGCTGGGGGTGTTTTATCTGATGGTTGCCAAGCCGAATTTTTAGGAAATGTTGCCGATGTTGTTGTCTACCCGCCTAGCCACGCCGCACGACCTGCCTGCCATTGCGCCGCTGTTCGATGCCTACCGCCAGTTTTACGACCAGGCACCGGACCTGCCACGGGCCACGGCCTTTTTGCAGGCTCGCATGGCTAACACGGAGTCCACCATCCTTGTGGCGCAGGGCGAGGCTGGGGCGGTGCTGGGGTTTTGCCAGCTATACCCGTCGTTTTGCTCCGTGGCCGCCGCGCCCATTTACGTGCTGTACGACCTGTTTGTGGCCCCGGATACGCGCAAGTCGGGCGCGGGGCGGGTACTGTTGCAGGCGGCCGAGCAGTATGCGGCTAGCCAGGGCGTAGGGCGGATGGACTTGACCACGGCCAAGACCAATCTGGCCGCGCAGTCGGTGTACGCGTCACTCGGCTGGGTGCGCGACGAGGTGTTTTTTGCGTACAGCAAAGCCGTGGATGGCGCTGTGGCTGTTTAACCTATTAACCTATTCACCGATTCAGGATTGCACCATGCCCGAAGTGATGGGTGTCGACCACATTTACATCACCGTGTCCGACCTGGCGCGGGCCGAGCCGTTTTACGACCAGGTGCTGGTGGCTGCGCTGGGGTTTCGCAAGAACACGTTTGCCCTGTCTGGCGATCCGCACATCCAGTACTTCAACCGTCATTTCGGCTTCGTGCTGCGCCCGGCGCGCAGTGGTGTGCCGCACGACCCGTACGCGCCCGGGTTGCACCATTTTTGCCTGCGTGTGGACACCGTCGCCGACGTGCAGGCCGTGGCCGAGCAACTGTGTGCGGCGGGTCTGGATGCCACACCGGCCCGGCTGTACCCGGAGTACGCGCCGGACTACTGGGCCACGTTTTTTGCCGACCCCGACGGGATCCGTTTGGAAGTGACCAACTACCGCCAGGAGCGGCGTGCGCGGCACGACGCTTGGGATTAGCCTGCTGGTTTGCAATTCAACATCCTTTTTGTTATATTCAATATTCGCAAATCGCGAATATTGAATATGCAACTCAAACCACAAGACTTTCTGGTGGCGCTTAAGCTAGTAGCCTGGAGTGGGCAGCGTTGGACGTATGCCGCGCTGGCGCATGCCTTGGGTTTGAGTACGTCAGAAGCCCATGCTTGCGTGAAGCGGGGTTTGCAAGCCGGGTTGTTGGCGGTCAACGCATTGGAAGCGGCTGTGCATGGGGCAGTGGCTGCACATGAGCCGGGTGCGATTTACCGCTTGGCTAGGCGGACGCGGCTTTCGGCCTCTGAGCTGACGCAAGTTGTCGGGGGCGACAACCCGGCCCGTGCGAACCCCCGCAACCTGGCCGAGTTTGCGGTGCATGGGGCCAAGTACGCGTTTCCAGCCGAAAAGCTGGGTTTGACGCTGGGCGTGCCCACCAGCCACAGCGCACCTGCGTTTGCGGGGGTTTTCGCGCCTGGTTCTGACGCGATGGTGTGGCCCCATGCCGAAGGCGCGGTGCGAGGCATCGGGCTACGGCCGCTGCACCCCAGCGTGCCGTATGCGGCCATGCAGGATGCCAAGTTGTACGAAATGCTGGCGCTGTTTGATGCGCTGCGCGCAGGCCGTGCCCGTGAACGCGGCATGGCTGCCCAGCGTTTAGCGGCGTTGATTAACCCGACCCAGGAAGTGGCCCATGGCTAATCCCAACCTTGCATTGCTGTTGTCCATGGCCCAGGCATTGGAGCATGGCAGCCTGACATCCGGTTAAGGTATAGCTCAACCGGATATTGAAACCTACGCCATTTGGCGGCTGGCGGCCCATTGGCGTCGATTGGCGGCTTCATGGCGTGATGCGCAACGAGGAGCGGAGCGAAACTCCACAGCACAGCTCCTGCATCTTTGCGGCCGCCTTCGATCTCAGCTAGTTTCATCAGCCAGGAAGCACACAATGGACACCATGAAAGTCGATCCTGAAGTTATCCGGAAGTTGCGCGAGGAACGTGCCTGGTCGCAGGAGCATTTGGCTGCCGTGACGGGCTTGAGTTTGCGCACCATCCAGCGCGTCGAATCTGAGGCCAACGCGTCCGCCGAGACGCGGATGTCACTCGCGGCGGCGTTTGGGGTCGACTTGGCACGACTGAGCCCGCCGCCTCCGGTCGCCGCTCCGGTGCTGCCCTCGTCCTCTCTGCCGACTTCATTGGGTGTGGTCTCGTCTGGGCCGCCCGAGTCCGCGCCGATGCTTTCCTATTTGCACTACCGCCTCTTGCGATTCGCGGTCATCGTCGGCCTGCTCGTAGGGCTGGATGTCTGTCAGTCGGGAAGGGTCACCTGGTCAAGGTGGGTTTTCATTTTCGGCGCTGTGCTGATGCTGCTGCGTGCTATCAAATCGCGGTTCGTCGGCCCTAGGCTACTACCTGGGCGTCGATCGGCCGAGCGGAACGTCTAGACGCCGGCCCGAACCATGACCATCCGTCCACACGTTACGACACCCGGGATCGGCAGTGTGCACGACCCGCAGTTCGCAACCGATCTGTCCGCCTCGAATGGGATCGAGGCGACATCGACCGACCGCCAAGTCGGGCACAGCGTCGCACGCAACGCCGGATTCGACGCACTGCGTGCGAGCCTGACGCTTCTGGTCGTGATGCACCACGCCGCTATCACCTATGGGGCGATGGGGGGATGGTTCTACCGTGAGGTGCCCACAGACCGCTCGCTGTCGTCGACATTGCTGGTCTATTTCTGCACGGTCAACCAAGCCTTCTTCATGGGCATGTTCTTCCTGCTCGCGGGATACCTCACACCAGCGGCTATCAACCGACACGGGCTGCGCCATTACGTGATGGACCGGCTGAAGCGGCTCGGCTTGCCACTGCTATTTTTTGGATGGATCCTCGGACCGGTAACGATCGCCATGGCACAGACGTCGCGTGGCCATCCCTTCGTTCAAACATGGACCCGCCTACTGCGCGCCGGAACGTTCGAAAACGGCCCCCTTTGGTTCGCCCAAGCCTTGCTACTCTTCGCGTGCGCGGCAGTCGTATGGGTGAGCGCGCGATCAGTCGAACGCGTTCAACCGCAGCAAGCAAACGGGCCACGGCCGTGGCCATCCGATGCCGCACTGCTCGGCGCAGCATGGGCGACCGGCGCTTGCGCCGTGGCCTTGCGGGCGTTCTGGCCCGTAGGCGTCAACGTTTGGGGCCTGCAACTCGGCTACTTTGCGAGCTACGGTGTGCTGTTTGCGTTCGGCTTCGTCGCGGCGGGACCGGCCTGGCTCGAGCTGCTGCCGCCACAAAAAGTGCGAACCTGGTGGACCGTGGCCTGCTTCGCGCTGCCGGTCCTACCTATCGTC
>NZ_JBDTEM010000011.1:0-3502 GCF_039922535.1 Rhodoferax sp. | reverse complement strand
AAAGTGCGCGCCCTGCTGCCGCACCTGCAGGCCTCCATCCCGCCCGCCATCAACCTGCAGGTGGTGATGGACCGCACGCCCACCATCCGCGCCTCGCTACGCGAGGTGGAGCGGGCGCTGGCCATCTCGATTGGGCTAGTGGTGATGGTGGTGTTTTTGTTCCTGCGCAATGCCCGTGCGGCGTTGATCCCCAGCGTGGCCGTGCCGGTATCGCTGGCGGGCACCTTTGGTGTGATGTACCTGCTGGGCTACACGCTGGACAACCTGTCGCTGATGGCCCTGACGGTAGCCACCGGCTTTGTGGTGGACGATGCCATCGTGGTGTTGGAGAACGTGACCCGCCATATGGAACGCGGCAAATCCGCGTTGCAGGCGGCGCTGGCGGGCACGCGGGAGATCGGCTTCACCGTGGTGTCTATCAGCCTGTCGCTGATTGCAGTGTTTATCCCGATTCTGTTGATGGGCGGCATCGTGGGGCGCTTGTTCCGCGAGTTTGCGGTGATTTTGTCGGCCTCCATCCTGGTGTCCATGGTGGTGTCGCTGACCACCACGCCGATGATGTGCGCGGCGCTCTTACGGCACGCCCCCATCCAAAAGGAACCTAGCCGCCTGGCGGTGTGGGCGGGCCGACTGCAAAGGCGGATGCTGCGTGGCTACCGCCGTTCACTGGGGTGGACGCTGCGCCACCAACCCATCGCCCTGGTGGCGCTGCTGTGCGTGGTGGCCTTGAACGTGCATTTGTACAGCGCCATCCCCAAAGGCTTTTTCCCGCAGCAAGACACGGGCCGCGTTAACGGCAACATCCGGGCCGACCAAAGCACCTCGTTCCAGTTCATGCAACAGCGGCTGGTGCGCTTCATGGACGTGGTGCGCACCGACCCGGCGGTAGAAAGCGTGACCGGCTTCACCGGCGGCAGCCAGCGCAATACGGCCAATATGTTCATCGTGCTCAAACCGCTGGCCCAGCGGGATGTGTCGGCCGACCAGGTGGTGGCCCGGCTGCGCACCCGGCTGGCGCATGAGCCCGGGGCCAATCTGTTCCTGGTGCCGGTGCAGGACATCAACATCGGCGGCCGCCAGGCCAACGCCCAGTACCAGTACACCCTGCAGGCCGACGATCTGGCCGACCTGCGCACCTGGGAGCCGCGCATCCGCCGCGCCCTGTCGCAACTGCCCGAGCTGGTCGACGTGAACAGCGACCAGCAAGACAACGGCCTGCAGACTTCGGTGGTGATGGACCGCGATGCCATGGCCCGCCTCGGCCTGAGCGCCAGCACGGTAGACACTACGCTGAACAACGCCTTTGGCCAGCGCCAGGTGGGGGTGATCTACAACCCGCTGAACCAGTACCGGGTGGTGATGGAGCTGGCCCCAGAGTTTTTGCAAAGCGCCGAATCGCTGCGCAACCTGCTGTTCACCTCCAGCACCGGCGCGCAGGTGCCGCTGGCGGCGTTTGCCAAGGTGGAGCTGACCAACACGCCGCTGTCGGTCAACCACCAGAGCGGCACCCCGGCCAGCACAGTCAGTTTCAACCTGCCGCTGGGCGTTTCGCTGTCGCAGGCCACCGATGCGGTGAACAACGCGGTGGCCGAGCTGGGTGTGCCGGTGTCGGTGCGTGGCAGTTTTGCGGGCACGGCGCAGGCACTGAAAAGTTCATTGGACAGCCAGCCGCTGCTGATTTTGGCGGCCATCGTCACCATCTACCTGGTGTTGGGCATCTTGTACGAAAGCCTGATCCACCCCATCACCATCCTGTCCACACTGCCCTCGGCCGGGGTGGGTGCGCTGCTGGCGCTGGAGGCCTTCAACACCGAGTTTTCCATCATCGCCCTGATCGGCGTGATTTTGCTGATCGGCATCGTCAAAAAGAACGCCATCATGATGATCGACTTTGCCATCACGCGGCAACGCAACGCCAGGCAGGTTACCGCTGCGCAAGCTATTTACCGCGCAGCCCACCTGCGCCTGCGGCCCATTTTGATGACCACCGTGGCCGCCATGCTGGGTGCCGTGCCGCTGGCCGTGGGCCACGGCGACGGGGCCGAGTTGCGCCAGCCCCTGGGCATTGCGGTGGTGGGTGGCCTGGTGCTGAGCCAGTTGCTCACGCTATACACCACGCCCGTGGTCTATGTCGGCATGGACCGGCTGCGCGCCTGGGGGCACCGTGTGCACTGGCCCGCCTTTATTTCACTTCGGAAAGCCCGCCATGCCGCTTAAATTGACATCTCTGGCGGTATTGCTGCTGCTGACTGCCTGCGGCACCAAGCCGCCCTACCAGGCCCCCAGCCTGCCCACCGCGGCCAGCGCCTTCAAGGAAACCGGCGTCTGGCAAGCCGCCAATCCCCAAGCGGCCGCCGTGCCGGACGACTGGTGGCTTCTGTTTAACGACCCGGTGCTCAACGGATTGCAAACCCAGCTAGGCCAAAACCCCAACCTGCAAGCCAGTGCCGCCCAAATCCGGGTGGCCCAGGCCGCGCTGGGCAGCAGCCGTGCGGCCTTGTCGCCCACATTAGGTGCGGGCCTGGCAGCTACCCGCAGCGCCTCGCCCACCAGCCCGGCGGCCAACAGCGTTGCCTTGACCGGCAGTGCCAGCTGGGAGCTGGACCTGTGGGGGCGGCTCTCGGGCGCAGTGACCGGCGACCAGGCCCGCGTGCAGGCCAGCCAGGACGATCTAGCCGCCGCCCGCTTGTCTCTGCAAGCCACGGTGGCGCAGACCTATTTCTCGTTACGCGCTGCCGAAGCCCAGTCCGCCCTGCTGGAGCGCAGCGTGCAGGCCTACCAGCGCTCTTTGGAACTGACACAAAACCGCTACCGGGGTGGTGTCGCCTCGGCCGACGACGTGGCGCAGGCGCAAACCCAGCTGAAAACCACGTCAGCCCAGCGCATCGAATCCGACAGCTCCCGCGCCCAGCTAGAACATGCGCTGGCGGTATTGCTGGGCCTGGCACCGTCCGCGTTCAGCCTGCCCCGCACGGCGGTGCTGCCCGCCACGCCGGACATCCCCGACCAAGTACCGGCCCGCTTGCTGGAGCGCCGCCCCGACATTGCGGCGGCAGAACGCCGTGTGGCCGCTGCGTACGCGCAGATCGGCGTAGCCCAGGCCGCGTTCTTCCCCGCGCTCACGCTGTCGGCCAGCGCCGGGTACAAAGGAAGCTCTCTGGCGAATCTGGTCAGTGCGCCCAATCTGCTCTGGTCGGTCGGGCCTGCGCTCGCTCTGGCGGCTTTTGATGGAGGTTTACGCCAATCGACCGTCGATTCCGCCCGGGCCAGTACCGATGCCGCCACCGCCAGCTACCGCCAGACCGTGCTGACCGCGCTGCAAGAGGTGGAAGACAACCTGGTGGTGGCCGGCAGCCTGCAGCAGGAAGCCTCGCTGCAAACTGAAGCCCTGGCGGCCGCCAACCGGTCTTTGGAGATTGTGAAAAACCAATACCAGAGCGGTACGGTGAGCTATTTGAACGTGGTGGTGGCGCAGGCCACGGCGCTGTCTAGCGAACGCAGC
>NZ_JBDTEM010000010.1:0-2425 GCF_039922535.1 Rhodoferax sp. | reverse complement strand
GGTGCGCCGGGCGGTCTGCAGGGCGGTGTTCGTAAAGTGAACGCAGCATCGCCAGGCCCAGCGCCGGGTAGACGATCAGCAGGTACTGCAGCGGGCTGATACCCGCCCAGTGCTGCAAACCCCACAGCATGCCTGCCAGCAACAGCAGGTGCTCGGCCCAACTGGCGGTCTGCGACCAATCCCCCCGCAGCGGCTTGCGCACGATGTCGGCCCAGGTCGGCACGATGGCCAGCGCCGGACCGACCAGCAGGCGGCCCAGCACCGAGCGCTGCCAGCGCCAGCAGATTTTTTGCCAGGCGGGCAGGGCGGCAAACTGGGCGGCGGTGAGGTAGTTGCTTTCGGGGTCGATGCCGGGGCGGGTCAGGTGCTCGTCCTGGTGGTGGATCAGGTGGCTGTGCAGGTACAGGTCAAACGGATACCACACCGCCAGCGGTGCCAGACCCAGCAGGCGGTTGACGCGTGGCGACGGGGTGGGGTGGCCGTGCACCAGTTCATGCTGCAGGCTCATGTACCAGCAGGTCAGCAGCAACAGCGCCGCACTGCCCCAGCCACTTCCCAGCACGGACCAGTAGCCGACCACCAGGCCCCAGCCCAGGTACACACAGGCCGCCAAAAGCCATGTAGGCCATTCAAAGCCGTGGGAAGTTGCGACGCTGGGGCGGTTCATGAGGGTACTTGTATAGGGTGGTATGGACAGGTGATGCTAATGGACTTCAGCCGGGTTGTGCAACTGAATAATGCAGATAAGCATATTCGGTGCCATTCACCGTGTGCAGATGCTCGCAAACCGCCTTGCGGGCACGGCCTTGCCGCCGATGCGGTGGCTAAAATGTGGGCCCAGGCTGTCAAGGCCAGTCACCGCCGACCGGTCTGGCGGCGGCTTTCTCCCACTCCCTCCAAAGGCTTCCATGTTGAAAAAAATCTGCGCTGTGGCACTGTGCTTTGGTCTGGCCCATGCGGCCCTGGCCGACGAGCTGCTCGACGCCATCAAGTCCAAAGGCGTGGTCAAAATCGCCATGGAAGGCACTTACCCGCCGTTCAACTTCAAAGATGCCAAAACTGGCGCGCTGATGGGCTTTGACGTGGACATCTCCAACGCCATCGCCGCCAAGCTGGGCGTGAAGCCCGAGTTTGTGGCCACCGAATGGGCCACCATCCTGGCCGGCCTGCAGGTCGGCAAGTACGACCTAGTGGTCTCGCAGGTCACCATGACCGACAAGCGCGAGCAAGAGTTTGACTTCTCGATTCCCTACACCGTGTCGTTCGCGCAAATCATCCTGCGCAAAGACGACAAGAGCGAATACGCCAACCTGGACGCGCTCAAGGGCAAAAAGGTCGGCGCGGGCCAAGGCAGCATTTACGCCGAAACCTTGACCAAGGTGGGCGGCATTACCGTCAAAGCCTACCCCTCTGCACCGCTATACCTGCAAGACCTGGTCAATGGCCGCGTGGATGCTGCGCTGAACGACCGCCTGCTGGTGCCCTACATGATCAAAGAGGCCAAGCTGCCCCTGCGCCCGTCCACCGTGCTGCTGGACAACCCGCAAAAACAGGGCATCGCCTTCCGCAAGGGCAGCCCCAAGCTGAAAGAGGCGCTGGACAAGGCCCTGGGCGAGATGGTCAAGGACGGCAGCTACGCCAAGATTTCCATGAAATGGTTTGGCGTGGACGCGTCCAAGTAAGCCGTACCCGCATCCGTACCCGCACGCCACCGGCGCCCGCCTCCCTTTGTGAACGAAATCCTCCAACCCATCTGGGATTCCGCGCCGCTGATCGCCTGGGGCACTGCCTACACCATCGGCTACGCCTTGCTGGGCATGGTGTTTGGCCTGCCGGTGGCCTTGTTCATCACCTGGGCGCGGTTTGAAAAGATCCCCGTGTTGGCGGGGCTGTTCAGCCTGTTTGTGAGCTTCATGCGCGGCACGCCGCAGCTAATCCAGGCGTTTTTGATCTACTTCGGGATTGGCGCGATGGGGCTGGACCCGCCGTTGGTGGTCATCGGCACCCTGGTGCTGATCGTCAACGCCAGCGCCTACCTGTCAGAGACCCTGCGCGGGGCGCTGAATGGCATCACCCACGGCCAATGGAGTGCGGGCCTGAGCCTGGGCCTCACCAAGTTCCAAACCCTGCGCTACATCGTCACGCCGCAGGCGCTGCGGCTGGCGATTCCGGGCATCAGCAACACCTTGATCGGGCTGTTCAAAGACACTTCGGTGCTGTCCGTCATCACCGTGGCCGAGTTGCTGAAAACCATCAACGACGTGATCTCGGCCACCTTCAAGCCCTTCACTTTCTACCTGCTGGCCGCGCTGATCTACTGGTCGCTGTGCCTGGTGTACGAATACGCCGTGCACCGCCGCCTGGAAGCGCGCTACAGCAAGCCTTACGCGCGTTGAATTGGGTAGTGGATTTGCTATTTAAATAG
>NZ_JBDTEM010000009.1:0-10135 GCF_039922535.1 Rhodoferax sp. | reverse complement strand
GGCATCCGAGATGCCTTGGCGGGCGTTGTCGTTTCAACCGGTCGATTACTTGGCTGGCGTAGCCGTGCTGACCGGTGCCGGCTTGGGAGTCAGGTTTTGCAGCTCTTCTTCGGTCAGGATGTCAAACACCCGCACCACTTTTTGCACGCCGCTGATGCTGCGGGCCAGATCGGTGGCACGGTTGGCTTCGCGCAGCGAGACGCGGCCCATCAGGTAGACCACACCGCGCTCGGTGATGACCTTGAAGGTATTGGACTGCACGTCCTTCGCGTCCACCAAGGTGGCCTTGACCTTGCCGGTAATCAGCGTGTCGGACGAACGCTGCGTCAGCGACGATGCCCCCAGCACACCCACTTCGTTGACCACGGAGCGCACGTTCTCTACCTTCAGCACCAGATCCTGCAGCTTTTGCTGGTCGGCGGCGGTAGGCACTTCGCCGGTCAGCAGCACCTGGCGGTTGTAGCTGGTGACGTTGACGTGGGCGTTTTCGCTCATGCTTTGGCCGATGCGGTTGTTGGCGCGCAGCTCAATACCCTCGTCTTCCAGCTGGGCACCGGAGGTTCGCCGGTCGGTGGCCACAAACGCGCCCCCCACAGCCGCGCCACCAATCACCAAGGGTACGCAGGCCGACAGGCTGGAGCCCAGAACAACAGCCGCCGCAGCGGTCAGGAGAAAACGGTGCATGGAGTCTTTCAAAATGTGAAGGACTGGCGCAGCGCCCTCAGTGTCGCCCGATGGGCACACAGAGGGTCTTGCGTAAGTCTGGGGAAAAAGTCAGAGTGAAGGTTCGATATCGCCCAGCAACTGGGAATCTACGCCGTCGCACAGGCAGTGCAATACCAGCAAATGGACCTCTTGGATGCGCGCGGTACGGTCGTGCGGTACGCAGATGTGCACATCGGTTTCACGCAGCGCTGCACCCATCTTGCCGCCGCCCTTGCCGGTCATGGCCACCACGGTCATCTCGCGCTCGTGGGCGGCTTCAATGGCCAGCAGCACATTGGCCGAATTGCCGCTGGTGGTGATGGCCAGCAGCACATCGCCGGGCTGGCCCAGGGCGCGCACCTGCTTGGCGAAGATCACGTCAAAGTTGTAGTCGTTGCCGATGGCGGTGATGATGGAGCTGTCGGTAGTGAGCGCAATCGCGCCCAGCTCGGGCCGCTCGCGCTCGAAACGGCCCACGAACTCCGCTGCAAAGTGCTGCGCATCGGCTGCCGAGCCACCGTTCCCGCAGGCCAGCACTTTGCCGCCACTGGTCACTGCCGCCAGCATGGCCTGGATGCCCGCCGCGATGGGTTTGCTGAGTGGCTGCGCCGACTGGTACTTCAGATCGGCGCTGTCAATGAAATGTTGCTGAATGCGTTGTTCAATCATGGTGCGGAATGATACCTGTGCTGGTAGAGGCCATTTGTAATGAGAAGTTCAACTGGCATCAAAGGCCGCTTGCAGCCACTGGATGCCCGCATATTCGATCAGCACCACGTCAAACCGGCACGGCGGTGGGGTGTTCAAGCGCATCAAATAGCTGCGGGCGGCGAACACAATGCGCTTTTGCTTGGTGGCGCTGATGCTGGCCGCAGCCCCGCCAAACGCTGCCGTGGCCCGCTGGCGGACCTCGACAAACACCACCGTGCCGTCGGGCGCACGCATCACCAGGTCGATTTCGCCGCCGCCGCGCCCAGGGGTCCGATAATTGCGCTCCAGCAGACGCAGGCCCTGGGCCTGCAAATGCGCCAGCGCCCGGTCTTCGGCCGCATCACCCGCCTGTTTGGTGGTCGGCAGGACCAGACCCATCTTTTTGAGGAAACCCATTGAGCGCTTCTTTTGCTTCCGCCTTGAAAGCCGCCCAGGAGGCAGCCGCTTCGCAGCATTATCCGGCGGGTACGCTGTACATCGTGGCCACGCCCATCGGCAATCTGTGCGACATCAGCCTGCGGGCGCTGCACGTGCTCGGTTTGGTGGATGCCATCGCCTGTGAAGACACACGCCACACCCAGGCCCTGCTGCGCGCCTACGGCATTGACAAGCCCAGCGCCCAGTTGCTGGCAGTGCACCAGCACAACGAAACCGAGGCCGCACACAACGTGGTGCGGCGGCTGCAGCAGGGCGAGCGCATCGCCTACGTCAGCGACGCAGGCACCCCCGCTATCAGCGACCCCGGCGCGCGGGTGGTGGTGGCGGCGCGGGCCGTGGGCATCCCGGTGGTGCCATTACCCGGCGCCAGCAGCATCACGGCGGCGCTGAGTGCGGCCGGCATCGTGCAGGACACGGGTTTTGTGTTCATCGGTTTTTTGCCCAGCAAAGCCACCGAGCGTGACAACGCCGCCCTGGCGCTGCTGGCCGAAACGCGCGCCGTGGTGCTGCTGGAAGCACCCCACCGCATTGAAGCCCTGGCCCGCAGCCTGGCCTGCCTGGGCCCCCGCCCGGTGACGGTGGCGCGCGAGATCACCAAGCAGTTTGAAGAAATCGCCACCGTACCCGCGCAGGATGTGGCGGCCTGGCTGGCCGCCCAATCGTCGCGCACGCGGGGGGAATTTGTGTTGGTGGTGCACCCTGCCCCGCCGTCCGAAGCCCCGGTGCAAGACCTGCGGGTACTGAAACTGCTGTTGGCCGAACTGCCGCTGAAAACCGCCGTGCAACTCTGTGCCGACATCACCGGCGAACCCCGCAAAGTGCTGTACACCGCCGCGCTGGCCTTGAAATCCGAAGCCGACGAAGACTCCTGAATTTATAGCTGCCAGCGCAGGTAGCACCTGCGCTGGCAGCCTATTTCATTCAGATTTTTGCGCGCCCGGCCAGACAAAGCTCATCGGATGCTGGCGCAGGCGGCGCAGCACGGCGTAGCGCAGGCGCTGGCGGTCCAGCCCGGTGACGCTGTGCGCCCCCAGGGCTAGCTGCAGCGCCAGGAAAAAGCTGACCGTCAGGTTCAGTACGCCGATCAGCGGAATCGCCGCCACGCACCACCAGAAAATCGGCATCTTCCAGACCAGATTGCCATATGCAGACGCAGCCGCCACCAGTTGGCCGGTAGACAAGGTGACGTGGCGGGCCTCCAGCCCCAGGCCCACAAAGGCCAGTACCGGCGGCAGCAGCCCGAGCATGAAACCCAGCGAGATGTTCGACGCAAAGCCCGAAATATGCTCCCGCATGAAGCGGGCCCAGCGGTCAGCCCGCGCCCTTCCCAGCACGCGGGTAATGCGCGGGTTGTAGCGCAGAGCCGAATCCAGCTGGTGCAGCACAAACCAGTTTTCCACCGCGCCCGCAATCAGGCTGGCCACAAACAGCAGCACGCCGGTAAAGGCCGCAAAAAACAGGGTGCTGGGGCTCAGCAGGGTCAGCGTGTGGAACACATGGTCGGCCTCGACCCGGCTGACCATGTGCTTGCCGCTGCCCCAAAACATGGCAAAGCTGATCAACAGCACGCAAGGGGTCACCATGCCCACATTGCCCAGCACCGCCGCCACCTGCGAGCGCACCAGGTGGGTGACTTCATCGACAAACTCTTCGATCGCCCGGCTATTGCCCAGGTCTTTGAGCTTGGCGGCCATGGCGGGGGCCGTCATGGCGGGTTGCTTGGTGGCCAGCGTCCAGTGCAGCAACTGGATCATCACAAAGCTGGCCGCGTACATCGCGCCCGACCACATGCCCGCCCAGAACGCCGTCAGGCCCACCGCGCCAATCAAAAACTTCAGCAAGGTGGTCAGCGACGTAGCCGCGCCACCACCGGCGGCCTTGACCAGCATGCCACGGTATTCGCTGCGGTCGCGGGTGATGTAGTGCTCGCCGGTTTCGGCGCTGCGCTCGGTCACCTTGGCAGCCAGCATCGAGGCGTTGCCACGCACCAATGCGCGCAGGCTGCGGCGTTCTTGCCCGGCATAGGCCAGGCGCACGATCAGGCGGCTGGCGCTGGCATCGGGCGTGGCGGACAGTAGGCAATCCATCAGATCGCGCACCCGCAGCAGGCGCTCGCGCAACTGGCGCAGCATGAACACCAGGTTGACCGAAATACCGTGGTCGTTCAGGTGCGGGTACACGCTGGCAGCCGCCTGGCGGCACAGCTCCAGCCGGTCGCGCAGGCGCTGGGCTGCGGCTTCCAGCTCGGGCACTTCGCGCGGCGTGGCAATAAAAGCCCGGCGCAACGCATCCACCTCGGCCGACAGGCTGTTGAACGGTTCGTCGTGCCGGGCGGCGGCACTCATACGCAGGCGCAACTCCGATGCCACACCGGTGGCCATGATCTGGTTGCTGCAAAAGGTGATGGCCTGCAGCAGTTCGTTTTGCCACAGCGTGATGCCGGGCGTGCGCGACGGGGATGACAGCAAATTGCCGATGCGCGCCAAGGTGGCCGCATCCAGCGCCGCCAGCCAGGCCGCGTCGGCCGTGTTGGGCAGCACCAGACTGAAGAGTTCGGCTGCGTCGGTGGTTTCGGGCGTGCTGGGCAGCATCTTGCAGCGCAGCCGAAAACCCAGTTCGCTGAAAAACGCGGTGCGAGGTGAAAAACCATAGTCGGACAACACCATGGTGCTGTCCACCGTGTCGGCCAGTACCTGCCACCAGGTGCGCAGACGCACTTGCAGCTCGGGCCGAGCGAATACCGCATCCAGAAACCGCTGCACCCGGCTGACCGCATCGTCCGGTGCCCGGTTGTCACCGCGGATCCAGTCCAGTAGGCCAATCAGCCAAAGATGGCGCTGCGCCAGGGGCGCGTCGGCATCCAGCGTGTCAAGAAGCGAGGTAAGAGTGTGTGTGGTCAATGCGATGGGTGTTCTCTAGGGTAAATGCCTATTCTAGAGAAGATGGTGCGGCTGGCGGGGATCGAACCCGTCTTTCTAGTAAAAAACCACTCGTAAGCTGTTGATTTCACTAGAAAATATCACCATGTGTCAGTGTGCTTTGGTGCATCAAATTGACACACTAGGCACAAAGTATAGCGCTCGGGATTCATGAGAGCCGCGTGCAAAGGTCGAAAAAAACAGAGGCGCACAAGTGCATGCTGATCCATAGAAAGTGCATCCAGTGCATCCCCTTTAACTCAGGCTCAGTGCTGACCCAAATTCCTCCGATACGTTAGCAGCTGCTCCGCTATCCGGTTAACTTCAGCTTCTGCCACTTTGAAGCGTTCGTCTGCATAGTAATAATCGTCAGAGAAACTTAGATTTGCACACGTTCGGCGGTTATGCCAGTAACAGTAGGCATTGGTAGCCCTGATACCGGCGGCGACTAGCTGGTTGATGTCGTTCATTGCAAATTCCTTTTCTGTTGATTGGATTGCCTCAGCGTATCGAGGGATGCCATTGCGCGAAAGGTCTCAGGCTAAGCCTTGACATTGCACCTCAATTTGAGGTAGCTGCACGCTAGACCTCCGTCTGTCTGGGGTACACCCCTACAAGACACTGCCAAGGTGCCCGGATGGCGTATATCTAGGGTCAATTTAGCTATTGTTTGACACATTCCAGAATGAATCTTAGACTCTATCCATGCACAACTATGGAATAGACCTCATGTCCAAGCCCTCCAAGGTAACCCAGCGCCCCCCAGCCCCCAGCGTAGCCCCTGCGCCCGTAGCGGCCTCCGGTGCTCTTACGGCCACCAAAGGCCACCGGGTCGGCTATGTCCGCGTATCCAGCGTTGACCAGAATGAAGCCCGACAACTGGACGGTCTAGAACTGGACCAGACCTTTACCGACAAAGCCAGCGGCAAAGACACTGAGCGCCCCCAGCTCCAAGCCATGCTTACCCACGTCCGCGCAGGCGATCACGTACTGGTGCACAGCATGGACCGCCTCAGCCGATCCCTGAGTGACCTCCAGGCGGTCGTGCAGTCCTTGACCGCCAGGGGCGTTACTGTGGAGTTTGTCAAAGAGCGGCTGACATTCACGGGCCAGGATGACGCAATGGCTACGCTCATGTTGCAGTTGCTGGGGGCTGTGGGTCAGTTCGAGCGGTCCCTGATACGAGAGCGCCAGCGGGAAGGCATCGCCATCGCTAAGACCAAAGGGGCCTACAAGGGCCGCAAGCCGTCGCTGGATGCTACGCAGACCAAGACCCTAAAGGAGCTGGTGGCGCAGGGAACGCCCAAGGTGGACATTGCAAAGACGCTGGGTATCTCAAGGGCCAGCGTGTACGCCTACCTTGCCGCTGAATAGCCCACCCCACCCCGGCCCCCTTGGGTTTTCTCGGGGCCATAGGGCCGCCGGGGTGCACGGGGGAATCTAGCGCGGGCGGGCGGAAACACCATAGGCCGCGCATTTTTTGGGGGTAAAAATCTAAGGCGCGAACTGGCCCCAGTTTTGGGGGCAACGGCTACAACACCACTTCCTGAAAACTCAGGGTATGCCTTGAGTCCCCTCAAAACTGAGGGCACCCCTTGGTCCCTAGGAACCACTGAGCTCAAAACTGAGCCATCCCTGCCAAGCCATCAAGCAGGCTTCGCGCTTGGGGAAACGGTAGCAAGGGCGCTCCTTGTTCTGTACGTCCCGGTAGGTGGACGAAAAATTCCGTTCACCTCCAGTCAGCACCAGGGGCACCTTTACCAAGAAGTCGGCGTGGCGTAACTCAGCGGCACCGGGAGCCCGTGAGGCGTTGATGAACTCCACCAGTTCCAGGGGGCTAGACTAGTCAAACATAAAGAGGGCTGGTAGATGATCGGTTTTTTCAAGGATACGGTGTTCTACGCCCGTATGCGGCAGGCTTTGATCGAACACTTCGGGCGCGATGAGCCGTTGCTAAGCAGACCAAATATTGACGTTCGCCGCGCATCTTCATTGCTCCGAAAAGGCGGCATGAACCCGACAGAAGCGATCTTAGCTCTGGTCTTAGCGGGCCAGACCACACCCTCCATAGGTATCCACTTCCCTCTCTGGGGCGAAAGCGAAATAGACTACATGAGACGGCGCGGCGCGGCGTTGGTGACTCAAGGATTCATTCGACCAGAGATGTATGCAGTTCTGACCGACAACGTACCGCAGGAGCTTCAAACCCACTTAAGTGAAATCGGACTTTGGTAGGCCGTGCAGGCTGGCGTATGACTCGAATCTCCCTGGCCCTCCTGGGCCTCTTAGCGATCCTTGCGATACCCATGACCTATGGTGTACCCATTGGCATCGCTATGATGGCGTTTGCGTTCTTTCTGGGCTAAATCAGCGGCACCAGCACAGCCCTACGAACTAAGCGGGGCCTTTGGCTTAGACCATATTGGATCAAAAACAATGACGCAGCAGGTATGCCCTAAGCCCCCTAAGTATCTCTAAAGGACTCTAAGTATCTCTATGTATATCTATAAGTATCACTACGTATAGATACTTAGAGACACTAAGTGTCTTAGAGATACCTATAGATACTTAGAGATACTTAGGGATGCTCACTGTGTACTGCCACCTCGTTGGTCCCGACAACAAAGCCCACCGCCCTGCACCGCCGATTGCCAGTATGTCAGGGCCACCTGCAGTAGGTCACTAGCATGAAGGGCGGGGAAATAGGCCAAGAAAGGCCCCAGACGGGGCCACAGCGGGCTTTAGATGGCACTGGAATACCGGCGTAGCCATGAGCCCTAAAAACGCCCTACAGAGCGTTTAAAGCCCTTACCACCATTTACCGTCAAGCAGGTCGCGGATGAATGCGTAAACGGCCCAGCCGATGACGACCACGCCTAGGATGGTTCCGAGGTTGATAGGCATCTTTACCTTGCCTAAATTTGGGCTTAGTCCTCAGTTTACCCAAGCTCCAACGCACATGCACCGATACGCCGCCTGGGCCTCTTTCTGAGCCTTGGGCATGACTCTGGCATAGTCAAGACTCCCAGCCCTAGACCCTACGCACTGACCATCCGCGTCCATCACGATATGGCCCCCCTGTGTCCCAGCGCCCGCCAGGATAGACACCAGCGGCCCCGGTGTCGCATCTGCGCCTTCGGGCAGTTCTTCGATGCACAAAGCGGCCCATTGGTCCCCTGTGTCCGTGTCGCCGTACTCAGCGACCACAGGAGCCCCCAAGCGCCGCGTCAAGTCCTGCGCCAGGGTTTCGATATGGTGGATGTGCAGGCCGCTAAAGGTCTTTGCTGCGGTTGCCAAGTGTTGTGCTGTGAACATGATCTACGTCTTTCAAGAATGCGGCGGCTTAGACAAGCCCGGAAGCCGCCACACCGGGGCAGGACAGCACCATGCCGCCCTGCGAAATCGGGGGCGGTTACAGGGCCGTGGCGTGTGCCGGGGCGGCCTGGGCGGCCTGGGGAGACTCAGGGGACGCGGGAGCCGCTGGGTAGACGCGGGTTAGCTTGAAGGGCCAGACAATCCGCTCTATGGCTTCAAAGACACCAGGAAGGCCAATATGCGTGTAGCCGCGCCCTGAGCCAGTCGCAGTAGCATGCCCCGTCAATGCGTCCGCAGTCTCGATGCCAATATGAAGCGCCGCCAGCTTTGAGCGTATCGTGTGCCTGAACTTGTGCGCACCTTCCAAGCGACCAGCAGGCAAGCCCACAGCGTCACGATAGTGGCGCATCCATTCTGTAAAGAGTTCGCCCGGTGGCACCTTCCCACCTCGGTGGAACGATGGGAAGACCTTCACGGCCCCGGCATCCCGCCGCGCCTGGACAAACTCCAAGAATCCCAGGTCGATCACCATACGGGCCAAGGGCACCACGCGGACGCTATCGGCGGTCTTTACAGTCCCTGCGCGGCCATGTATGTCGATCACATCCAGACCATTCACCCGCTGCACATCCACGCACTCAAGCTGCGCTATCTCGCCAATTCGGGCACCGCTGTTCAGCAGCAGAATCACCCCCATGTATGCATCCCAAGGGTCCACATGCTCCACGGTGTCCCAACGCCCCTCAGTGAACAGGCTGGAACCAAACAGTAGGCCCATCTGCTCAGCCGTAAATGGTGATCTTTTCTCGCTATCACGGACCTTGATAGTCATTCCGGCCCACGGATTGACAGTAACCAGACCAACATCTAACGCTGAGTTCCACAAGGCACACAGGGCGGTCCAATAGTTAAGCGCCGTCTTATCCCCAAATCCACGTGCTGGGGCATCCGTTAGCCAGCCCCTCAGAGCCGCACCATGGGGGCGTGTAGTCTCTACCAGTGGGTGAGCCTGTCCGGCCTGATCCAGCAGCGCCAGCGCCCTATTGGTGTGCTTGAGAATCCCCGGCTTTGGATGGGCCTTTGCTACCCAATGTGGCAGCACGTCGCGCAGGGTCAGCGCAGGGGGCTTTGTGCTCTTAGCGTCCTGGGGGGCTTCGGGCAATGGCGGTGTGTCCACGATGTTGCCAGCGTCCCTGCGTGTCACTGCGTCCCTTGCGCGGGCATACGCTTGCAGACAACCCTCTAGGGTCAAAGCGCCGTCCTCAGAATCCCATTCAATAAGCAGACCCAGGCGCTTCGCTTGCAGTTCAGCAAAGGGAAGAATGGCCGCTAGGTTTCCCGTGGCGATGGCATCCGCTACCAATGCCGCCCGATTGGCGTTCAGCCGGTCCCGCCGTGCACGCACATCGGGGGCCAAGGGGGCTAAGCGAGAAACTACAGGCGCTGGGGCCATCGCGGCCATGACCAGGGCGGCTGCGTCGTAGTTCTCGGGGTCAAAGTCGGCCACGTCCACGCTGACCACCTGGGCACCTTGGGCTACTGTGGATGTGAACTGCTTATCCCAGCGCTGCTCTGCGTCCGCATGCAGCTCTGCCGCATAGACCGCCTGGGCGATGATTTCCCGCATGGCCTGGGCGACTTTGGTTAGCTTGGGGGCCACTAAGCCGCGCTGCTTGTCCAGGAACTCCTGCTCAAACGTGGCCCTTAGTGCCTGGGCCTTGATGCTGGCCTCAGCCTTGATCGAGGTATCCAGGGACGCACGATACCGGTCAGTCGCCAGGGTGCCTTTGGCCGTCCTGGGGTACAGGTGGCGCAACTCAAGGGGCAAAGTGACGCGCAGCCAGTAGACCGCACCACGTAGAAAAACGCCTGTTGGGAGCTTTGAGGCCATGTCCTTGGGTTCCGTCGATGGGGTTTTATTTCGCATCAACTGACACACCAAAAAGACACTGTTATCGCCTGGGAACCCGCATGGATGCTGGGTTCTCTATGAATTGCATGGTGCGGCTGGCGGGGATCGAACCCACGACCCTTGGCTTCGGAGGCCA
>NZ_JBDTEM010000008.1:0-8084 GCF_039922535.1 Rhodoferax sp. | reverse complement strand
CGGTTGCGCTGCTCGGTCGGCACGTCGGTGGTCTTTACCAGTTGGCCGGTGGCGGCTTTTTCGGCAGCCGTGGTGAACTCCATCTGCACCATCTTGCTGCCCAGGTTGCGGCGGATGACGGCTTTTTTGCCCGCCTTGAGCATGGGCTTGTGTACATAGAACTCGTCGGGGTTCACCGCGCCCTGCACCACCGTCTCGCCCAGGCCGTAGCTGCTGGTGATGAATACCACCTGGTCAAAGCCGGATTCGGTGTCGATGGTGAACATCACGCCGGCCGCGCCCAGGTCGGAGCGCACCATGCGTTGTACGCCAGCGCTCAAAGCGACGATGTCGTGGGCAAAGCCCTTGTGCACGCGGTAGCTGATGGCGCGGTCGTTGTACAGGCTGGCAAACACTTCTTTCATCTTGTGCAGGACGGCTTCGATGCCGACCACGTTCAAGAAGGTTTCCTGCTGGCCGGCAAAGGATGCATCGGGCAAGTCTTCGGCAGTGGCCGACGAACGCACGGCAAACGAGGCCTCGGGGTTGCCCGCGCTCAGGGTGGCAAATGATTCGGTGATGGCGGCTTGCAGGTCGGCCGGGAAAGGCTGAGCTTCCACCATGCCGCGGATTTCGGCACCCGCCACGGCCAGGGCGCGTACGTCTTCGGTGTCCAGCCGGGCCAGCCGGGCGCTGATCTTGTCGGCCAGGCCGTCGTGGGCCAGGAAGGCACGGAAGGCGTGGGCCGTGGTGGCAAAGCCGGTGGGCACGCGTACGCCCGTGGGCAGCTGCGAAATCATCTCGCCGAGACTGGCGTTTTTTCCACCCACCGACTCGACGTCGTCCATTCTCAAGAGTTCAAAGGGTACGACCAGGGCGGTCGAGCTGAAGAGTGCAGACATAGGAAAGCTCCGAAGGTTAAAACCGGGTCTGCGCGCCATGGCCCTGAGCCTGGGGCGACGCTGTGCATGCCTGCCGTGCGACGGTGTAGCTGTTGTTTTGGGAAGCAACGGGGCATGGTTTGAAACTTGGTGGGGGTCGAATCGTGACTCGAATGGCGCGATTGTAGTGAAATCGGCCCCGCTTGCTAAAAAAGTTACCAGCCGGTTACGGCGGACTGGTAATTTCATGAAAAATACGGCCTTCGCGCATACAGAATCTGCACTAGCAGCTACCAAATAAATAGCAAAAATACGGGTTAACCTGGTTCAAATTTCGGCGGGCAAAAATGCTTTGCAAAGCGACCCTCAGATACTTGAATCCACCCGCTCCATTCCTGCGTATAGCCAAGCACCATCCACAGGAGCTTTCATGTCCAAACTCCCCAAAACCCTGCTGCTAGCCCTTGTGCTGGCCGTCCCCTGCCTGGCCCAGGCGCACTCGGAAACCGGCGCGGTGGGCGGCTTCGTCAGTGGCTTTGTACACCCCTTGAGTGGGCTGGACCACATTGCGGCCATGGTGGCGGTGGGCATTTGGGGGGCGTTTTTGGGCACCCCGGCGATGTGGCTGCTGCCGGTGATCTTTCCGCTGGTGATGGCATTTGGCGGAGCACTGGGTGTGCTGGGTGTACCCATGCCGGGTGTCGAAGAAGGCATTGCCCTGTCGGGCATCGTGCTGGGTGGCATGGTGCTGACCGCGGCCCGGCCGCCGCTGTGGGTGGCCAGCGTGCTGGTGGCGATTTTTGCGATCTTCCATGGCTACGCCCACGGCGCGGAGCTGCCGCACGCCGCCAATGCCATCACCTACGCGGTGGGCTTCGTACTGGCCACCGGGCTCTTGCACCTGGCGGGTATTGCGGTGGGCCTGCTGATCCGCTGGCGCTGGGGTCGGGTGGTGGTACGGGCCACGGGCGGGGTGATTGCAGCGACCGGCTTCGCCTTCTTATTCGGCTTTTTGTGATCTCGGGCCGCCACCAGACCCCACGCCTGGCCTTGGCGGCCTTGCTCTGCCTGCCCGGCCTGTCGCACGCGCACAGCTCGGTGGCGGGCATGAACAGTTTTTACGGCGGGCTGCTGCATCCGCTGCTCACCTTGCCCCACATGCTGGTGCTAATGGGCTTGGGGTTGTGGCTAGGCCAGCACCCGCCCCTGCGGCTGAAGGCCGCCATGCTGGCGTTCGCCACCGGCTGCGCCGCCGCCCTGCTGCTGACCACCCGCATCGCCATTCCCCCAGCCAGCCAGAACCTGGTGATGGCCGTGGCGCTGGGCTGCGGCATCCTGGTGGCCGCATCGGCCCGGCTGCCGCTGAGGCTGCGCGCTGCTGTTGCAGCGGTGGCGGCCATTGCGGTGGCGCTGGATTCCGGCGTGGACGGAGCCCCCACCGTACTGGCCACCACGCTCACCCTGCTGGGCACCTGGATCAGCACCACCGTGCTGGTGGCCAACGTGGCCTACTACACCTCGCTGTGCCCACCGCGCCAATGGGTGCAAATCGCCCTGCGGATTGCAGGCTCGTGGATGGCGGCGGCCAGCGTGCTGGTGCTGGCGTTTGCATTGAAGGGCATGCCGCTGGGGTAATTAGCTGCTGCGCTGGCACACTGCGGGCACCGACCTCCCGAAAGCCGCGCCCATGCCCCCTGTTTCCTTCGCCGAAGCCCTGAAGTTCTGGCTCAAACTAGGCTGCATCAGCTTTGGTGGCCCGGCGGGGCAGATTGCCATCATGCACCGCGAGCTGGTGGAGCAAAAGCGCTGGATCAGCGAAAAGCGCTTTCTGCACGCCCTCAATTTCTGCATGCTGCTGCCCGGCCCCGAGGCGCAACAGCTGGCCACCTACATCGGCTGGCTGCTGCACCGGACCTGGGGTGGCGTGGCGGCAGGTGCGCTGTTTGTACTGCCGTCGCTGTTCATCCTGATGGGCCTGAGCTGGGTCTACGTATCCTTTGGGGCCGTGCCCTGGGTGGCCGGGCTGCTGTACGGCATCAAACCGGCGGTGGCGGCGCTGGTGGTGCAAGCGGTGCACCGCATCGGCAGTAAAACATTAAAGAAACTGAGCGCAGCGCCCGTCCTCTGGGCGATAGCAGCTACTAGTTTTGTAGCGATTTATGGTTTTGCCGTGCCCTTCCCCGCCATCGTGCTGGACGCAGCCCTGGTCGGCTGGCTCGGGTCCAAAGTGGTGCCGGGCCAGTTCAGCGGCGGCGGCGGGCATGGCGCGGCCAAGGCGGGAGAATGGGGCCATAGCCCAGCGCTGATCGACGACGACAGCCCCACCCCGGCGCACGCGCGCTTTCGCAAAACCCGCCTGCTCCAGGTGCTGGCGGTGGGCGCGGCGCTGTGGCTGCTGCCCATGGCCGCACTGGTGGCCAGTAGCGGCTGGCACGGCACGCTGGCCGCCATGGGCTGGTTTTTTACCAAGGCGGCCCTGCTGACCTTTGGCGGTGCTTACGCCGTGTTGCCCTATGTGTACCAGGGCGCGGTGGAGCAGTTTGGCTGGCTCAGCGGCACACAGATGATCGACGGCCTGGCCCTGGGCGAAACCACGCCCGGCCCGCTGATCATGGTGGTGGCGTTTGTGGGTTTTGTCGGTGGCTGGAGCAAGTCCGTGCTGGGGCCGGACGCGTTGTTTCTAGGGGCCGCACTGGCCGCCACGGTGGTGACCTGGTTCACCTTTTTGCCGTCGTTCATCTTCATCCTGGCCGGCGGCCCGCTGGTGGAAAGCACCCACGGCAAGCTGCAATTCACCGCGCCGCTGACCGCCATCACCGCCGCGGTGGTGGGCGTGATTGCCAGCCTTGCTCTGTTTTTCATAGCTCATATCGCAATCAGGACGGGCGGTGGCGGCACATTTCTCTCCAATATTGACTGGGCCGCGCTGCTGCTGGCATTGGCGGCGGGCGTTGCCTTGATTCGGTTCAAGGTGGGGGTGATCCAGGTGATCGTGCTGTGCGCGCTGGCGGGGTGGGTGCTGCGGGCCTGGGGGTGAATACTATTAAAAAATAGTATGAAATTAGCTATTTCACTATCATCTTTAGTTGCAAAAAACTTCTGCCGCTTTTGAACGCCTGCCTCCCGCCACCGTAGGCGCGCTCCCACAAAGGCCGCCCAAAAAAACCCATGCCCTGGCAAATCCACTCCGACGGTAGCGCCGTCCCCAATCCCGGCCGCATGGGCCTGGGCGCTGTATGGACCGCCCCCGACGGCACGCGCCACACGCTGTCGCAGGTGGCCCCCGGCACCGGCTGCAACAACGAAGCGGAAGTGCGGGCCTTGATGGCGGCGCTGCAGGCCTTGCAGTTGCAGGGTGCGGACGACCTGCGGCTGCACTGCGACAACAGCGTGGTGGTGGAGCAAATAAGCAACCCCAGCGCCAAGCCGATTGCCCGGCTGGCAACGCTGTTTGACGAGGCGCGGGCGCTGTTCAACACGTTTCACCAGGCCACCCTGGTATGGATTCCGCAGCACCGCAACGCCGAGGCCGATGCACTGGCCCGTGCGGCCTTGGGCATGACGGCACCACGTACGTTCAAAATAGCCAAGAAGCGGCGTTAGGCACTGCGGTGTATCTCGGCCCTGGTCCATTCCATGCATGGGCCATCCCCATCCAAAATCCACCCCCCATCTCTAGGAAAGTTCCCATGCGCAAGCGCCCCGAAGGCATCCGAAACTATGACGCTCCGGCCGGTGGCTGGGGTGCAACCAAGGCGTTGGCGCAAACGCTCAAGCGCCAGCAAATCGTGGTGCAAGGTGTGCGCACCCTGCTCAAGGCTAACCAGCCCGGCGGCTTTGACTGCCCGGGCTGCGCCTGGCCGGACCCGAAACACACCTCGTCGTTCGAATTCTGCGAAAACGGTGCCAAGGCGGTGACCTGGGAATCCACTGCCAAGCGGATTGGGCCGGACTTCTTCCAGGCGCACAGTGTGGCCGCGCTGTGGCAGCAAACCGACCACTGGCTGGAGAGCCAGGGCCGCATCACCCATCCGCTGCGCTACAACCGCGATACCGACCATTTCGAGGCCGTGGGCTGGCAAGAGGCCTTTGACGGCATCGCCCAGGGGCTGAATGCCCTGCCCAACCCGGACGCGGCCGAGTTCTACACCTCGGGCCGGGCCTCCAACGAGGCGGCGTTTTTGTACCAGCTGTTTGCACGCAACTTTGGCACCAACAACTTCCCCGACTGCTCCAACATGTGCCACGAGGCCACGTCGGTGGGCCTGCCGCGCTCCATCGGCGTGGGCAAGGCCACGGTGACGCTGGAAGACTACGACCACGCCGACCTGATTTTGTCGATGGGCCACAACCCCGGCACCAACCACCCGCGCATGATGGCCACGCTGCGCGATGCGGCGCGCCGGGGGGCCACCATCATCGTCTTCAACCCATTGCGCGAGCGGGCGCTGGAGCGCTTCGAGTCGCCCCAGGCCCCGGTGGAGATGGCCACGCTGTCGTCCACGCAAATCGCCACCACCTACCTGCAAATCCGCGTGGGCGGCGATGCGGCGGCGCTCAAAGGCATTGGCAAGGCGCTGGTGGCGCTGGACCGCACTATCCAAGCAAGCAACCAGGCCACCAGCCAGCCCCCGGTGCTGGACCACGCCTTCATCGCCGGGCACACGGCGGGCTATGCGGAGTTTGTGGCCGATCTCGATGCCACCCCCTGGGAGGCGATCGAAGGCGTCTGCGGCCTGACGCGCGCGCAGCTGGAAGACGTGGCCCGGGTCTACGCCGCCGCCAAGGCCACCATTTGCTGCTACGGCATGGGCATTACCCAGCACCGTTCGGGCACGCGCAATGTGCAGCAGATCATGAATTTGCTGTTGCTCAAGGGCAATATTGGCCGCCCCGGTGCGGGGATTTCGCCACTGCGCGGGCACTCCAATGTGCAGGGCGACCGCACCGTGGGCATCACCGAGCGGCCCAAGCCCGCGCTGCTGGACAGTCTGCGCGATGTGTTCCAGTTTGAGCCGCCCCGGCACGACGGGCACTCGGTGGTCGAATCCATCGCCGCCATGCGCAGCGGGGCCTCCAAGGCGATGATCTGCCTGGGCGGCAACCTGGCGGTGGCGGCATCCGACCCCCTCGCCTGCTTCGAGGCCTTTCGCAATCTCGATCTGGCCGTGCACATCACCACCAAGCTGAACCGCACCCAGCTGCTGCTGGCCAAAAAGGCCAGCTACATCCTGCCCTGCCTGGGCCGCACCGAGCTGGACATGCAGGCCAGCGGCAAGCAGTCGGTGACGGTGGAAGATTCGATGTCCATGGTGCATGCCTCCAGCGGCTTTCTGGAGCCGCCCAGCGACCAGGTGCGCTCGGAACCGGCCATCGTTGGTGGTATCGCCAAAGCCACGCTGGGCGACCGGTCGGTGGCCGACTGGGATGCGCTGGTGGGCGACTACGCCCTGATCCGCGACAAGATCGAGGCCGTATTCCCGGATTTTGCGGGCTACAACGAACGCATCCTCGCGCCTGGCGGCTTCCAGCTGCCCAACACGGCGCAGCAACGCATCTGGAAGACCGACAGCGGCAAGGCCAACTTCGCGGTGTTCCCCGGCCTGGAGGAAGACCTGGCCCATGCCGACCCCGGCGTGCTCACCCTCACCACGCTGCGCTCGCACGACCAGTACAACACCACCATCTACGGCCTGGACGACCGCTACCGGGGCGTGTTTGGGCGGCGCGACGTGCTGTTCATCAACCAGGCCGAGCTGGACCGGCGCGGCCTGCAAGAAGGCGACGTGGTGGACGTGGCTACCGCCATGGAACACGCCCACGCCGACCGCGTGGTGCGCGGCCTGATGCTGGTCTGCTACGACCTGCCCGACGGCTGCTGCGCCTCGTACTACCCCGAAACGCAGCCGCTGATTGCCCTGGAACACGTGGACCCGGACAGCCTGACACCGTCGTACAAGTCGGTGCCGGTGCTGCTGCGCGTGGCAGGCCCAGTGGGCAGTGAAGAGATCGTGGTGAACCGCGAAGGGGTTGTAGGCAGCCGCACCCCAGTGAACGCCTAAAACTACTGTTTTCATAGCGCCCCGCGCAGGTGCCACCTGCGCGGGATGCCTATTTGGCTTAAATTTTTACGACTTCGCCAACACCATGGCGAAGTAGCCAAACACCGTCAGCAAGATCCCTGACACGGCGTAGGCCACGGGGAATCCAATCCACGGCACCGAGCTGCCGATTTCCTTGGCGGCTTCGCGGGCCGGGCCCGAATGGCTACGGGCACCCGCCACCCCGCCCATCAGGATGGCCGGGTTGATCTTGAACAGGTGCAGGCCAATGGCCCAAACGATGAACGGCGGGATGGTACAGGCCACAAAGCCCAACCCCAGAATCTGCAGGGCCAGCGTACCGCTGAGTTGCGACAGCAAATGGGCTCCGGCGTTGACCCCGACGATGGCCACAAAGAAGATCAGTCCCATGTCTTCCAGCACATTGCGTGCGGCGTTGGGCGTGTTGCCAAAAAAGCGCAGGCGCGACACCAGCGACGACACGGCGATGCCCGATACCAGCAGGCCGCCCGCATTGCCCAGCCCCACCGTTGCGCCAAACGCAGGCACCTGCACCAGTCCAATCAAGAAGCCCAGAATCATGCCCAGCGACAGCGTGAGCAAATCGGTGGCCGTACTGGGCCGCGCCACCGGCCCCAGCAACGCAGTGGCCTTGTCGATGGCGCTGCGCAGGCCGACAAAGTGCAGCACGTCCAGGCGCTGCAGCCGGGTCTTCAGGCCCATGGGCAAGGGCACGCCGCCGCGTTCGATGGCGGTGAGCTGCACCTGCCCGGCCAAGGGCGAGGTACGGAAGTCTTGCAGCGTGCGGCCGATCGCATCCCGGTGGGTGACGACGATTTCGGCCTGGTCCAGCGGGATGTTCAGGGCCCGTGCGTCGGGCACTTCGGGGCCAATGCTGCCCATGTGGCCGGTCAGTGCCACCAAGCTGCCGCCCAGGGCCACTACATCGCCATGCTGCAGCACCAGAGCCGGGTCGGCCCCCAGCAGGTGTTTGCCGCGCTCCACGTTTTCGATCTGGTACTGCGGAAAACGGAAGCGAAACTGGGCGATGCTCTGGCCCACCGTGTCGGGGTGCACCACCCTGTAAGCGCGCAGGTCAAACGGGCGGTAGCCGCTGAGGCCCGCGTCGTCCACATTGGGCACGCCGTGGTCGCGCTCGTAG
>NZ_JBDTEM010000007.1:0-5466 GCF_039922535.1 Rhodoferax sp. | reverse complement strand
GCACGCAATGCCAGGGGTGGGCGGGCAAGGTGGTAGTGGCCAGCCCAGCGCTGTGGCCGGTGCGCAGCACCCATTCGGCGATGCCCGCATCGAAGTCGTGCGGCAGCAGGCCGGGCAGGTGCAAGTGGCCGGTGCCGTCGTCTTTGTGCTCGGCCACCAGCACCATCACCTTGCCACCTTTGACCGGGTCAAAGGCCATGCCCTCTACCTGGGTGAACAGGCGCTGCACGGCGGCCTGGCCGATCTCCACCACCTGGCTGGTCAGTAGCGCGGCAGACAGCTCCCGCGTCAGGTCGAACAAAGCCTGGGTCCGGCGCTCGCGGCTGGCGGCGATGCGGGCCGCAAAGCGCAGCCCGGCGGTGAGCTGGCCGGTCAACAGGCCCATCGCCAGCATCACCACAAAGGTCACCAGGTACTGCACGTCGCTGACCGCAAACGAAAAGCGCGGGGCTACAAAAAAGAAGTCGAACGCGGCCACATTCAGCACCGCGGCCAACGCCGCCGCGGCGCGCCCGTAGCGTACGGCCACCAGCACCACCGCCACCAAAAACAGCATGACGATATTGGCCAGGTCCAGCCGGTTCGCCAGCGGCGTGGCCAGCAGGGTGACCAGCACGGCCCCGCCCAGAGCCGCGGCGTAGGGCTGCCAGGCGTGGTTGGCGGTGGCATCGTCGGTATCGTTGGGCAGCCAGGTGCGGGCCAGGCTGCGGGCGCTGGTGCTGCCGCCCACCTCCAGCACGTCCAGTGTGGGGGCCAGGGTGGCGAGTTGCCGCGTCAGCGTGGCTGCCCAGCGCCGCCAGATGTGCCAGCGCGGTGACTGGCGCGGGCGGCCCACCACCAGCGTGGCGCAGTTCAGCGTCTGGGCTTGGCGCACCAGCACTTCGGCGATCTGGCTACCGGTCAGCACCGCCGTGTCGGCCCCCAGGGTTTCGGCCAGTTGCAGCACGGTCAGAATGCGGTCGCGCTCGCTGGCTTCCAGGCGCTGCAGCAGCGGGGTTTCCACATACGCGGCATGCCAGCGCACATTGAGCTGCCCGGCCAGCCGCGCGGCGGTGCGCACGGTCTGCTCCGCACCCTCGTGCGGGCCGATGCAGGCCAGGATGGCACCCGAGGTGTTCCACACCGGCGGCAGGTCCTTGGCGCTGCCCGACTGCTCCACCCGGTAGCTGCGCACATCGTCCTCTACATGCTCGGCGGTGCGACGCAGGGCGATCTCGCGCAGCGCAATCAGGTTGCCTTTGCGGAAGAAGTTCTGTGCCGCGCGGGCGGCCTGCTGCGGCAGATACACCTTGCCCGCTTGCAGCCGGGCGGTGAGCTCATCCGGCGTGACATCTACCAAAATGATTTCGTCGGCGCTGTCTAGCAGGGTGTCGGGCACGGTCTCGTGTACGCGGATGCCGGTGATGGCCCCCACGGTGCCGTTCAGGCTCTCCAGATGCTGCACGTTGATGGCGGACCAGACTTCGATGCCCGCGGCCAGCAGCTCTTGCACGTCTTGCCAGCGCTTGGGGTGGCGCGAGCCCTCCACGTTGGTGTGGGCCAGCTCATCGACCAGCAGCACGGCGGGTTTGCGTGCCAGGGCTGCGTCCAGGTCGAATTCGGGCAAGGTACGGCCCCGGTACGGCAGCTGGCGCAGCGGCAATTGCTCCAGGCCGTGCAGCAGGGCTGCCGTTTCCTTGCGTCCATGGGTTTCCACCACGCCGATCAGCACTTCGCGCCCGGCCAGGTGCGCTTGCTGGGCGGCACTGAGCATGGCGTAGGTTTTGCCCACGCCCGCGTTGGCGCCAAAGTAGATGCGCAGGCGGCCCCTCGCGCGGGCGATGTCCTGCTCTTGCAGGCGCTGCAGCAACGCGTCGGGGTCGGGGCGGGAATCGTCGTGGGGCATGGGCGGAGGTTACTGCATGGCATCCAGCGCCAGGTTCAGGCGCAGCACGTTGACCCGCGCTTCACCCAGAAAGCCCGCCAGCGGACGCTCGGTCTGCTGCTCCACCAAGGCCGCTACCTGGGCCTGGGGCAGGCCACGGGCTTTGGCCACGCGGCTGGTTTGGTACTGCGCCGCAGCCGGGCTGATGTGCGGGTCCAGCCCGCTGGCGGAGGCGGTCACCAAATCGACCGGCACCGGCGCGGTGTTGCCGGGATCGGCATCGCGCAGGGCCTGGATGCGGGCCTTGACGGCATCGGTCAGCGCCGGGTTCAGCGGGCCCAGGTTGGAGCCGCCGGAAGCAGCGGCGTTGTAGGGCTGCGGGCCGGTGGCCGAGGGGCGGCCCCAGAAGTGCTTGGGATCGCTGAAGTTCTGGCCAATCAGCTCGGAGCCGATCGGCTTGCCGTCGCGCAGGACCAGGCTGCCAGCGGCTTGTTGGGGAAAAGCCGCCTGGCCCACGCCGGTAACGATCAGGGGGTAGACCACGCCGGTGAGCACGGTCAAAGCGGTAAACAGAACCAGGGTAGGACGAAGAATCGCGTTCATTTTGAATTCCTTAAACCATGTGCATGGCGACCAGCACCATGTCAATTGCCTTGATGCCGATGAAGGGCACGACCAAGCCGCCCAGGCCGTAGATCAGCAGGTTGCGGCGCAGCAGTGCGGCGGCTCCCACGGGGCGGTAGCGCACGCCCTTCAGCGCCAGCGGCACCAGGAACATGATGATCAGCGCGTTGAAAATAACGGCAGACAAGATGGCCGACGACGGGCTGCCCAGGTCCATCACATTCAGCGCCTTCAGCTGCGGGTAGGTGCTGACGAAGATCGCCGGGATGATGGCGAAGTACTTGGCCACGTCGTTGGCGATGGAGAACGTGGTCAGCGAGCCACGCGTCATCAGCAGCGCCTTGCCGGTTTCCACAATCTCCAGCAGCTTGGTGGGGTTGGAGTCCAGGTCCACCATGTTGCCGGCTTCTTTGGCGGCCTGGGTGCCGCTGTTCATTGCCACGGCCACGTCGGCCTGGGCCAGCGCGGGCGCGTCGTTGGTGCCGTCGCCGGTCATGGCGACCAGGCGGCCTTCGCTCTGGTACTGGCGGATCAGCGCCAGCTTCTGCTCGGGCGTGGCTTCGGCCAGGAAGTCGTCCACACCGGCTTCGGCGGCAATGGCGGCGGCGGTGAGCTTGTTGTCGCCGGTGATCATCACCGTCTTGATGCCCATGCGGCGTAGCTCGCCAAAGCGCTCCTTGATACCGGCCTTGACGATGTCTTTCAGCTCGACCACGCCCAAAACCCGGGCAGCCGAAGGATGGCCATTGCTGTCCATCGTGCCTTCCACCACCACCAGCGGTGTGCTGCCACGGCGCGCCACGTCGTCGGCTTGCTTACCGACTTCGGTGGGCATGCGGCCGTTTTGCGCCTGCACGTACTTGCGGATCGCGTCCACCGCGCCCTTGCGCAGCACGCGCACATTGCCGTCGGCCATCTGCAGGTCGATACCGCTCATGCGGGTTTGCGCCGTGAACGGAACTTCGGTGGTGGTGCCGATCAGCGGCTGTACCGCGCCCAGGCGCTGGGCCAGGGCCACGATGCTGCGGCCTTCGGGGGTTTCGTCGGCTTGCGAGGCCTGGGCGGCGCAGGCAGCCAGTTGGGCTTCTGTCACACCAGGCGCAGGGAAGAAGGCCGAGGCCTGGCGATTGCCCAGCGTGATGGTGCCGGTCTTATCGAGCAGCAGCACGTCGACGTCGCCGGCCGCTTCCACCGCGCGGCCGGACGTGGCGATCACATTGGCCTGCATCATGCGGCTCATGCCCGCCACGCCCACGGCCGACAGCAGGCCGCCGATGGTGGTGGGGATCAGGCAGACCAGCAGTGCGATCAGCGCCGTCATGCTGACCACGGTGCCGGAGCCTGCGGCTTGCACGCCAAACATGGAGAACGGCAGCAGCGTCACGGTGACCACCAAAAACACGATGGTCAGCGCCACCAGCAGAATCGTCAGCGCGATCTCGTTGGGCGTTTTCTGGCGTTTCGCGCCTTCGACCATGCTGATCATGCGGTCCAGAAACGACTCGCCAGGGTTCACGCTGATGCGCACCACCAGCCAGTCGGACAGCACGCGGGTGCCGCCGGTGACGGATGAAAAGTCGCCACCGGATTCGCGCACCACGGGTGCCGACTCGCCGGTGATGGCGCTCTCGTCTCCCGAGGCCACGCCTTCGATGACTTCGCCGTCCAGCGGAATCAGGTCATGCGCTTCCACCAGCACCACATCGCCCTTGCGCAGGTTCTCGGCTTCTTCCGGGAGCCAGGTAGAGCCGTGTACCGGCTTGGCCAGTTTCTTGGCCATGGTGCTTTTCTTCAGGCCACGCAGCGAGGAGGCTTGGGCTTGCGCCCGCCCTTCGGCCAGGGCTTCGGCAAAGTTGGCGAACAGCACAGTGAACCACAGCCACACCGCCACCGACAGCACGAAGGTCGCCGTTCCATCGCCGCTTTGCAGCGCCAGCAGGCCGAACAGTGTGGTCAAAATGCTGCCGATGAACACCACGAACATCACCGGGTTGTGCCACTGCACGCGCGGGTTCAGCTTGGTGAAGGCCGCGGCCAGCGCGGGCTTGAGCAGGGCGGGGTCGAGCAACACCAAAGATTTTTGGGTGTTCATACAAGTGTCTTTCGAAAATTTAAGCAAAACAGGGCTCTGGCGCAGGTACTACCTGCGCAACCAGCTATTAAAGGTATAGCGTTCATGGCTTTGCCCACAGCACCAGGTGTTCCACCATCGGGCCCAGGGCCAGCGCGGGCACGTAGTTCAGCAGTCCCACCAGCAGCACGGTGCCGATCAGCAGCGTGACAAACAGCGGGCCGTGCGTCGGCAAGGTGCCCGAGGTCACCGGCAGCCGCTGCTTGGCAGCCAGCGAACCGGCAATCGCCAGCACCGGCACGATCATCCCGAAGCGGCCAATCCACACCGCGATGCCCAGCAGCACGTTGTAGAACGGTGTGTTGGCCGACAGGCCGGCGAACGCGCTGCCGTTGTTGTTACCAGCCGAGCTCAGCGCGTACAGAATCTCGCTGAAGCCATGCGCGCCAGGGTTGGCAATGCCCGCCAGCCCACCGGTGGCCATCACCGCCACGGCAGTGCCCGCCAGCACCACGATGGGTGTCACCAGAATGGCGATGGAGGTCAGCTTCATCTCATGCACCTCGATCTTTTTGCCCAGGTATTCCGGCGTGCGGCCAATCATCAGCCCGGCGATGAACACCGCCAGGATGGCGAAGATCAGCATGCCGTACAGGCCTGAACCGACGCCGCCAAACACCACCTCGCCCAGTTGGATCATCACCATCGGCACCATGCCACCGAGCGGGGTGAACGAGTCGTGCATGGCGTTGACCGCACCGCAGGAGGCGGCGGTGGTGATGACGGCAAACAGGCTGCTGGCGGTGATGCCGTAGCGCAGTTCCTTGCCTTCCATGTTGCCGCCCGACTGCATCACGCTGGCGGTCTGGTCGACACCCAGCGCTGGCAGCAAAGGGTTGCCCGCTTG
>NZ_JBDTEM010000006.1:0-6141 GCF_039922535.1 Rhodoferax sp. | reverse complement strand
CAGGGTCAGCGGGTGGCCGGTGCGTAAGGCGCGGCGGAACTCGATCTCCTTCATCTCGTCGAATTGGCGGCGGTTGGCCAGGCCGGTCAGCGGGTCGGTGCGGGCCAGGCTGTCGAGCCGGGTGTTGGTGTCTTCCAGCTTGCTGTTGGCGGTTTCGAGAGCAGCGGTGCGTTCGCGCACCAGTTCGGCCAGGTTGTCGCGATGGGCCAGCAGTTCTATTTCGTCGCGCTGGCGCTGCTCCAGATAGTCGGACAGCGTGGTTTGCAGCTGGTTGACCCCGCCCACCAGTTGCGACAGCTCATCTTGTCGTGACGTGTTGCGGTCAAGGGTCAGCAGTTGGCGCAGGTTGGCAGGGGTCAGTTGGCCCAGGTGCTGGGCAATGCGGCGCACGTGCACCGTCACCAGCCGGTTCAGCAGCAGCATGATCAGGATGGCCAGCAGCAGCGACTGGGCTATCTGGGTGGCCACAATCTCGGCCACCTCGCTGCGCAAGCGGGCCCACAAGACCCGTTCGTCGCCATACAGCGCCAAAGCGCCCACCACCTCTTTGCTGCCTGCAAACAACTGGTAGTCCAGCGGACGGTTCAACACCGGTGCCAGGGTGGACGGCAGCCACCCTTCGCGCGCGCGCCGAAAAACCTCCGGGGTGTGGCTGGTCGATTGCAGAGTGAGCACCACCTGTCCCACCGAGGCCGCGTTGGCAATGCTGTTCAGGTAGGTCTGCAGGGAGTCACGGTCCATTTCCCAGATGGATTTAGACAGGGTTTGCTGATAGACCTGCGCGATCAGTGCCATCTCGCCCGACATGCGGGTCACATTGTTTTGCCAGGCCGACCAGGTGCGTACGACGGCCACTACCAAGGTAAACAGCAGGCAAAACACCAGCGTAGCCAGTACGATGCGGCCGCCCAAAGACGTGGGTTTGGCCAGTTTTAAAGCCATCTCTTCTGCAGGGCATCGTAGGTGCCGTTCTTTTTAATGGCCTCCAGGCCTTTGCGGAAGCGTTCCACCATGGCATCGGGGGTTTTCAGGCCAAAAGCCATGTAGTTGCCGCCACCGCTGAGTTCGGCGATGCGCAGCGCCTTGCTCAGCACCACTGCGGGGTCGTCTCCTGCCTGGCGCGAGATGAAGTAAGCCCCCAGTTCGTTCATCACCCACAGGTCTACGCGGCCAAGTTTAAGTTTCTCGTAGTTCAGCTCGTATTTGCTGCTGGACTGCAGGTTGTGGCCCACAGAAAAACCTTGGGATGCCAGGTACTGTTCGCCAATGTCTTGGTTGACCGTGCCAATCTGCAGGGGTTTGGCTTCGTCCAGGCTGCCCAGGCGGATGTTGCGGCTTTTCAGTGAGAACAGGTAGAAGTCGGTGGGGGTGATCTGGCCCACCCACTTGAAAAGTTTTTCGCGCTCTTTGGACCGGTTGATGGAGTAGATCAACACGTTTTCGGTGGTCTGTGCGGTCTCGTAGGCGCGGGCCCAGGGTACGGACTGGAACTGGCCTTCGATGTTGATTTCTTTCAGCACCGCTTGCACAACCTCGGTCCCCAGGCCGGTGATCTTGCCTTTGTCGGTGAAATTGAAGGGTGGGTACTCTTCGGTCAGTATCTTGATGGTTTCGACAGCCTGGGCCGACCAGGTACAGGTCCACAAACCCAGGCCCGCGACCAGCAAGGCAGCGCGGCGGGTGGTTGCTCGGACACCAAACAATGTCATTCAACTCTCCAAGAGGGCATCTACGCACCCTGAAAAGAGGATGGTTGATACATTTAATTACGTGTGGCGCATGCTACGCCGATTTTAGGCTCACCATTGCCCGGTTTCAACCCGGATCGCGACTTCGCAGTCGTCAAAAATTTCCAGTTTGGCGATTTTGACGCGCACGCCCAGCACGCCGGGCAGCTGCATCAGCCGCTGGGCCAGTTTGCCAATCAGGCTTTCCAGCAGGTTTACATGCTCGGCGGTGCAGTCGTCGATGATGATCTGGCGCACCTTGCGGTAGTCCAGCACGTGGTTGATGTCGTCGTCGCTAGGTTCCAGCGGCTGGGGGCCGAGGTTGAGCTCGGCATCCACCAGGATCGGCTGCGGCGCGGTTTTTTCGGACTCCAAAATCCCCAGGTTGGCATTGAAGCGCAGGCCGGAGAGTTGCAAGGTTTGGTTGCCGGTGGTGTGGGACATGGTGTTTTTTAAGTGAGGTCCATCAAGGAAAAGTCACGTTCGAATTGCATCAGGTGTTGGCCTCCGTCCACCAGCAAGGTGGTGCCGGTGATGGATCCATTTTCCAGCGCAAACTTCACCGTGGCCGCCACATCGGCCGCGGTGGACGAACGGCCCAGAGGCGAGATTTGGTGTAGCACGGCAAACTGCTCGTCGCTGAGCATGTGGCTTTTGAGCGTCAGGCCGGGGGCTACGCCGACCACCCGCACGTGGGGTGCCAGGGCCTGCGCCAGCATGGTGTTGGCCGCTTCCAGTGCGGCTTTGGACAAGGTGTAGCTGAAAAAATCAGGGTTCAGGTTCCAGAGTTTCTGGTCCAGCAGATTGACCACCACACCGCCTGCATTGCGCGCCTGCAGGTGGCTGTGCAGGGCCTGGGCCAGCAGAATCGGCGCGCCAGTGTTGCTGCGCAGGTGCTGCTCCAGCGCAGCAAAGCCGAAGGTCGCGGCGCTGTCGTGCTCGAAGGTAGACGCGCAATTCACCACCGCATCCACCGCGCCAAAGTGCGTCACCACCTGGGGCAGCAGGGCGCGCACGGCGGCTTCATCGGCCAGGTCGGCCTGGAATGCATGATGTTTTAGGCCGTTGGTGTAGGTAATACTTGCGCAGTCAGCTACAGTTTGAATAGCATCCTGCTGCGAGTGCCGGTAGTGCACTGCCACCTGCCAGCCGCCGCGCGCCAGGGCCAGGGCGATGTCGCGGCCCAGCCGTTTACCGGCGCCAGTTACCAATACGGTACGAGCTGGGGGGGAGGGCGGGTTGGGTGACAACATTCAGAGACAATCAGGGGGTGGAAAAAACAGCCCCCAGTTTAACGAGCGCGCTCCAGACCGAGATTCGGCGGGCCATTACCGCATCCTCTGCATCCTCTTCGGCCGCCGACGGATGGATTCCCTTTGACCAGTTCATGGCCCAGGCCCTGTACCACCCCGGTTTGGGCTACTACGCCAACGAGCGCCCCAAGTTTGGCAGCCAAGATGCCGACGGCAGCGACTTTGTCACCGCCCCCGAGCTGTCGGGTCTGTTTGGCCAGGCCCTGGCCGCGCAGGTAGCGCAGGCGTTGCAGGTCACGGGCACCAACGAGGTGTGGGAATTCGGCGCAGGCTCCGGCGCTTTGGCGCTGCAATTGCTCGAAACCCTGGGCGACCAGGTTCAGCGCTACTGCATCGTCGATCTGTCCGGTACGCTGCGGGCCCGCCAACAGTTGCGCCTGGCCCGTTTTGCCGACAAGGTGCAGTGGGTGACGGAACTACCCGCCACGCTGCAAGCCGTGGTGATGGGTAACGAGGTGCTGGACGCGATGCCGGTGCAGCTGCTGGCCCGGGTGGGCGGCGTGTGGCATGAGCGCGGCGTGGCTTGGTCGGGCGAAGCCTTTGTGTGGCAAGACCGCCCTACGGCCCTACGCCCACCCGCCGATATCGACGGCCCGCACGATTACCTGACCGAAATCCACCCCCAGGCTGAGTCCTTCATCCGCACCCTGGCCGACCGGCTCACCCAGGGCGCGGCCTTCTTTTTGGACTATGGCTTCCCCGAGGCCGAGTACTACCACCCGCAGCGCAGCACCGGCACCGTGATGTGCCATTACCTGCACCGTTCAGACCCCGACCCACTGGCCCTGGTGGGGCTGAAAGACATCACCGCCCACGTCAATTTCAGCGGCATCGCCCTGGCCGGGCAGGACGCGGGCCTGGCCGTGCTGGGCTACACCAGCCAGGCGCGGTTTCTGATGAACTGCGGTTTGCTATCTAAAATGGAGCACGCCACGCATGCAGAACGTGCGCAAGCGCTCAAATTGATCACTGAACACGAAATGGGCGAATTGTTCAAAGTCATTGCTTTTGGCGCGGGGCCGGAGTGGGAGCCGCTGGGCTTCACCCAGGGCGACCGCAGCCATACCTTGTAGACCATGTTCCGTTGGCTGTTGGTCGTCTTTTTCGCCTTGTTACTGATTGACTGGTTTTCCCCGTTGCTGCAACGCTTTGGTTTTGGCAGACTGCCGGGCGACTTGCGCTTTAGGCTGTTCGGCCGCTCCTGGTTCATTCCGATCACCACCACCCTCGTCCTCAGCCTGGTTGCAGGCCTGGTCGCTAAATTTATCTAACGAAAAGATCTCCATGAAAGCATGTATCGATGTCGGCGGCACCAAGGTAGCCGTCAGCCTGGCCAGTGGTAACGACGACCTGCCGGTGCTGCAAGGCCGCCGCACCGAACCCACCGCCAAAACCGGCACCAACGATGCGCTGGCGGTGCAAATCATCCGCATGGTCAATGAAACCTGTGTCGATCTCGGCGTAGACCCCGCCTCGGTGCAAAACGCCGGTGTGTCGTCGGCTGGGCCCTTCATCATCAACGACGGCCTGATCGAGCTGGCCGGCCCCAATATTTGCGGCGGCATGGCGGGCCCGGCGCGTGGCTTGCCTAATGACTGGACCACCGCGCTGCTGGAAGCCCCGCTGGGTGCCCGCTTCGCCCGCGTGCGCATCGAGAACGACTGCGTCGCCGCGTTAGAGGCCGAGCGCCACTGGGGCGCACTGAAAGGCTTTGACCACTGTGCGTACGTTACCTGGAGCACCGGCATCGGCGTGGGCCTGTGCGTGGACGGCCATGTGCTGCGCGGCAAAAACGGCAATGCAGGCCACGCGGGCCACATGTTTGTAAGTGACAACAACGACGCACTGTGCGGCTGCGGCAATATTGGCGACGTGGAGGGCTTGGTGGCCGGAAACTCCATCGCGCGCCGCTTCGGCCAAGAGGCGCCAGATCTATTCCAGGCCGCCCGCGCGGGCGATGCCGCTGCTTTGAAAGTTGTGGATGAGCTTTGCCGTGTGATGGGCCGCACTTTGTACAACCTGGTGGCCGTGCTGGACTTACAGCGCATTAGCATGGGCGGCAGTGTCTTTTGGCATAACCGCGAGTTTCTGTTGCCACGCCTGCAGGCCCATATTGATGCCCATTTGCCCGCATTAACCACCGGTGCTTTGTTGGTGCCCGCTGGGTTGGCCGACAAAGTGGGTGATTACGCTGCCGTGGCATTGGCCTGACCTGGGATCGGAGTGGTAAAGAGCTTGCGACTGGATTTGGTTTGGATATTTTTTGGTTTACAAACTCTGTATGCTGAAAATAAAGAGTCCGTTGGGCTATTTTTAATGCCCAGGAACCAGTAACTGTTTATTTTGAGGTCTATAATATAGTTACTCAGCCATATTGCTGGACATGCCCGGACACCAAAATGCCAACCTACAAAGAACTTCTCGAACAACGCGCACTCTTAGAGCAGCAAATCAAGCAAGCCCATACGCTGGAAAATGCCGATGCCATCGAAAAAGTAAAAGCCTTGGTCGCTGATTTTGGTTTGACTGCCGATGATATTTTTGGCGCTGGCAAAACCCGCACCAAAACGGTGGCCAAAGTGGCTCCCAAGTTTCGCAATCCCCTTACCGGTGATACCTGGACCGGCCGTGGTAAACCACCAAAGTGGATTCAAAACCTGGACCGTGACCAGTTTCTGATTGCCTAAATCCCAATCTCTACCGTCTGCTTAGCGCAGGTCTTGGTAGATATTCAAAAAGCCCGGTCGGTTGACTGGGCTTTTTGCATTGTGCGGCTTAGTATTGGGAATATAGGTATACGGTGAGATGCGCTGCGCATCAATAGCGTTCTGTTTTGGCATCAATGGCCCAAGCCGTTTGCGATAAGCTGCAATGCGACCGTGGTGTGGCTGTAGTTTCTACCTAGCCATTGTGTAAATTCCCCTTTTTATTCTCCGGGCATACGATGCAACAACTTTACATTGGCAATAAAAATTATTCCTCGTGGTCCATGCGCCCTTGGGTGCTGTTAAGGCAGTTTGGTATTGCGTTTGACGAGGTTTATGTCCGATTTGATTCCTTTGGCGCAGATTCGCAGTTCAAGGCTACCGTGAATGCAGTGA
>NZ_JBDTEM010000005.1:0-7064 GCF_039922535.1 Rhodoferax sp. | reverse complement strand
ATGCCGGAGAGCATCAGCAACTGCGGGGTGTTGAAGGCACCGCCGCACAGAATGACCTCGCCCCCGTCGGGTTTGGCCTGCACCTGCCGGGTGTCACCCGCCGCGGCGCTGGGGGCGGGATGGGCCCGGTACAGGCGCGCACCTTTGCGGTATTCGACCCCGCAGGCTGCGCCCTCGGCATTGAACAGCACGCGGGTGGCCAGGGCGTGCAGCTCGATGTGCAGGCGGTCGGGGTGCTTTTCGCGCACTTGCAGCAGGCGCTCGCGCGCGCCGATGCGGCTGTGGTTGGCGGTAGACATCGGCGTGTAGCACAGACCCTCAAAGCTGCCGCGGCCCCAGGGCCGGGCGTTGGGGTCACCGCGCACGCGCAACCAGCGCAACAGACTGCGCAGCGGAGTCGGCAGGCCGTGGGTAAAGTTGCGCGCAGTGCGGGCCAGCATATCCACCAGCTGCGCGTCTTCCAGGGCTTCGGGCGGCACCGAGCGCTCGGTGTGCAGCCAGCCATGCCAGCCGTGGCCGCTGGGGTCCAGCCCCAGGCGCTGCAGGGCGCGCCAAATGGGGCGGTGCTGGCAGGCTTCCAGCCGGGCGAAGTAGCGCTGCATGCGGTGGGCACGCCAGCTTGCATCGCCGGTCAGGTTGGCGATGTGGTCCCAGTCGGAGTCGTGCGGGCGCATGAAGATCATGGCGTTGTGCGCGGTGCAGCCGCCCAGCCCGGCGGCACGCGGGTACAGCACGCCTTGGCGGGCGGCGCTGTATTTGGGGTCGCGCGCCTGCCGCGCTTCGTCGGCGTAGTGGCGGACTTGGAAGTTCCAGGCCATGGCTTCGTTTTCACAGGCAAAGGCGTGGAAGCCGGGCACATCGTAGTCGTCGGGCAGGCGTGGCACTGTCCCGGACTCCTTCTCCAGGCGCGGGTCGCCACCCGCCTCCAGCACGCAGACGCGCTGGCCCGCCTCCACCAGCCGCGCCGCCAGAGTGCCACCGCCTGCGCCTGTTCCCACGATGATGGTGTCCCATGGCTGGCTTTCGGCAATGGGCATGGGTTTAGAAGGTCTTCAGGAAGGCGACCAGCGCGTGCTTGTCGTCGTCGCTCAGCACGGGTTCGGTGCCGAAGCTCTTTTCATCCGCGCTCAGGCCGTCTTGCTGGTTGAACGCTGCAGTACCGAAATAGTGGCCGCGGTTGATCACAAAGTCCGGGCATTTGCTCAGGCGCAGCATGGGCGCGCGCAGGTTGGCAAACTTGTCGCGCAGCTGTTCGTCCGTCGCGTTGTCGGGGGCGGTCAGCAGGTCGGCTTTGAGTTTGAGCACCATCTCGGTCACATCGCGTACTTGGGCGGCTTTGTCGCCCAGGTCGTCGCTTTCGCTGCGCAGCTTGAGGTTGGCGATCAGGTTCACCGGCATGCCCTTGGGGATCGGGCCCAGCACCACGTCGCTGCCCGAGCCGACCAGCTTGGGGAACCAGCGGTGCAGCATGCCTTGCAGCGGCTGTAGCGCGTCGGGCATGAAGCCGTCGGGAATGACGACCTCGCTGCGCTGGGTGGTGCGGTCTATGGTGCCGGGCACCTTGTTGCCCAGCAGGCTGTCGTGTTCGCGCTTCTCGGGCCACAGCAGTTGCGCGATGGAGGCATCAAACACCTTCATGCGGCTGGCCACCGACGGGCTCGATTCAAACGGCCCCAGGCTGTTGTTCAGTAAAAACGGCCCGGTGGACCAGATGCTGATCAGCGACGGCACCCGCGTATAGCCGCGCCCGCCCGCCGGCATGGCGTAGGCCACCAGGTCGCCGGTGAACGGGTCGTTCAATGTGACCGTGCCCACCGACGGCAGTTGCTTGTACGAGGTGGACGAAAAGTCGTTCCAGATATTGCCGCCCAGGGCATTGGTGGCCAGCGGGCTGCAGACATTGGTGCGCAGCAGGGTGGAGGGGATGCGTGCCTCGGTAGACAGGTAGTTGCCCTGCAAAAAGTCGGGCGCCTGCACGATCTGGCGCATCTGGGTTTTGTAGCCGTCGGTCTGCGTCCAGCCCCAGTAGCGCTTGAAGCAGGCCAGGTAGCCCGGGCCGGCGCATTGGTCCGGGTCCAGCGCCAAGTCGGCGGGTGGGGTGGGGGCCTTGCTGGAGTGGCAGCGGGCGCAGGTATCGGCAAACACTTCTTTGCCGCGCTCTACGGTGGTCGTGTCTTCGGCCAGGTAGGCACTGCCGCCGGGGGCATCTTTCAGATGGTCGGGCTGCGCGGCTTTCAGGAAGAACAGCGCGGTATTGGGTGTGCCGGCCTCGGTGGCCTGCCAGTAGCCCGAGTTCTTTTGCGCCACTGCGATCGGGATCGGCGTGATAGTTTTACCGCCCACCACCGGGTTGAAGTGCAGCAGCCATTCCTCGCTGAACAGGCCGATGTTCAGGTACACCCGGTTCAGCGCGCCCAGCAGACCGACCGAGTCGGCGCCGTCTTTCAGCACATGCGGTGTGCGCGTGGTGCCGCTGGCTTTGTCGTAGAACTCGGTCAGCGGGCCGCTGGTGAAGAAGTCGTTGAACTGCTTGTTGTCGCGCTCGCCACCGGTCAGCTTTTCATGCCACAGGTTTTTGGCCAGGCCCATGCGCGAGGCAAAGTCGTACACCGCGTTCATGGTGCGCGGGTTGTTGATGCTGTCGGTGGATATCAGCGAGGTGTCCATGGCCCCAGGGCGGAAGGTGTGGGCCAGCTGGAACATGTAGTTCTTCTGCCCCTCGGGCTTGTTGGCGTTGTGGATGAACAGCCGGTCCACCCACATGTACTGCGCGCCCACGGACGAGCTAAGGTTGGCAAACTTCGGGTGGGTCGGGTCGTCCGGCGGGTTCACCGGGCTGGGCCCCACATGGCAGAAACCGCAGGACATGCCCACGCGGTAGGGCCGTACCAGGTCTTGCCGGTTGTAGTACTTGGGGTCGCTGTAGTACTTCTCGGCATCCCATTCCTTGGCGGCTTTTTCGTCAAACGCGGGGTTGGGGAACAGGCGCAGGCCCAGGATGCCGGTGGCCTCGCCGTAGAACGAGCCCACGGGCAGCGGCTTGCCACGCGCGCCTGCGGCCACGCCTGGGTATTTGCTGGCGTTCTCAAACGGGTCGGCTGCGCAGTCCTTGCTGCGCTGGTCCAGCCACAGGTTTTGGTGCTGGGGGTCGGGGCCGGCGGCCTTGTCGAAGCAGGGTTCGTTCACCAGGCCCAGGTAGTCCCAGCGGTTGCTGCGCGAATAGCCCTGGCTGGGGTGGGAACTGACCATCTTCAGCAAGTCGAAAGCGCCAAAGGTGTAGTTGGTCAGCCGGTCCCACATGCGGTCGTTGCCACCGGTCCAGACCAGCCACATATTGCGACCGGTGATTTCTTCGGGCGACAGGGCCACGGCACCGTCCATGTCGTGGAAGTAGTCCTCGGTGGCGTGGGGGAAGCTTTTGCCATCGCGCCCGGCCAGTAGGGCTTCGTCCAGAACGGTGCCGGGTTCGGGGCCTTTGCTGCAGGCCGCCAATAGCAGCGCCAACGCCAGACCCAGCGCCATGGGCCAGGACATCGTTTTTTTCCAACCATTCCATGCCATTGCCATCTCCCGTTTACCCAAACAGAAAATACCGGGCACCGCGGCATCAAAAAAAGCAGTTTTTGCCCATTAGTTGCCAAATGCACATGTTCTAAACATTGCGCCTTCTTTGCCAAAAAGTAAAGTTCTGGTAAGCGCGGGGGCAGTCTATGCGCAGATAGGCTAGGCAGCATCCCTCATAAGGTGGACAAAAGCAGGTGGGGCTGGTGGGCGCGTGTTCGGGCGGGTGCGCCCTGCAAAAAGCCACTCCGGCCGGCCCTGGCGCGGAGTGGCTGTGGCGTGTCGGCAGCGATCAGGCCGGCGTTTTGTCGGTGCCAGCGGGCCAGACCATCACGGCCTTGGCGGGCTGGCCGGCCTTCACCACGACTTGCTGGTGCAGGGTCTTGCCGCCCAAGGTGGCTTCTACGGTGTAGGCGCCTGGGGCCAGTTTGGCCAACAGGAATGGACCCTGGGCCCGGGTGTCCAGCGCGGTCTGGCCATGGGCGTTTAGCACCTGTACCGCAACGTCGGCCGCGTATTCGGCGCCGTGGGCGGTTTTGATGGCGAACTCCAGCGTCAGCGGCCATTGCTTGCTGGCACCTTGGATGGCGCTGGCTTCACCGTCGCCGACGCCGCCGCTGAGGTACTGCACTGACCCGCTGTGGTGTACCGGTGGCAGCGCGGTTTCGGCATGCAGGTGGGTTACGCCCAGGGCCAGCGCGGTCAAGCCGACGGCCAGGGCCGTGCGCCGCAGGCGCTGTGTGGAGTGCTTCAGTGTTGAAAATGTCATTGGTTTCTCCAATCCTCAAAGTTGGTGCGGCGAGGAATTGCAGTGCGCCGCACCTGGCACTGCTTGGGTATGGCGAAATCTTTGCGCTGCAGACTTAGGCGACGCTTAAAACCCCAAGACCGTGCCGTGGTATGTGTGGCCGTAGTCGCTATTGAAAAAATAGCTGCTTGCGCTCAATGCATCTGCGGTAACGGCCTATTTTTTATATAAAAAATAGCGCTGAATTGGCCCGTGTTTCTCGGAGGTAAAGCCGGTTTAGGGGGGCATCATGTTCCAAGTGCCTACACGGGCTGCTTAGCGTTTGCGTGCGGCGGGTGGAGTTGCGCCAGCAGCCATGCCTGGAAGGCCTGCAGCTTGCGCTGCCCCGCGCGGTGGGTGGGGTAGGTCAAAAAGTAAGCCATGCCGCTGGGCACTTGCTGCGCAAACGGCATGGCCAGTACGCCGTCGTCCAGGCTGTCGCGCAGCAGGGCCGGGTCGGCAATCGCCACGCCCAGGCCCCGGGTGGCGGCGGAAAGCGCCATGTCCAGCGTGTCAAACACCTGGCCTTGGCCTGGCGCAGGGACGGGCACCCCAACCGCCTGCAGCCACAGGGCCCATTCGCGCAGCCGTGGGTCAGGATGCAGCAGCGGATAGCGCACCAGGTCGCCGGGGCTTTGCAGCTGCGGCAGCAGGGCGGGGGCGCACATCGGCGTCAGCTTTTCTTGCATCAACGGCACCTCGGTCAGCTGCGGCCAGCCGCCGCGCCCATGGGCCACGATGGCGTCCACCCCGGGGCTGCTGAAGTCTGGCGCGTCGCCCCAGTGCGTGGCCATGCGCACCTCCAGGTCGGGCAGGGCCTGCCGCAGCTTGGGCAGCAGCGGCAGAAACCAGCGCGAGGCGAAGGTGGGCGGCAGCTGCAGCGTCAACACGCCGCGGGCCTGTGCCAGTTGCGCCGTGGCCTGCTTGAGGGTGTTGAAGGCCTCGTGCACGGCCGGCAGCAGTTGCTTGCCTTCGGCGCTGAGCGCCAGGCCCTTGGCTTGCCGCACAAACAGCGGGCAGCCGTAAAAGTCTTCCAGCAACAGGATCTGTCTGCTGACCGCGCTTTGCGTCAGGTGCAAGGCCGTGGCCGCGCGGGTAAAGCTGCCCAGCTGGGCAGCGGTGAGAAAAGCCTGCAAGGCATACAGCGGTGGGAGTTCGGAGGGCATGGTGTAAGTCATGCGTTGAACGCATGTGATTTCGGCGAATCTTTCGTTGGATTAAAGCGGACGTGCTTCCTAAAATTCCGCCAGACCCAACGCCGTAGCATTCCTATTTTGCATGGAATGGCAGCGTTTGGGCAGACTGGGCCGCATGCTGCGTACCCAGGTTTTGCAGCACCATCCGAAAGAAGTCCATATGGCCCCATCCACTTTGAACAGCCCCTACGTCGACACGGTTGCCCAGTACCTGGCCCACCTGGAGCGCGGCGACGTAGAGGCGTTGAGCGCACTCTTTAGCGCCGACGCGCAGGTGTTTTCGCCCTTTTTGGGTTGGATGTCGCCGCATCCGTTTTTCACCAAGGTGCGCGATGCCTCCGGCCAGAGCCGTATCGAGACGCTGGACATCCTGGTCAGCGCGCAGGGGGCGGCCCGGGCGGTGGGCTATTTCATCTACCACTGGCAGCTGAAGGACGGCAGCATGGTGCATTTCGACTGCGCGGACGTGTTTGACTTCGACCCCGAGGGCCGCATCGCGCGCATGACCATCGTTTACGACACCCATCCCATCCGCGCCGAGGTGGGTGACAAGTACGCTTGACGGTTTTACACGCAGGTTTACGCGCTATTGAATATGTAGCTCGTTGCGCATAGTTTGTATGCGTTAAATGCATATTTGATGGCATATTTCTGTGCTACCGGCGGCTGGCATGGCGTGAAGGGCGCGCACCCTCAAGTAGACTGTTGGGATGTGGCGGTCGCGCAAGCGACTCCGCTTAACCGCTGCGAGCGGCTCATACATTTGTTAAATGCACTAGAGGACGAACCATGGTTGCCGGAAAATCCAAAATCATCTACACGCTCACGGACGAAGCGCCTATGCTGGCGACCCATTCCCTGCTGCCTATCGTCAAGGCCTTCACCAGCCAAGCCGGTATCGACGTGGTCAGTGCCGACATTTCGGTGGCCGCCCGTGTGCTGGCCGAGTTTCCGGAATGCCTGAGCGACGCGCAAAAAGTGCCCGCCACCCTGGTCGAGCTGGGCCGCCTGACCCTGCTGCCCGACACCAACATCATCAAGCTACCCAACATCAGCGCCTCGGTGGGCCAACTGCAGGCCTGCATCAAGGAACTGCAAGGCAAGGGCTATGCGCTGCCCGACTTCCCCGAAGACCCGAAGACCGACGAAGACAAGGCCATCCGCGCGCGCTATTCCAAGTGCACCGGCAGCGCGGTGAACCCCGTGCTGCGCGAAGGCAACTCGGACCGCCGCGCGCCCCTGGCCGTCAAAAACTACGCCCGTAAAAATCCGCATTCCATGGCCGAATGGAGCCAGGCATCGCGCAGCCATGTGTCGCACATGCATAGCGGCGACTTCTACCACGGCGAAAAGTCCCTGACGCTGGACAAGGCCCGCGACGTGAAGATGGAGTTGATCACTAAGAGCGGAAAAACCATTGTTCTCAAGCCCAAGGTGGCCCTGCTGGACCGCGAGATCATCGACAGCATGTTCATGAGCAAGAAGGCGCTGGTCGAGTTCTACGAAAAAGAAATTGAAGA
>NZ_JBDTEM010000004.1:0-7607 GCF_039922535.1 Rhodoferax sp. | reverse complement strand
GCGCCTCGCAAGGGGCAGGCGACTTTGCCGTGCACGTGCCCGACGCAGGCCAGGCCACCCGCTGGCTGGCCCGCCTGCCGGGTGTGGCAGCCAGCCTGCCCGGCAACCTCCTGGGCCAGGCCGAGCTGACCGGGCGCTGGACCGGCGGCTGGGCCCAAGCCCTCTCCACCGCAGTGGCCAAGCCCTCCGGCACGCCCCCGTTCCAGCTCAACGCCCAACTGGCCGTGCCGACGCTAGAGCTGCGCCCCGCCGCTGGCAACGCGATCAGCGTACGCAAGCTGCAGTTGGATGCATCCGGCAGCCTGGGCGCACTGGACATCAACCTGCAAGGTGAACTGGCCACTGGCACCCAACGCGCCAGCCTGAACACCCACGCCACCGGAGGCCTCAGCGCGGCCAACCAATGGCAAGCCCGCATCGCCAACCTGGCCTTGGAGATGCAAGACAGCACCCACCCCGGCCCATGGACGCTGCAACTCGACCAGGCTTTGGCCCTCAAGGGCACCCGCACCTCGGTGGAGGCAGCCGCAGGCAGCGCCAGCGTCAAAGGCCCCGTGCCCGGCAGCGTCCGCATCGCCTGGCAGCCGGTGGCCTGGTCGCACGAGGGCTCCCGCACCCTGCTGCGCACCCAGGGCACGCTGCAAGGTCTGCCCATGGGCTGGCTGGAAACCCTGGCTAATTCGGTGGATGGCAACGGCCAACTGGCCCAGCTCGGCCTCAAAGGCGATCTGCTGCTAGACGGCGACTGGAACGTGCAGGCCGCACAAACCCTGCAGATCAGCGCCAACCTGTACCGAAAGAGTGGCGACCTGCAATTGCTCACCGGCAATGGTTCCGCCAACGGTACGCCCAGCACCATCAGCGCAGGCATCCGCACCGCCCGCCTCGGCCTGCGCACCGACGGCGACAAGCTCAGCACCAGCCTGCGCTGGGACAGTGAACGCGCGGGCCAGGCCGAGGCCGATCTCAGCACCCAGTTGCGCCCGTCGGCAGGCAACTGGCTGTGGCCTGCCGACGCACCGCTGAACGGCACAGTGCGCGCATCGCTACCCCAGGTCGGCATCTGGTCGGTACTGGCCCCACCCGGCTGGCGGCTGCGCGGCACGCTGGCAGCCAACGCCACGCTCAGCGGCACCCGCCTGGCACCGCTGTGGACCGGCACCCTGCAAGCCGACGATCTGGCACTGCGCTCGGTGGTCGAGGGCATAGAACTGCGCGATGGCCGCCTGCGTGCCAGCCTGGACGGCCAGCGCCTGAACATCACCGAATTCAGCCTGCACGGTGCCCCCACTGCCGCCAACACGACCACCGCCATCCCCAGCAACGACGGCGGCAGTCTCACCGCCACCGGCGACGTGCGTTGGAACAACACCGCCCCGGCAGGCATCCAGATGGACATCCAGGCGCAAGCCAAAGCGCTGCGTATTTCCGCCCGCGCCGACCGCCGTCTGACCGTATCGGGCAACCTGCAAGCCACCTTGGCGCAAGGCAAACTGGCGCTGCTGGGCACACTCAAGGCAGACCAAGCCCTGTTCATCCTGCCCGACGAATCTGCGCCGACCCTGGGCAAAGATGTCATCGTGCGCAAACGCACCAGTACCCCATCCCCAATCGCCACAGCCACACCCTCTGCCACCGCCCCCGCAGCTTCTAGCAACACGCCCGAGGTCAACGTCACGCTGGACCTGGGCGACGACTTCCACCTGGTCGGCAAGGGCCTGGACACCCGCCTTACCGGCAAGCTCGTTCTGCGTGCCGGTCCCACCCTGGCCGGGCCGCGCGTCACGGGCGAGCTGCGTACCGTGCGAGGCAGCTACAAAGCCTATGGCCAGGCACTGGACATCGAAGATGGCATCCTGCGCTTCAACGGCGCTTACGACAACCCGTCGCTCGACGTGCTGGCCATCCGCCCCAATCTCAGCGTACGCGTCGGCGTGCAGATCAACGGCACCGCGCTGTTGCCCAACATCCGCCTGTATTCCGATTCCGACCTGTCCGATGCCGAAAAACTGGCCTGGCTGGTGTTGGGCCGCAGCGCAGCCAACGGCGGGGCCGAAGGTGCCGTACTGCAGCAGGCCGCTTTGGCCTTGCTGGGCGGCAATGGCAAAGGCCTGTCGGGCGGGCTGGCCTCGGCCCTGGGCCTGGACGAACTGTCGTTTAGCGGCAGCGCCAACAATGCCGACGGCACTACCAGCGCGGCCGCAGTCACCTTCGGCAAGCGCCTGTCGCGTAATTTCTATGTCGCCTACGAGCACAGCCTGGCAGGCACGCTGGGCACGCTGTACATCTTTTACGACCTGAGCAAGCGCTTCACCCTGCGCGGCCAAACCGGCGAGCAAAGCGCCATCGACCTGATCTTCACCTTGCCATACGATTGAGCAACATGTCTTGCGCCTCCGCACTTCTTAACCAGAAAGAAGGCACAAAAATTGAAGCCACCCCCGGTTAGCAATGCACTCAAACAGCTCTATGCAGACCGCAATTTTCGTCTGTACACGGTGGCGTCGGTCACCTCGTGGCTGTGCTTTTTTGTGCAGAACTTGGCCACCAGCTGGTTGACCTGGCAGATATCGCACTCACCTGGCACCCTTGGCCTGGTGACTTTTCTGGACACCGTGCCGTACTTCCTGTTTGGCCCCTGGGCCAGTGTGCTGGCGGACCGGCACGACCGGTTCAAGATGCTTTTTACGGCATATTTCTTTGCACTGGTCCAAGCGTTGCTGCTGGTGCTCGCATCCTGCACCGGCTGGCTGAATGTACCGGTGCTGGCAACGCTGGCGTTTCTGCATGGCACCGTGCATGCCTTCAGCGTACCCGCGGCATATGGACTGCTGCCGCGCGCCGTAGAGCGAAAAAACCTGTCTGCCGCAATTGCCTTTAGTTCGTCTTACCGCACGTTGGCGCTGTTCCTGGGGCCTGCGCTGGCAGGGGTTCTGCTCGCCAATTTTCCGATCTACGTGTCGTTTATGGTGAACGCGTTGGCCTACGTCCTGTACCTGGTGGTTCTCAAGCACATGCGGCTGCCGCCGGCTGAGCCCGTCAAGCCGTCGGGCAATGGCGTCTACCGCGATTATCTGGAGGGCTTGCGATATGCCATGCGGCACCCCTTGATCGCGGTGCTGCTAGCCATGACCTTCTTCAACGACGGGCTGCGGGGTCTGACCGGGCGGCTGATGCCAATATTTGCCGACCGCCTATTCAACGTGGGCACGCAGGGTCTGGCGGTACTGGCGGGTGCTACCGGCATAGGGGCGGCGATTGCGTCCGTATCGGTGTCAAAAACCCGCGATCCGAAAAATACCTGGCGCATCACCCAGTTCGGATTTGCCATGGCGATTGTGGCCACGGTCCTGTTCGTGAGCACAACCACGCCCTGGCTAGCCGTTGCCAGCCGGGTGGTGTTTGGGCTTGCGGCAGAAGCGGCACTGACCTCCAACCTGATACTTCTGCAGAGCAATCTGGACGACCGCTTCCGCAGCCGTGTCATGGGCAACGTTTTTTTGATATCGCAAACCGCCTCCCTCTCCCTGGTAGCCATAGGCCCGATCTCTGCGCTGATCGGCCTGAACCAGATGATGTATGGCTTCGCGGGCCTAGCTTCTATTGCGCTCGCCATGTTCTGGATTTTCTTTAGGCGCAAAGACCGTGTATCCGCGGATTGGCATGCCTAGCGTGGGAAAAATGGCCCGGCGCAGGCCCTACAATCCGCCCTCCCCTTCGTAGTTCAATGGATAGAACGAGTGCCTCCTAAGTGCTAGATACAGGTTCGATTCCTGTCGAAGGGACCACATGTCTTTGTAGCCTGTTGGTAAAGCCCGCGTTGTGGCGCACAAGCACCCGCTAAACTGGTTTTCGCACCGATGGCCGTGCCCACTGCGCTGCCAGCCCCGTGCCCGAACCCGCGAAAGGCATACATGTCCGTCAGCTCCGTCTCCTCCAGCAGCCCGGCACAGGCAGCGCCTAAAGCGGCTGCAACTACCACCAAGGCATCGGCAAAAGTACCCAGCCCGGACAGTCCGGTTGCAACGCCGGTCGCGGCACCCGATACCCACTTCAATGTCACCATGCCACCGCAAGCCATCTCCAACGGACTCGGGCAAACCATTGGCCAGCACATCAACCTACGTGCCTGATCCAACAAGTTTTAAAATTTTGAAGAAAATAGCCTCTGGCGCATATTCCACTTGCGCAGGCAGCTATCTTTAATATAGTAAGCTTTGGCGACTTTACGCAGCTGCAGGTGAAGCTGCCTGGCGGTAGGCATGGCCCGATAAACTGCAGGGCAATCACCCCACCCTCTGGAGCCCCTCTGCATGGCCGAATTCACCGCCACCGTCGTCTGGCAGCGCGTCACCGATCCGCCCGAGCCCTTTACCGACCAGCGCTACAGCCGCCGCCACGCCTGGCAATTCGACGGCGGCTTTCAGATGCCGGCGTCGTCCTCACCGCACTCCGTGCCGCTGCCGTTCTCAGACCCGGCTGCAGTAGACCCGGAAGAGGCGTTTGTGGCGTCACTGTCGAGCTGCCACATGCTGTGGTTTCTGCACCTGGCGGCCAAGGCGGGATGGGTGGTAGACCACTACGCCGATGCGGCCGTGGGCCAGATGGCGCGCAATGCCGAGGGCCGCATGGCCATGACCCAGGTGGTGCTGCGGCCCCACGCACAGTTCGCCGGTGACCGCGCGCCCACCCGCGCGGCGCTAAAGCAACTGCACCACGCCGCGCACGAGGCCTGTTACATCGCCAACTCCGTCAAAACCGAAGTCTTGTGCGAGCCCGTTTGAAGGTTTGAAAAACACCATGACCTACCTGCCCAAACACTTCGAAGAAACCGATACCACCACCCTGCATGCGCTGGTGCGCGCCCATCCGCTGGCGACCTGGGTGGTGCCGCAAACCGATGGCGACTTGCTGGTCAACCACATCCCGTTCCTGCTGGATGCCGAGCGCGGCCCCCACGGCACCCTGGTCGGCCACGTAGCGCGGGCCAACCCGGTGTGGCGGGCCCTCTCCGAGGCAGCTGCGGCTACCACGGTGGCGGTGTTCCAAGGGCCCGAGGCCTACATATCGCCGTCCTGGTACCCCAGCAAGCCCGCCACCGGCAAGGTCGTGCCCACCTGGAATTACGCGGTGGTGCATGCCCACGGCACGGCCCGCATCTTCGACGACCGGGCGCAACTGCTGGCCCTGGTGACGCGCCTCACCGTGCTGCACGAAGCCCAACAGGTGCAACCCTGGCAGGTGGCCGATGCACCCGCCGACTACATAGAGACCATGCTGGGTGCCATCGTCGGCATTGAGATTCCGGTGCAGCGCTGGGTAGGTAAGTGGAAGGTCAGCCAAAACCGCACGCGGCAAGACCAGTTGGGTGCAGTGGCCGGATTGCAGGCCAAGGGCCGTGCAGAGATGGACGCGATGGCGGCACTGGTGCAGCGCGCAGCAGATGCCCAATAAACCCATGAAATAGCCCCCTAGCGCATATACCACCTGCAGTGGCAGCTATTTATTTCATAGTTCTTACAAGTAATGGGCCTGGACGGTATAGCTGTCAACCCCCAATTCAAGTGCCCGCCACCAGTGCGCGGTAAACGGCCTCGGTTTCCTGGCAGGTTCTGTGCCACGAAAACTGTTGTAGGCGCTGGTTTCCAAGCGCGACCAACTCAGCGCGGCGCCCAGCGTTGTACAGAACTTCAGACATGGCGGCATGCACGGACTGCGCATCCTTGGGTTCAAAGTACACCGCAGCATCGCCACCGATTTCTGGAAGCGAACCTGCATTCGCCAACACCGCAGGGCATGCATTGCTGAATGCCTCTAAAACCGGAATACCAAAGCCTTCGTACAAGGACGGAAACACAAAGGCCAAGGCCCGTTGGTACAAAACCTCCAGCTCTGCATCGCTTGCAGCCAGTTGATGCACCCGATTTGCAATGCCATGGGTTTCAAAAAATATTTTTTCATTTCTATTAAACGGCCCACCGGTACAAAAAATATGCAAAGTGGGATCAGCTTCCATTAACAATCGCATGCTGTTAATGAAGAAATAGAAGTTTTTATAAACCGTGCGGGCCCCTACAAACAAGATATACCGTTTTGGCAAAGCAGATGCCAAAGGCAATGGGGCGGTATGACTGGCGGCAGAATCCATCGATGTTGCCAGATGCGTTACCGTTATTTTGTCGGATGGAATTCCAAAAAACCGTATTAAATCTTTTTTTGTACATTCAGAAATAGCGACAATTTTATGGGCCACTTTTGCCAATTCACGCTTTTTTTCTGAAATCTTATCCGCCAAACTAAAGCATTCCGGATATATCTCATGGATCATGTCATACACCGTCAGTACAAATGGCTTATTTCCCATATAAGGCAAAAAATAATCATCATAATAAGTGGGATGGAAAACATCGAAATCTTGCTTTTTCAACGCCTCAATTGACAAAAATTTATTGACCTCATCTGTCTCAACAGGCTTAATTATTTTATTACGCAAGGCATACAAATTCCACTTTCCCTTGAACTCGCGTCCCGGTATAAAATTTTCATACGCGCTTGGATTATCGTTGATTTTTTGAGAAAAAATAGATTTCCCAATATATTCATTTTTTGAATATTTCAAAGAAATATCTACAATCGTGTTCTCAAACCGATTCAGACCTTCAATTACTTCACAGAAATACCGAGAAATACCACCAAATTTTTGCTGCTCAAAAATTTGGTGGTCATACAAAATTTTCATAAATATTCATCTCGTATACCAAAAATCTTCCTGGATCTACCCACCTAACACCATTGCAGCCACCACATCCGGCATCAGTTTATGGGCTTTCCAACCCAACACACGCTCTGCCTTTGAAGGGTCACCAGCAATCAGCAAAGGATCGGTAGGGCGTAATAAATGCGATGCTTGTTCAACATGTTCTCGCCAATCCAGACCAAAATACTTAAACGCTACTGAAACAAATTCTTCGAGTGAATGCGTTACACCGGTAGCAATCACATAATCTTGGGCTGTACCATGCTGCAAAATACGCCACATGGCGTCTACATATTCAGGTGCCCAACCCCAATCGCGTTGAATATCCAAACGCCCCAACTGGAGTTTTTCAGCAGAACCTTGCGCAATTCTTCGCGCAGTGCTGATAATTTTTTGGGTTACAAACCGCGCAGGACGCAAAGGCGATTCGTGGTTAAAAAGAATACCGGTACAGGCGTGTATTCCATAGGCATTGCGATAATTATCCAACAACCAATGGGCGGACGCTTTGGCAACCGCATAGGGACTGCTGGGTTTGAAAGGTGTTTCCTCGTTAGCCAACTGGCCATGCGTATCACCAAAACATTCACTGGAACCTGCATGGTAAAACCGTATTGGATAATCCATTAAACGGCATGCTTCCAGTACATTAAGAACCCCTACCACCGTACTTTGTATGGTTTCTGCGGGTTGCTCAAAGGAAAGGCCCACTGACGATTGCCCTGCCAGATAATAAATTTCGTCTGGCTGACTTTGCCGAATTGCCATAAAAACCGACCTAAAATCTCCAGGAACCAAAGATATAGTTTGAACAGATTCCATTATATTTAATGAAACCAGGTTGCGAAAA
>NZ_JBDTEM010000003.1:0-9004 GCF_039922535.1 Rhodoferax sp. | reverse complement strand
CCAGCAAGCCCCCAAAGAAAGATCCCATCGCACCCGCACCAAGAATTCCAATTTGCAGCATATAAAAACCCGTCAGTTATTGTGAAGAACCCGCCAAAGGCGAGGGCGAGGGCGCAGCCGTCGGGATGTGCCGCTTAACCACGCAAAGCGCCACAAACACCAGCACCATCGCGCCGCCCAGCATGGCCAAATACGCAGACGCCCCGCCCGCCGTGATCACCGCCGCACCGGCAAAGGCGCTCAAAATGGCACCCAAGCGGCCAAAGGCTAATGCAGAGGCAGTGCCCGTAGCGCGTACCGCCGTGGGGTAAACAAAAGCACACAGCGCGTACATGGTGGACTGCACGGCGTTGACAAACAAACCGTGCACGCCCAGGCCGACGATCAGCAGCGTGGCATGCGCGCCCACCTCGACCTGCTGCAGGAAAAAGGCGCTTCCCGCAGCCCCCAGGCAGCACACCAGCAAGGGCCAGCGCGAGCCAAACCGGGTGATAGCCACCGCACAAGCCAGCGCGCCCAGCACGCCGCCCGTGTTGTAGGCCGTCAGGCCAGTGGCCGCAATCGCCACGTTCATACCCTCGGCAACCAACATGGTCGGCAACCAGCTAAAGGCGCTGTACACCGCCAGCAGGCACATGAAAAAAGCACACCAGATGGCAATGGTGTCGCGGGCAAAACCGACATCGAACAGTGCCCGAATACCTTGGCGCCGCTCTGTCTTTTGTTCGGCGCCATCGCTAAAGACAGTACCGGCCAACACCGGGCGGGACATGCGCGCCAACAGCCCTTCCAACTCAGCCCAGCGGCTGGGGTGGCGCGCCAGATAGCGCGGCGACTCCGGCAGCAAAAAGGCCAGGGCCACCGCCACCACCAACGGCAATGAGCCCCCAATGAAGAACAGGCCACGCCATCCGTACAGGGGCATCACATAGCTGGCGAATATGCCCGCCAACATACCGCCCAGGGGGACGCAGACGATGGTTGCCGTAACGGCCAGTGTGCGGCGGCGCTGCGGAGTGAACTCGGCCGTCATGGTGGTCGAACTCGGCAGGGCACCGCCAATACCCAGACCCGCAACAAAACGCAGCGCGCCAATGGTGAACAAATCAGGCGACAAGCCGATAGCGCAGGTGGCGGCGCCGAAGACGAAGACGCTGCCGATCACCGCCCAACGGCGGCCAAAGCGGTCGGCGAACATGCCGGCGCATGCACTGCCAATGCCCATGCCCGCCAGCCCTGCGGCCACCACCGGAGCGAAGGCGCCACGGGTGACGCCCCACTCTTTGATGATCATCGGAATCGCAAACCCGATGAGTTGGCCATCAAAACCATCCAGAACGATGGACAGCGCCGCCATGAAAATGACAAGCTTCTGAAATGCTGAAAAAACACCGTCGTCCAGCGACCGGCCGATGTCCACAGAAGCCGCCGCAGCGGAGGTTGAAAACTGCATGAAACATGTCTCTTTGTGTACGGGGCACTAGAGTGATAGGGGATTTTTACTCCTAAAACAATAGCTACTAGTGCAGGTTAAATATGCGCTAACCCCATTTTTTATTAATTTCTTGTAACGGCCTGGCTTCGGCGCTAAAGCAGCCCGAAACATGCAGGATGCGGGCGCTTAAAACGGGTAATGGCGGTCGGTGGTTTGCACCGTCAACCAGCGGATTTCGGTGAACGCATCAATCCCCGCCTTGCCGCCAAAGCGGCCAATGCCGCTGCCCTTGACGCCGCCGAATGGCATCTGTGCCTCGTCGTGTACGGTGGGGCCGTTCACATGGCAAATGCCGGACTCAATGCGGCTAGCCACATCCATGGCGCGGGCCAGGTCGCGGCCAAACACCGCTGCGGCCAGGCCGTACTCGTTGTCATTGGCACACGCCACCGCTTCCTCCACGCCCTTCACCCGCACAATGCCCTTCACGGGGCCAAATGCTTCTTCGTAGTAGATACGCATGCTGGGGGTTACGTGGTCCAGCAAGGTTGCCTGCATCAGGGTGTTGCTGGCTTTGCCGCCGGTGAGCAGCTTGGCACCCTTGGCGATGGCGTCGTCAATGAGGTCGTTGCAACGCTTGACCGTACTCATATCCACCACCGACCCCAGCACCACCGGGCCTTTGCGGGGGTCGCCCAGGGGCAGCGCGGCCGCGCGTTCGCTGAGTTTGGCCACGAATGCGTCTGCAATGCTTTCATCGACAACGATGCGTTCGGTAGACATGCAAATCTGCCCAGAATTCGCAAACGCACCAAAGACGGCGGCATTCACGGCGGCGTCCACATCAGCATCGTCCAGAACGACGAAAGGCGCCTTGCCGCCCAGCTCCAGCACCACGGGCTTGAGGTATTTGGCGCAGGTCGCGGCGATCAGCTTGCCCACGTGGGTAGAGCCGGTGAAGTTGACGCGGCGCACGGCGGGCTGCGCAATCATGGCCTCCACGACCACGGCGGCATCGGTCGGTGCATTGGTCACAAAGTTGACCACGCCCTTGGGAAGTCCCGCCTCCTGCAGCGCTTCGATAATGAGGCCGTGGGTCGCCGGGCACACCTCGCTGCCCTTCAAGATGACCGTGTTGCCACAGGCCAGCGCGGTGGCAATGGCCCGCACCGCCAATATCACCGGCGCGTTCCACGGCGCGATACCAAGCACCACGCCTGCCGGCTGGCGCACGGCCATGGACAAGCTGCCGGGCACGTCCGAAGGGATGATTTCACCGCTGATTTGCGTGGTCAACGAGGCGGCCTCCAGCAGCATGCTGGCGGCCAGATGCACGTTAAAGCCCGCCCAGATGGCCGAGGCCCCCGTTTCCGCTGCCATGGCTGCGGCAAACGCATCGGCCTTGGCCTCCAGGGCGTGCGAGGCGCTCAATAACAAGGCGCGTCGCTCGCCCGGGCCGGTGCGCGACCAGGTTTTGAAGGCCTGTGCGGCAGCGTGTACTGCGGCCACAGCGTCTTCAACGCTGGCTGCAGGTGCTACGGTTGCCACGCTGCCATCGAGCGGGCTGCGGCGTTCAAAGACGGCGCCATTGCGAGCTTGAACCTGCTCGCCATTGATCAACATCGAGATATTCATGGAGGAATCTTTTTCAGTCTGAAAGGGGGAAGGTGGTTGCCATGCTGTGCCGTTAAGCGACTTCAATCTCGACCAAGTTGGTGATTCCGCTGGCAAGCGCCTGTGACAGCACTTCGCGCAGTTCTGCCGGGTCTGAAACCCGCCGAGCGGCACAGCCCATTCCTGCGGCCAAAGCCGGGAAATTCAGGTCGGGAAGATCCGTGCCCTGCACAACTTCGGTCGCAGAAAAACCGAACACGTGCGCAAAGTCTTGCAGTGCGGCGTAGCGTCTGTTATTGAGAATAACAAAAGTAATCGGCAATTTGAGCTGTGCCGCAGTCCACAGCGCCTGAATGGAATACAGGCTGGAGCCATCGCCAATCAGCCCAACCACCCGGGCCGCAGGCTTGGCCAAGGACACTCCCACCGCAGCCGGCATGCCGTAGCCCAGGCCACCGCTGTCCATGGTGAAGAAGGTTTCGCTTTGGGTGATGGGCAGGTAGGTCTGCATCACGGAGCGGGCGCTAGGCGCCTCTTCGACCACTATGTCTTCGGGTTTGCGCACCTCTGCCAAGGTTTGCAAGGCGTATGCCACCGACAACCGCACCGATGGCAGGGCCAAGGCCTTGGGTGCGCGGCCCTGTGGCAGGGGGCGGCTGGCAATGGCCGGGCGCGCCAGCAGGTCTTCCACACCCAGCCGGATGCTGCACAGCGCGGTGGTGCCCGTCGGCGTCCAAGCTGCGGTGTCGGGGTCTTCCGTCAGCTGGAACAGGCTGGCGCCGTCTGGAATGTGGGGGCCAGCGCCTTCAACGTGGTAGGTGAAGGCAGGCGCCCCAATGGCAAACAGGGCGTCATGCCCGCCCAGCAGGGCAACGATCTTTTCCCGCATGGCGGGCAAAAAGCCAGCAAACAAACGGTGGTCTTCAGGAAAGCTGCAGCGGCCCGACATCGGGGCGGCAAACACGCGCGCATTGTGGCGTTCGGCCAAGGCCAGCACCTGGCTCCAGGCGTTGTCTCGGTCCACCGCCGCACCCACCACGAAGGCCGGGCGCTCGCAGGCGTCCAGTGCATCACCAATCAGCGCCAACACCGAAGGCTGGGGCCGAATCTCGGTGCTGACCACGCGCGGGGCAATCAGCTTTGCGGGCTGGTCCCAGTCATCGACAGGCACCGACACCAGCACAGGCCCACGCGGCGGCATCATGGCGATGTAGTAAGCGCGGGCGATGGCCTGCGGGACATCTTCCGCGCGGGCGGGCTCGATGCTCCACTTCACATAGGGCTTGGGCAGCTCGGCGGCTTGGTTGGAGGCAAGAAATGGGTCAAAAGGCATGATCGCTCGGGCCTGCTGGCCCGCCGTGATCACCATGGGGGTGCGGTTTTTGAAAGCCGTGAAGATATTGCCCATGGCGTTGCCCACGCCCGCAGCGGAATGCAGATTCACGAAGGAAGCGTTGCGAGATGCCTGGGCAAAGCCGTCTGCCATGCCCACCACTGTGGCCTCCTGCAGCCCCAAGACATAGCGGAAGTCGCTGGGGAAGTTGCGGAACATGGGCAACTCGGTAGAGCCAGGGTTGGCAAAAATCGATGTCATGCCAAAACGGCGCATCAAGTCAATCACCGCGTCCCGTACGGTGGTCGGGCTGGCGTCCAGCTGGTGTGCCAATGCGGATATGGCTTCGGGGGTGGGTCCGGTCATTTCAGTCTCTCGGTGGTTTTTTTGCGGCCTGGGCCGGGTGAGGCGTTGCAGTGTCGGCCAGCAGAAGAAGTCTGAAAATTGCTTTTTTTCACCAAAGTCATTAATGTTGGGCATGACTTTTGAATTGCAACACCTTAAGGCCTTTGCTGCCATCGTGTCGGCTGGCAGCCTGGGTCGGGCGGCCATTGCCCTGAACGTGACCCAGCCCGCGTTAAGCCGGACCATCCATAAGCTGGAGCAGCAGGCAGGCGCGCCGCTGTTTGAACGCCACTCCAAAGGCATGCACTTGACGCCCATAGGCCATGCCCTGCTGCCCCATGCCCGCCTGCTGCTGCGGGAGGCAGAGCACGCAGACGAAGAAATAAAAGCCATGCTGGGGCTTGCAAAAGGGACTATCCGCGTAGGCTCGGTCGGCAGCATCGCGTGCTCGGTGTTGCCCCAGGCCATTGGCAAAACCTGCCAAGCCTGGCCCCATTTGCAGGTGCACGTCATCGAAGGTGTCTGGGACAGGCTGGCAGAAGCGCTGGTTTCGCACGAAATCGATCTGGCCCTGGGTGTCGTTGTAGATGCCGGGGAAGAGATTGAAGCCGTCAAAGACTGCCGCTGGGAAGACACCAGCTATGTGGTTGCCGCCATGGGCCACCCTTTGCGCCAACGCGTGCACCTGACGGTGGCCGACACGCTGCTGGAGCGCTGGGCCATCTTGCCCCGGGGGACTGCGCCGTTTGAGCACATGAAAGCACTCTTTACCCGGCACCAATTGCCTTTGCCCAACGTGGTGGTGGAAACACGCTCGACCACCGTGCTCAAAAGCCTCATATGCCACTCAGGATTTCTGGGTTGGATGCCCGAGCCTATGTTTGAAACCGAGCGGCAAGCCGGACTGATGGGCGCGCTGCCGATGCCCAATGCGTCCGATAAGCGCACGCTGACAGCCTTCCGCCGCAGCCAGGGGCTGATGCCCGCCCCAGCCAACAAGCTGCTGGAAGAACTCCGGAAGCTGACAGCGCCAATCTTTTAGCGGCAGGTTGTGTCGGCCCATCGCAGCGGCGGCCACGGGTGTGGTTGGCATCGTGGGCGAGCACTATGGGTAGAAGTCGTGCAGCCGGTGCAGTTTTAAGATACTCGGCGCTTGCGCCGCACCGACCATCCTTGCCACCCCAACGCTGGAGAAGCAGCCCCAGGTGGCCTTCTACATCAACAAATGACATACTGAAGAAGGTGCAGCGACTTCAAGGGATATCCCTCATATCAAAACAGTCCAAACGAGTAGATTACTAAGATAGAAGTAAATATACTGGTTGGGCATTCCGCTTTAGAAAAAATCAAAATGAATGGGATGCCGGAGACAACATGAAAAACCTTCACTTCGACACCTTCTGCACACCCCGTTCAGACCGGGCCGAGCACTGGGCACGCATCAATCACCAATACTTTGGCGACCTGGAGGTCGATGAGATGGATACCAATGCCATCGAAGCGCAGTTGGACATCTACAACCTTGACGCCCTCAAGATGTACAAAATTGAAGCGCCTTCGCACCGCGTGCGGCGCATCAGCCGCGTCACCAACGACAGCCTGGACGACAGCTACAAGCTCATGCTGCAAATCAAAGGCCAGGCCCGGCTAGAGATTGCCGACCGTAGCTTTAATTTGCACCCCGGCGACTGGAGCCTTTACGACCCCAGAGTGGACTATTCGGTGCACAACCTGGACCCGACATCGCTGCTGGTGGTGAAAATACCCCGCAGCCGACTTGATGGCTTGAGGGTGCCCGAACTGCACACCTGCGAGACACCACAGCACGAAAGCGTGGGTCTATCGGCCATGCTGGGCTGCGTTCTAAAGTCGCTGTCCGAGCAGTTGACCAGCCTGCCAGATGACTCGGGCCATGCCGTCAGCGAAAGCATTTTGAGCTTGCTCACCTACACCCTGGCGCGACACCAAACCAACCTTAAGGAGCGCACGCTACCGCATGCCATCCTCAAGTCCAGGGTAAAGCAATTCATCCTGGAACACCTGACAGATACAGAGCTGAGCATTGACCGTATTGCCGCAGCCATGCGTTGCTCCAAGCGCTATGTGCATGTGGTGTTTGAAGATGAAAACCTGTCCGTGGATCGCTATATCTGGAAATCACGGCTGGAGATAGCGCGGGTGAGGCTTAGCTCCGACCAGCATGCGTCCAACACTATCGCGCAAATTACGGATGCTTGCGGCTTTAAAAGCAACGCGCATTTCTGCAAGCAGTTCAAAGCACAGTACGGTTGCTCCCCCTCAGAGTTCCGCAAAAACACAAGCAGCCAATCGGCACCGCAATACCCAGTCTTTTCGCACTGAAATAGGCGGCGCCTTCATCGGGTCTGCGGTGGCGCAGACCCGGGCCGCCCATAGTGCCTGGGAGCCTAAACCACATTGCGCTGGAGCCAGCCCATTGTGGATTTGCGGGCTAGCGCATCGCGTTGGCCACCAATAGCGTATCGGTGAACTGTTCAAATTGAACCACTTTGCCCGTCTCTAAGCGCCACACATGCGACACGCGGGCCTGCATGGATTTGCCCGTAGCGCGATTGACGCCGGAGTAGGTGCCAACGCCAACGATGCGCTCACCGCCATCGACCAAATACTCCAGGTCAAAGCGGTAGTTGTCCCAGGCGCCCCCCAGTGCCACGAACACGTTCTCAATAATGGCTTGTGGCCCCACCCAGGTGCCGGCACAAGGAAACCCGGCCATCTCGGTCCACTGCACCTCGAGAGACACCTCGGCCATCATGCCTGCGATGTCTTTGCGATCAGATGCCGCGTAGTGGTCTTTGATGATGTCGTAATTGCTTCGCATAGTCTTTCCTAAATGGGTAATGAGTCGGAAGGATAAAACGTCTGGGAGGCTTTTTGCATGAAGGCCCCCGCCGGACTATTGGAGATTTCGCCCGTGCCCGTGAGTCCCAAAAACTTGCCTGTCGAGCGGCCAGAGGCGAAGTTAAAGAAGAAGACCGACGCCACGGGAATGAGAAATTCTCGGAATGTAAATAAATACTGGTCTTGTGCAAACTTATAGTAAGTGGCCATGTCCACGTCACCGTGGCCGCGCTGCACACCCACCAGGCATTGCCAGCAATAGCGCTGCGAGCTGAGATACGTGTGCTCGTACGTGTGGTTGGGGCTGTAGGTTTGCCAGGTACGCAAACCGATGAGGTCACGCGACTCGTGCGGCTCCTCGCCGCCAAGTGCACCGCCTTCCAAGCGCCCGACCAAAAAGGTCTGCTCCACGCGCGGTTCGGCGCCAGCCACTTGCGCAGAGAGCACCTCGCATTCAATCACCAGTGCCCGGCGCGTGTCGGTGTTGACGACGGCCGTCATCGAGTGCAGCGGGCGCTGCTGGAACGTGATGTCCACAAAGTAAGTAAAGGGCGCTACTTCGATGACCTCGCACCACTCGCCAGCTGTGGCATGTGCACTATCGGAAACCCGAGCGCTGTGCAATCCATCAAAAGACAAAACGATGGAGCGGTTAGCCAATTGAATGGTCTGCACCGTACCCACCAGCTTGTCGCTGAAGGGCAGGCGGTTGGTCGCGATACCCGCTGCAAATTCGTCGTACGTTTTCCAGTCGGCAGGTTTTTTTTCGTCGGTCATATCAATCCTTTCATTCAGCAAAAGCAATAGTGGGCAAGTCCACAGCAGACGCGCCGCCATCGACCATCAGGTAAGTTCCATTGACCATGGCGGCCCGGTCGGATGCCAGGTACAGCACGGCATCTGCAACATCCTCAGCCAGCGCGGCCCGCCCCAAGGGCACGTCTTTGGTCACCATTTGGTAGGCGCTTTCAAAATCGGGCAAGCCCAGTTTGTCCGCCAGGACCTGCATTTGCTCGTCGGCCATGGCTGTGCGCACCCAGCCGGGGCACACCGCATTGGTACGAACGCCTAAGCGGCCGTAGTCACGCGCCAAAGAGCGGGTAAGGCCAATCAGCGCATGCTTCATCGTCACATAGCCCACCACCGCCGGACCGGCGAAATGCCCGGCCAACGAGGACAGGACCACGATGTTGCCTTTGCGCGCAATCAGGCTGGGCATCAACTCGCGGGCGCAGACAAATGCGGTGTCCAGATTAAGGCGTGTCGCCATGCGCCAGGAGTCGTCCGTCGTCTGGGTTAACTCGCCAATACCGTGCCCACCCGCATTGGCCACCAGTACGTCGATACCGCCAAACTGCTGGATGGCCTTGGCCAGTGCGGACTTGACATCCGCCGCA
>NZ_JBDTEM010000002.1:0-4781 GCF_039922535.1 Rhodoferax sp. | reverse complement strand
TGACCTGGCGCTGCACGTATGGACCGAGCCGTTTGAGCGCATCAGCGCGCTGGCAGACGCCGCCCAGGTGCCGGTGGTGGCACCGCGCATGGGCGAGCGGCTGGACTTGCAGGCGCCCGCGCTGTCCACCCACTGGTGGCGCGAATCAGGCCAGTGAGAACGGTTTTTACTATGGTTTAGATAGCTGCCAGCGCAGAGCCTACCTGCGCCAGAGCCCTATTTTCCTTAAATCGCAGCCTCTGGCGGGCGGCGGTTCAAAGCTACCAACTTTGCAAAACGTCTAATTCTGGATAAACTATCCAGATGAAAAAATCCACGCCCGAGCAGCAGATCCTGCTGGCCCAGATGCAGCAGGTGGCGCAGGGCCTGGCCGCCACCTTTGCGCCGTTTTGCGAAGTCGTGCTGCACGACCTGCGCACGCCCAGCCACTCCATCCTGGCGATCCACAACAACCTGTCGGGCCGCCAGGTGGGCGACCCGACCACCGAGCTGGGCCTGGCGCGCATCGCCGACCCCGGCTACCCCCAGGTCATCGCCAACTACGCCAACCAGTTTGCCGATGGCCGCCAGGCCAAAAGCACCTCCATCGGCATCAAGGACAGCAACGGCCAGTACATCGCCGCGCTGTGCATGAATGTGGACCTGACGCAGATCCGCAGCGTGCAGCATGTGCTGGGCCAGTTCGGCAGTGTGGACGCTACCAAGGTGCCCAAGGAGTCGCTGGACCCGGCCGGTGCCGATGTCCTGCGCAGCCGCATCGACGCCTTCGCCGCCCGCCTGTCGACCACGCCGCGCGCGCTGAAAACCGAAGAGCGCCGCTCGCTGCTGCGCGAACTCAAAGACACCGGCTGCATGGACATCCGCCGCGCCATGGAAACCGTGGCGCTGCACCTGGGCGTGTCGCGTGCCACCGTCTACAGCTATGGCAAATAAGAACGCCATGACCGCTACCAAAATCACCGATTTGCTGCTGCTGGACAGCCACCAGGTCGAAGCCCTGCTGGAACTGGCCCCGGTACTCGATGCCGTAAAGCAAGCCTTTGCGCTGCACAGCCGCCGCGAGGGCCGCGTGTTCCCCCTGGTGCGCGAGCGCCTGCACACCGGCGGCGTGTTTGGCATCAAGTCCGGCGACATCGCGGCGCAGAACGTGCTGGGCTTCAAGGCCGCTGGCTTCTGGCCCGGCAACCGCGCGCTGGCCAGCGAGCAGCACCAGGCGACCATTCTGTTGATCGACCCCGCCACCGGCCGGCCGCTGTGCATGATCGACGGCAACGCCGTCACCACCCTGCGCACCGGTGCCGCGGGCGGCATGGGCCTGCAGCTGCTGGCGCGGCCCGACAGTCAGAGCCTGTGCCTGTTTGGCACCGGCGTGCAAGGCCGCATCCAGCTGGACTACGCGCTGCTGCTCCTGCCCCAGCTGCAAACAGTGCACTACGCCACTTCGAGCGGCGAGCCGAATGCCGCTTTCGAAGCCCGCTACCGCACGCGCTGCCAGCTCGTCCACGCCCGCGACGTGAACGCCGCCGTGGCCGCCAGCGACGTGGTCATCACCGCCACCACCGGCGGCGGCGCGCTGTTTGACCTGGCCGCGGTGCAGCCCGGCACCCACTTCAGCTGCATCGGCAGCGACACCCGGGGCAAGCGCGAACTGCCAGACGGCCTGCTGCCGCGCGCCAAGCTGTTTGTGGACGACCAAGCCCAGGCCAGCAGCATCGGTGAGCTGCAGTGGACACCTGACACGCCCAGCACCGAGATCGGCGACCTGCTGACCGGCCAGGCGCAGTTCAGCCGCCAGCCCGGCGACACCACCGTTTTCGACTCCACCGGCATCGCTCTGCAAGACCTGACCGTGGCCCAGATGCTGTACCAGCGCGCCACGGCCACACAGACCGGCACGCGCATCCACTGGCCCTGGTAACCCTTCAACCAACTTCCACACACCATGCAAAACCTGCCCACTTTTGACGATGTTTCCGCCGCTGCCCAACGCCTGGTGGGCCATGCCCACCGCACGCCGGTACTGCGCTCGCGCACGGCCGATGCAGAGCTGGGCGCGCAGCTGTTTTTCAAATGCGAAAACCTGCAGCGCATGGGCGCGTTCAAGTTCCGGGGTGCCTTCAACGCGCTGTCGAAATTTGACGCGCAGCAGCGCCGCGCCGGTGTGGTGGCGTTCTCGTCCGGCAACCATGCGCAGGCCATCGCTCTGTCTGCCCAGTTGCTGGGCATGCCCGCCACCATCGTGATGCCGCAGGACGCGCCCGCCGCCAAAATCGCCGCCACCAAAGGCTACGGCGGCAAGGTGGTGCTGTACGACCGCTACACCGAAGACCGCGAGCAGATCGGCCGCACGCTGGCCGAGCAGCACGGCCTGACCTTGATCCCGCCCTACGACCACCCGGACGTGATTGCCGGCCAGGGCACGGCGGCAATGGAATTGTTCGAAGAAACCGGCCCGCTGGATGCGCTTTTCGTCTGCCTGGGCGGCGGTGGTCTGTTATCGGGCTCGGCCCTGGCGGCGCGTGCCTTGTCGCCGCAGTGCAAGGTCTACGGCGTGGAACCTGAGGCCGGTAACGACGGCCAGCAGTCGTTTCGCAGCGGCAGCATCGTGCACATCGACACGCCCAAAACCATTGCCGACGGCGCGCAGACGCAGCACCTGGGTAACTACACCTTCCCCCTCATCCGCCGCGACGTGGACGACATCCATACCGTCAGCGACGCCGAGTTAGTCGCGGGTATGCGCTTCTTCGCCGAGCGCATGAAGCTGGTGATCGAGCCCACCGGCTGCCTGGGCTTTGCCGCCGCACGCAAGCTGCGCGCGCAGCTGCAAGGCCAGCGCGTGGGCATCCTCATCAGCGGAAGTAATGTGGACCTGGACCGCTTCGCCGCGCTGCTGGCGGGCTAATAAGGTTTATCAGCCGCCAGGCTGCGGATCATTCCGCGTCGGGCACCACCACGGCGGCCAGCCCCGCGCCGCTGCGGGTCTTCTGGTCGTGCTGGCGGCTCACCAGATCGTCGATCTTGCGCGTCAATTTTTCGGTGGCGCCCGCAATCGCTTGGTGCACGTTGTCGGCATGGTGCGTCACGGCCACGGGGGGGCGGCCTTCCATGCGCGCTTCCAGCATGCAGCGTTTGTCGTGGTGGGAGTTTTTGTCGCTGTTCTCATCGCCCAGGTGCACTTCCACGCGGGTGATGTGCGGGCTGAGCCGCTGCAGAGCGTGCTGCAGCACGTTGGTGACATGGGCGGCCAGCGCCTCGTGGCCGTCGATGTTGTGGTCGGTATTGATCTGGATTTGCATAAGAGTCTCCTTGTAGGTAATAGGGCAGAGCGCCGATGCTGCCAGGTGCGCCATCTTGCAATGGCTCCCTGATGGAGCCCGTAAACGGGCTGTGAGTTCCCCTAACAGTACCACCTCGCCCCCGTGGCTCGCATGGGGCATGGGCGAAATACGGCTGATCATCTGTGAAATTTGCTATGGTTTAGAGAGCTGCTAGCGAAGGTGAAATAAGCACTAGATGTCAAGTTCCGCCTGTTTATATACCCGCTTCACGAATAATTCAGGCGACTTCTTGCGCCAAGCTTGAAGGGCGTCTATGGGCGAGAGGTGGTTCAAAGCCCGCTGCGGGATATGGTAGTTGTAGGTGTTGAGATAGTTCGTCAGCGTGTCCTCCAGTTCAACAGCGGAGGCAAACCGGGTCTGTTTAACGACCTCACTGATGCGCCCATTGAAGCGCTCGACCATGCCATTGGTCTGGGGGTGCCGGGGTGGGATCAGCCGATGCTCTATGCCTTGCGCGATGCATTGCTGGTCAAACAGGTGCTTGCCCGTAGGTTGCTTGGCCTTGCTGGTGAAGCGGTCTGTGAACTGCGTGCCGTTGTCGGTCAATATCTTGGTGATCTTGAAAGCTGCCGCTTGGCGTAAGCGCCGTAAGAAGTCCGTGCTGCTGGCCTCGGTTTGGTCAGCGTAGACACGCATGTAGACCCACCGCGTGGCCCGGTCTATCGCCACGAACAGGTAGCTGCGGCTGTCCTCGTCAGGCATCTGCGGCAGGTACTTAATGTCGATGTGCACAAAACCTGGCACATAGTCCTTGAGCGTCTTCTTGGGCTGGTCTTCTCCTTCTTCCTTGGGCTGCAAGTCCTGCAGCTTGGCCACACCCTCCCGGCGCAACAGCCGACTGATGCCTGAGCGAGAGGCACCCGCATGGATGAAGCGGCGCGTGATGCTGACCAGGTCATCCAAGGGCAGCAGACACAGACGGCGGATCTCCACCACCACCGCCTCCTGGGCCAAGCTCAGCGTCGTACCCAGGTCATGGGCACGGTGGGAGCGGTCCAGTACATCGTCACGCTTCTTCCACTTGCGGGCAGTGGCTACGCTGATGTTGTAGAGCTCGGCCAGCGCAGTCGCGCTGGCACTGGAGGCTTTGATCTCCATGCGTACGCGCGGTGTGGTGCGGGCCAGGGGGTGGACTTGGCTCATGGCTGGGGTTCCTTGTGCTTTAAAGAGGCTATCACGCCACGTATCAGCTCCCGCGCTTTGAAGAGCGGCCAGCTGCGACGGGGGAGATAATCGCACGGAACTTGACAACTAGAGATATATTTGTTGGGGGCAGCAGGTAGGAATACCTAAAAGCCATTAGGGTTGCGGGGTCAGCCGACCGAAATTGCGAAATTGGTGGGCCTGGGCAGCGTGGAGCGTCTGCTCTATGGGGGCTGAAATGCCTGCTTTGGGCCCAAAGCAGGTTGGTACGATGACTGCCATTGTTTAGGGTTGTGG
>NZ_JBDTEM010000001.1:0-10675 GCF_039922535.1 Rhodoferax sp. | reverse complement strand
GGCGATGTCGGCGGGAATGAAGTCGGCGCGCAGCACACCTTTGGAGGGGCTGGCTTTTTTGATTTCGGCGATGACGGCGGCTTGTCCGGCGGCAATTTTCTTGCGCATGGCACCCACAAAGTCGCGGGTCAGTACGCGGGATTCCGCGTCGGCACGCATGTCTGCCAGGGATGTGCGGCGCATCGCTTCGGCGATTTCTGTGCGCTTGACGGTGATGATTTTTTCGAGGATGTCAGACATGGATGGGCTCAGGCGGGTTCGGCGGGAATGCCTGCGCATTATCCATCCCGGCTATCAAGGCAGCTCTGCGCTCGACATGCGGGCCACGATGGTGGACGCGCGGCTGCTCAGGTAGCCGGAATTGGGCACCTTTTCAAAATACTTGGGCCGAGGCAGCATTACCGCCAGCCGGGCGGCTTCGAATGCGCTGAGGCGGGACGCAGGTTTGCGGAAATAGTGCTGGGCGGCGGCTTCGGCACCAAATACGCCTTCGCCCCATTCCACGTTGTTCAAATAGATCTCCAGGATGCGCTGCTTGTCCAGCAGTTGCTCCAGCAACATGGTCAGCACCAACTCCTGGCCCTTGCGCAGCAAGGTGCGCTCGCCCGACAGCAGCAGGTTTTTCGCAAGTTGCTGGGTGATGGTGGAGCCGCCAATGACCTTGGGTGGTTTGGGAGGGGCGTTGGTTTTGGCCTTGGTCGGAGCGGCCTGTTTGGCGGCACGTTCCTGGGCTTTCTCGTTCTTTTGCCAAGCTTTCTCCAGTGCTTCCCAGTCCACGCCGTCATGGTTGGTGAAGGTGCCGTCTTCCGAGGCGATGACGGCGCGTTTGAGGTTGTCTGAAATCTGGCTGTAGGGCACCCATTCCTGCTGCCAGCGCAAGGACTGGTCCGTGCTGGTCAGCAGCCGCCAGGCCTCCGAACGCTCAAACGCGGTGGATTGCGGTGCCACCACCAGCATCAGGGCGATGCGGCCGACAAAAAACAATTGGAGCGCCAGCGTGGCAAAAGCCACCAGCACCAGCCAGCGCAGCACGGGGCGCATGGTGTCAGCCCAATGTGGCGCGCAGCTCGGCCAGCACCTGGGCCGACGGGGGGCGCACGCCGCGCCACAGCAAAAAGCCCTCGGCGGCCTGTTCGACCAGCATGCCCAGGCCGTCGCGCGGGATGGCCTGGTACGTGCGAGCCCACTCCATAAAGCCCGCAGCCGCCGGGCCGTACATCATGTCCAGCGCCAGCGCACCGGGTTTGAGTACGCTGGGCGACACCGGCACGCCTGCACCGCTAAGGCTGCTGGCGGTGGCGTTCACCACCACGTCATACGGCGTTTGCACAGCGGCCAGTTCGGCGCTATCGACCAGCACGCCGTGCGCCTGTGCCAGCGCTGCGTGACGGGCTACCAGAGTCTGGGCTTTACCCAAGGTGCGGTTGGCCACGGTGATGCGGCGGGCCTGGGCGGCGATCAGCGGCCCCAGCACCCCGGCAGACGCACCCCCAGCGCCAATCAGCAGCACGTCGCGCCCCGCCAGGGCGACACCGGCATTGTTCTGGATGTCGTTCACCAGCCCTGCGCCATCGGTATTGTCGGCATGGATGCCGTCGGCGCGGAAGTGCAGGAAGTTGCTGGCCCCGGCCAGTTGGGCGCGCGAAGACTCGTGCTGGGCCAGTGCGGCCGCCTCAAATTTGAAGGGCACGGTGATGTTGCAGCCCAGTCCGCCTTCGGCGCGGAAGGCGGCAATGGCCTGCACAAAGCCGTCCATCGGTACCAGGCACTTGTCGTATTGCAGGCTGTGGCCCATCAAGGTGGCAAACCGGCTTTGGATCCACGGCGATCGGCTGTGTTCTATCGGGTTGCCCATCACGCAATAGCGGTCCATACACGTACTTTCTGTCTTAAAAAGGGGCTCAAGGCGGGGTGTCGACTTTGGTTTCCAGCGTCTGATTACGATTGAAAACGAATTTATATACCGTGACCAACTGGTCACCTTTGGCGCGCAAGGCATCGCTGAAAGCGCCAAAGGGCCCTGCTTTACGCACAATCGCTTCAGCGCGTCGGTCTAGTGTCCGGCTACCAGAGCTTTCGGCGATTTGGGTGGCCAGCACTTGGCCATCAAAGTTGATGGTAATAATCATGGTAAGCGTGCCATAGACCTTTTTGCCCGCCACCTCGGGAAAGTTCGCTGTCCCCTGGTCTTCCACCCGGCGGCGCAAGTTGTCGTAGTACAGCGCGAACACTTCTTCTCGGGTGGAGGGGCTGACGTAGCGGCGCTTGGGACGGGCGTTTTCTTGGTTGATGCGTCGTTCGACCGCTGCCAGCAGGTTCAGCAACTGGCGACGCTTTTCTTCCTGCGCGGCGGCATCGGGTGAATTGCTGGCTTTTTTCGGGTCAGGAGTGGGCAGGCTTGCCAACTGCTGGGTCACCTGCGCCAGCAGCATGGTTTGCTGCTGCTGCATCGCGTCTACCTTGCGCTGCGTGGCCTCCATGGTTTCACCAAAGTCGGTTAGGGCCGACGGCGGCAGCGGCGTGGTGGCGCGGCCCGCATCTGCCTCGCCGCCGCCTGCCAGCGATGCTTGGGCGATGGCCGTGGCGCGGTCGGGCGGGGTCGTGGATTTGGCGTTGACCAGAATCACTTCCAACGGCGTGTCCTGGAACACCCGGTTGAAGGACTCGGGGTCGACAAAGCGCAACGTCAGCAGCACCGCGTGCAGCGTGATAGACACCCCCAGCGCAAGCTGCAGGGCGGTGAAGTTGCGGAGGAAGCGCCAGCTCACGGTGCGGGTTCGGCGGCGGATGCGGCTTCGGGCTCGTCCATATCGACGGCGATGGCAATGGGCCCGGCGCTGGTGTCGTCCTCGTCGTCCTCGGCCTCTTCGGCTTGGTTGGCGGGAGCATCGGCCGCTGCCTCGGCTGGCGTGTCCAGCCGCTCGACCACGGTGCCGTGCACATCCAGCGTGATCTCGTCAATGTCGCCCAGCTTCACCCGCACCTTGGCGCCGCGTGGCGCATCGCCCATCACGGGCAGCACCAGCGGCAGGTCGTCGGCGCGCACCATGCCGTCCTTGAACACCGTGCCGATGATCTCGGTGGTGCCGTTTTGCTGCAGGTATTTCAGCGTCCAGAAGCGCTCCATTGCGCCCTGGTAGCCGTTGTAGGTGGCGTAGGCCGCGTCAAACATCGAGATGATGGAGAACAGGTCGGCATCCTTGGGCTTGAACGGCGCGGCCAGGGCGGCGGTTTTGCCGTGCCGGGCGCAGGCGATGATTTGCCACTGGTTGACCAGATCGGTATAGCGGCGCAGGGGCGATGTGCTCCAGGCATAGCTTTTGACCCCGATGCCCGCGTGCGGCAGTGCCTTGGTGCCCATGCGCACCTTCACGCCGGGCAGCAGGCTGGCCTGGCTGCGGTAGATGCCGGGTACACCGTTCTCGGCCATCCAGTTGCCCCAGGTGCTGTTGGCCAAAATCATGGCCTCAGCCACCATCAGATCCAGCGGCGCGCCGCGTTGGCGGGTGGTGATTTGCACCTGCTCGTTGCCTGCGGGCTCGTCGCCGGTCTTGCCGAGCAGCTTGAAGTTGTAGTCGGGCCGGTTGAAGTTCTCGGGCTTGCCGCGCACCACCTCGCGTTGCGCTTTGAGGTGTTTGGCCAGTTTATATAAAAATGATAGCTGTTCGCGCTGGATAGATATGCGCGGAATGCCAATTTCATGCTCAAAGTCTGGATTCTCTAGCCACTCCGCCGTGACCAGCGTATCGAGCTGGTCGTGGCGCAGATTGGCAGCAATGTGCACCCGCTCCAGCTTGGTCTCAGAGGCAGTGATCTCCAGGGTGGCTTCATCCAGCGTGACGTACAGCGACACGGCGGGGCAGTCGCGGCCCTCTTGCAAGGTGTAGTTTTGCACCACGGCATCGGGCAGCATGGTCAGCTTGTAGCCCGGCATGTAGACGGTGGACAGGCGGGCGCGGCCCAGTTGGTCGATGGCGCTGCCCGGCGTGATGGCCAAACCTGGCGCGGCGATGTGGATGCCCAGCGTCACCGTGCCACTGCCCAGGCCCTGCACCGACAGCGCATCGTCGATCTCGGTGGTTTGCGAATCGTCGATGGAAAAGGCCTGCGCAGTGGACAGCGGCAGCTCGTCCACAATTTGCGGTGCGTCCAGCGCAGGAAAGCCCGTGCCCTTGGGGAAGTTTTCCAGCAAAAACCGCCGCCAGTGGAACTGGTAGGGCGAGTCGATGGCCCCGGCGTGCTGCAATAGCACCAGCGGCGCCTTGTGGGTGGCGCGCGAAGCCTCCACCACGGCCTTGTATTCCGGGCCGTTTTTATCGGGTTTAAACAGTATTTTGTATAGCTGCTCACGCACAGCGGGCGGGCACAAACCCTGGCTTAGCTCCTCTGCCCAAGTCGCAATTTGTATAGCAAGCTGCTGTTTTTTCTCGATGGCGGCCAGGGCGAGCTGCAGGATCTCGGCCGAGGCCTTGCGAAACCGCCCCTTGCCTGCGCGGCGAAAGTAATGCGGCGCTTCAAACAGGCGCAGCAGCATGGCGGTTTGCTGTTCCAGCGTGGCGTTCAGGCTGAAATAGTCGCGCGCCAGGTCGGCAAAGCCAAAGTCGTCCTCGGGGGCGAATTCCCAGGCCATCTCTAGCTCGATGTCGGCGGCGACCCCTTGGGCAGCCTGCAACAGGACGGCGGGCGTGGGCTTGTCGAACTTCAGCAACAGGTTGGCGGCTTTGACCTTGACCCGCTTGCCACTGTCGAGTTCAACCTGCGCGGACGACTCCGCTTCGGACAAGATGCGCCCGGCCATGAATTTTCCGGCTTCTTCAAATAATGCAAACATGGGCTGAATTCTCCCATGCGCCGTGGCCGGTTTAGCCGGGCGGGGTTGCGGGCAGTAGATCCAGAAAGCGAAAAATGCCGTCAATGTGTGTGTCGAAGTCGCTCAGCGCATGGTCGCCGCCCTCCAGCAGCGTGGGCTGGGCGCTGGCGTAGCGGGCCGCCATTTCGTGCCAGTCCAGCACCTCGTCGCCCTTGGCAATCAGTACCCGGTAGCGTTCGGGCGGGGGCTGGTTGTGCAGGGTCAGGGTCTGCAATTCGCCGACGAAGGTGGGTTCGAAGAAAAAGCGCTCCTGCGGGTTTTGCCAACTGGTGTGCTCGCCGATGTACTCGGCCAGGTCCCGCGCCGGGTTGACGGCGGGGTTCAGCAGCACAGCCTTACAGCCGGTGTGCTCGGCCACCCAGGTGGCGTAAAAGCCGCCCAGGGACGATCCGACCACGGCCATCGTGGCCCAGGGCCAGTCCGCGACGCCTCGGCGCAGCATTTCGATAGCGGCCTGCGGCGAGGGCGGCAACTGCGGGCACCACCAGGTCACGCCAGGATGCTGGGTCTGCACGCGTGCGGCAACCTGGCGCGCCTTGGCCGACTGCGGCGACGAGCGAAAGCCGTGGAGATACAGCAGATGGGTAGCAAAATGGGGCGTAAGCATGCGAAGATGCTATCAAAATCGTATGCTCTGCATGCTCTCGCCGTTTGGATGCGATGGGTTGGGCCATTACGATGGCCGTTTTTGGGGGGCACGAGTCCCAACAGACTAACTACAAAGCGCCATGGCTGAACGATCCCCTGCTGAAATTGCGCGAGAAACCTTCAAGCTGCTCAGCGTCAAAAAGCTGCCCCCCACGCCTGAAAACTACCAGACGCTGTACCACGAGGTGGCCGGCACGATGGCGCCTGCGCATTTCCCGTTTGAACGCCTGCGCCTGATTGCGGCGGCCTTGCCTGCAAAAAACCCCGGCCAGCAAAAACAATGCGGGTTGTTGCAGTCCGCTATCAACCAACGCAGTTGGGACGGCGTGCAAAACGCGCTGGTGGGATATGCCGGTTTTGGCATGCTCAGTGTCGCCCCCAGCGGCAACTCGGGTTTTGGTGACAGTGGCTTTGGGTTGCCAGCCGCTCCCGCCAGCGCCCACAGCAACCCGGCGCTGACCCCCGAGTTCATGGAGCAAATCGCCCGCCTGATCGACAACGCCTTGCCGGCTTTGGGCACCGACGACCCGCGTTTTCTGGAGCAAGCCCGCGAGTTGCTGGCGTTCATCCGCCAGCCGGTGCCGGATTTGCCGCGCACTAAAACCATGCTGGCCAATTTCACCCACCGGCTGTCGTTCACGGCCGAAGACCAGTCCGAGATCAAAACCGCCTTGCTGCAACTGCTGCACCTGGTGTTTACCAATATTGGCGAGCTGTGCCTGGACGACCAATGGCTGCGTGGCCAGATCGACGCGCTGGTGGTGGCATCTACCCCGCCCCTGAGCCTGCGCCGCCTGGACGATGTGCAGCGGCGGCTGGTGGACGTGATCGCCAAGCAGTCCGAAGCCAAGGCGCGCGCCTTGGAAGCCCAAACGCAAATGCGCCAGCTGCTAGCCGCGTTTGTGGACCGTTTGTCGCTGATGGGCGAATCCAGCGGCATTTACCACAGCAAAATTGAAGAATGCGCGCGCCAGATCGAGCAGGTGCAGACCATTGAGGAACTGGGTCCGGTGCTGCAAACCGCCCTCAGCGCCACCCGCAGCATGGCGCTGGACACGCAAAACTCGCGCGACCAGCTCCAGGCCATGCGCGAAAAAACCGCCCAGGCCGAGTCCGAAATCAGCAAATTGCACCTGGAGCTGGACCGCGTCAGCGCCCAGGCCCGGCACGACCCACTGACCGGGGCCCTCAACCGCCGCGGCATGGACGAGGCTATCCAGCGCGAAATCGCCAATGCCAAGCGCAAGGGCACGCCTTTGTGCCTGGCGCTGCTGGACATCGACAACTTCAAAAAGCTCAATGACGACATGGGCCACGAGGCTGGCGATGAGGCCCTGACCCACCTGGCCAATATCACCCGCGAATCCATGCGGCCGCAAGACACCCTGGCCCGCTACGGAGGCGAAGAATTTGTCATCGTGCTGCCGGACACCTTGCTGGAGCTGGGCGTCGTAGCCCTGACCCGGCTGCAGCGCGAGCTGACCAAGAAATTCTTTTTGCGTGAGAACCAGAAGGTGATGATCACCTTCAGCGCCGGCGTGGCGCAGCTGGCTACCGACGAGTCGGGCAGCGACTGCATCAAACGCGCCGACCAGGCCATGTACCTAGCCAAGCGCAACGGCAAGAACCGCGTCCTGGCGGGCTAGCCGCTTGCAGCCGCGATAATCGCGGGATGTCTGTTGTCTTTGAAAAACCTCCGCTATGGCAGCGCGTTGGGCCGCTGTTTCGCGGCTTTGACGGTCCGCTGGCGTTTGCCGTATTCATGCTGGTGTGTGCGGGCTTGCTCACCATGTATTCCTCGGGCTACGACCACGGCACGCGCTTTGTGGACCATGGTCGCAATATGCTGCTGGCGGGGGCTATTCTGTTTGTGGTGGCGCAAATCCCGCCGCAGAGGCTCATGGCGTTTGCCGTTCCGCTGTACACCTTGGGGGTGGCTTTGCTGATTGCGGTGGCCATTTTTGGCATCACCAAAAAGGGGGCTCGGCGCTGGCTTAACCTGGGCATCACCATCCAGCCCAGTGAAATTCTCAAAATCGCCATGCCCTTGATGCTGTCCTGGTGGTTCCAGCGGCGCGAAGGACAGTTGCGGCCACTGGACTTTTTGGTGGGGGGGCTGCTGCTGGCGGTGCCGGTGGCGCTGATCGTCAAGCAGCCGGACCTGGGCACGGCGATTCTGGTGATGACCACCGGTCTGTCGGTGCTGTTTTTTGCCGGGTTGAGCTGGAAACTCATCGTGCCGCCGGTGCTGCTGGGCCTGGTCGCCATCGGTTTGGTTGTGTGGAACGAACCCGCGCTGTGCGCCGACGGCGTGCGCTGGGTGGTGTTGCACGACTACCAGCAGCAGCGCATCTGCACCCTGATGGACCCCAGCCGCGACCCGTTGGGCAAGGGCTTTCACATCATCCAAGGCATGATCGCCATTGGTTCTGGCGGGGTGCTGGGCAAGGGCTTCATGCAAGGCACGCAAACCCACCTGGAATTCATCCCTGAGCGCACCACTGACTTTATTTTTGCCGCCTTTTCCGAAGAGTTCGGCCTGATTGGCAACCTGCTGCTGATCACCGGGTTTTTGTTTCTGGTACTGCGCGGGCTGGTGATCGCCATGGACGCGCCGACCCTGTTCTCGCGCCTGCTGGCGGGCAGCGTGACCTTGATCTTCTTTACCTATGCCTTCGTCAATATGGGCATGGTCAGCGGCATCTTGCCGGTGGTCGGCGTGCCTCTGCCCTTTATCAGCTACGGTGGCACGGCCATGGTGACGCTGGGGCTGGGGCTGGGCATTCTGATGTCGATCGCCAAAGCCCGGCGGTTGGTGCAATCCTGAAGCCTTGCGGGACAGACCAAGAGCCACACGAAGTGGGCTTTGCTCTGTCCTCAACCGATGGGAGTGATGCGGCCTAAAATGCTTGGATGATCTCTCGCGAACCCACCCTCGAACGTCTTGCCATTGCCCAATCGCTACTGCTGGAGCCTTTTGGCCTGACACCCGCCCACCTGAGCCGCGCGCTGGCCGAAATCACCGCACACAAGGTGGACGATGCCGACCTGTACTTCCAGTACACCCGCAGCGAGGGCTGGAGCCTGGAGGAGGGTATCGTCAAAACCGGCTCCTTCAGCATCGACCACGGCGTGGGCGTGCGGGCCGTCAGCGGCGAGAAAACTGCTTTTGCTTACTCCGACGATATCTCGGAAGCGGCCTTGCTGGATGCCGCCCGTACTGTGCGGTCTATTTCGGCTGCAGCGCAGAACAAGCGTGCGAAGGTGGCTACACAAAAAATAGCAAAAAGCCGCAGCTTGTACCTGGGCGTAGATCCCATCGCCACGCTGGACAGCACCGCCAAAGTCAAGTTGTTGGAGCGGGTGGAAAAGCTCGCCCGGGCCAAAGACCCGCGCGTGGCCCAGGTGATGGCCGGGCTGGCCGCTGAATACGATGTGGTGATGGTCGCCCGTGCCGACGGCACCCTGGCGGCCGATGTGCGCCCCTTGGTGCGCCTCAGCGTCACGGTGATTGCCGAGGCCACCGTCAAAGGCGTGGTGCGCCGCGAAGTCGGTTCGGGCGGCGGCGGCGGGCGCTTCGGCCTGGCCTATTTCGACGATGCGATGCTCAACGAATATGTGGATGCCGCCGTGCACGCCGCGTTGACCAACCTCGAATCCCGCCCGGCCCCGGCCGGTGTGATGACCGTGGTGCTGGGCTCCGGCTGGCCGGGCATTCTGTTGCACGAAGCCATCGGCCACGGGCTGGAGGGCGACTTCAACCGCAAAGGCTCCAGCGCCTTCAGCGGCCGCATTGGCCAGCGCGTTGCCGCCAAGGGGGTGACCGTGTTGGACGACGGCACTATTCAAGACCGCCGCGGCTCGTTGAATGTGGACGACGAAGGCTGTGCCAGCCAGCGCAATGTACTGATCGAAGACGGCATCTTGAAGGGCTACATCCAGGACGCGATGAACGCCCGGCTGATAGGCGTCAAGCCCACCGGCAACGGCCGCCGCGAGAGCTATGCCCACATTCCCATGCCGCGCATGACCAACACCTACATGCTGGGGGGCGACAAAGACCCGCAGGAAATCATTGGCAGCATCAAAAAAGGCCTGTACGCCAGCAACTTTGGCGGCGGCCAGGTGGACATCACCTCGGGCAAGTTTGTGTTCTCGGCCAGTGAAGCCTACTGGGTGGAAAACGGCAAGATCCAGTACCCGGTCAAGGGTGCGACCATCGTCGGCAGCGGCCCCGAGTGCCTGAAGAAGGTCAGCATGATTGGCAACGACATGAAGCTCGATCCCGGTGTGGGCACCTGCGGCAAAGAAGGCCAGAGCGTGCCGGTAGGCGTGGGCCAGCCCACCCTGCGCATTGATGGCCTGACCGTGGGCGGCACCGCCTAAGCCGTCTGTGTTACATTGAAAAGCTATGCATCAAAGCGTGTTTGCCTACTTTTACTTTTGGTTCTCGGTCCCCGGCGGATGAGAGGCTAAGTTGTAGACAAGCAAGCCCTTCATAAAAACCGCCGGAGCCTCAAGCTCTCAGGCGGTTTTTTTTCGTCCCCCTTTCTCTTTTTATACAAAACCCACAGGAGCAGCCCATGAATGCCAAGACCCACCCCACCAGCGACAACTGGTATGCGAGCGTCGAAAAAACCAGCAAAACCGACGACGAACGCATCAAGGACATCACCGTGCTACCCCCTCCAGAACACCTCATCCGCTTCTTCCCTATCAGCGGCACGTCGGTCGAGACTTTGATTTCCGATACCCGCAAAAACATCCACAACATCATGGCGGGCACCGACGACCGTCTGCTGGTGGTGATTGGCCCGTGCTCCATCCATGACCCGGCGGCCGCCCTGGACTACGCCCGCCGCCTGATGGTGCAGCGCGAAAAGTACGCTGACACGCTCGAGATCGTGATGCGCGTCTACTTCGAAAAGCCCCGCACCACGGTGGGCTGGAAGGGGCTGATCAACGATCCCTACCTCGATGAAACCTACCGCATAGACGAAGGTCTGCGTATCGCCCGCCAGTTGTTGATCGACATCAATCGCTTAGGCCTGCCTGCGGGGAGTGAGTTTTTGGACGTCATTTCGCCCCAGTACATTGGCGACCTGATTTCCTGGGGCGCGATCGGCGCGCGTACCACCGAAAGCCAAGTGCACCGCG